>CAZGAZ010000019.1:2997-48255 GCA_964523835.1 uncultured Ruminococcus sp.
ATTAAGCGTTGAGCAGGAACGGGTCACGGGTCAGGAGCATTAAATATCTTGCCTCCTGCCTCTGAATTTTCTTGCTTCCGGCAGCAGTGAATCTGATTGCCTTATAATAAAATTAAGCGTTGAGCAAGAACGGGTTACGGGTCAGGAGCATTAAATATCTTGCCTCTTGCCTCTAATCCTCTTGCCTCTAGTAGAGGGAGTATTTAAATTGGCTAAAAAGAAAGAGTATGACAACGAAAGTATAGTGGTTTTAAAAGGCCCGGACAAGGTAAGAAAGCGCCCTGCGGTCATTTTCGGATCGAACGATCTGGAGGGCTGCAAGCACTCGGTGTTTGAGATAATCTCAAACTCCATTGACGAGGCAAGGGACGGTTACGGTGACAAGATCATTGTTACAAGGTACAGCGACAGGTCGATAGAAGTTCAGGACTTCGGGCGGGGCTGCCCTGTGGACTTCAATCAGGCGGAGCAGCGGTTCAACTGGGAGCTTGTTTACTGCGAGATGTATGCGGGGGGCAAGTACAGCGACAATGAGTATGAATTTTCCCTGGGTCTGAACGGGTTGGGCGCTTGCGCTACACAGTTCGCCTCGGAATATATGGATGTGGAGATATTCCGTGACGGGTTCAAGTACAATCTCCATTTTGAAAAGGGCGAAAATATAGGGGGGCTTCAAAAAGAGGCGGTAAAGTCCCGCAAGACGGGTACACGTCAGCGGTGGAAGCCCGACAGAGAGGTATTTACGGACATTAAGATACCCAAGGAATATTTCAGGGAAATGATGAAAAAGCAGGCGGTGGTAAACCCCAAGGTCACCTTTGTTTTCCGCTGGGAGATAACGGAGGGGGAATTTGAGGAGGAGACCTTTTATTATGAGAACGGTATCACCGATTATCTGGCGGAGATAGTGGGGGAGGACGCACTGACGGCGGTACAGTTCTGTTCCTGTGAGCGAAAGGGCAGAGACGCTGAGGACAGACCCGAATACAAGATGAAGCTTTCCTGTGCGTTTACTTTTTCAAAGACGGTAAGCTTTCAGGAATATTATCACAATTCCAGTCTGCTGGAGTATGACGGTGCGCCTCAGAAGGCGGTGCGGCAGGCGTTCCGCTCGTCGATAGACAATTATATGAAGTCCAACGGAAAATATCTGAAAAATGAAAAGTCTATCAAGGACGATGATATTGCCGACAGTCTGGTGCTTATTTATTCGGGGTTTTCCACGGCGAATTTTACGTCCTACGAAAATCAGACGAAAAAGGCGATCACCAACAAGGCTATTTACGACAATATGGTGGACTTTCTGAAAAGTCAGCTGGAGGTTTACTTTATAGAAAATCCCGACGATGCGGGGAAAATCTGCGAGCAGCTGCTGATAAACAAGCGCAGCCGTGAATCCGCAGACAGGATAAGGGCGGGGACGAAAAACAACCTTACAAAGCAAATTGACCTTGCAAATATGGTGGAAAAATTTGTGGACTGCCGTACCCGTGACAAAAGCCGCAGAGAGGTATATATTGTGGAGGGAGATTCGGCTCTCGGTTCGTGCAAGATCGCAAGAAACTCCGAATTTCAGGCCATATTTCCCATAAGGGGAAAGATACTCAACTGCCTTAAGGTGGATTACGACAGGATATTCAAGAGCGAGGTCATTACCAATATGATAAAGGTGCTCGGCTGCGGGGTGGAGGTCAAAACAAAGGCGAACAAGGACTTGTCGCTGTTTTCTCTGGAGAATTTCCGCTGGAACAAGGTCATTATATGCACGGATGCGGATTATGACGGCTTTCAGATACGGACGCTGGTGCTGACTATGATATACAGGCTGACCCCCACTCTGATAGAGAAAGGGTATGTTTACATTGCGGAGTCTCCTTTGTATGAAATCACCACGAAGAATATGACCTATTTTGCTTATGACGAGAGGGAAAAGACGGCTATACTTGAAAAAATAGGGAACGAAAAATACAAGCTGGAGCGAAGCAAGGGACTGGGCGAAAATGACCCGGATATGATGAGCCTTACCACAATGAACCCCGATACAAGGCGGCTTATCAAGGTTAATCCCACGGACGCAGAGGCGACGGCGGAGATGTTTGAGCTGCTTCTCGGCAACAACCTGGAGGGACGCAAGAACTACATTGCGGAAAACGGCAGCGCATACTTGGAAATGGCGGATATAAGCTAGAGGCTGGAAGTAAGAGGCTAGAGGCTGGAGAATTGCCGGGAGTTGCTGATTAAAGGTATTTCCTCCGCCGCAGGCGGGGGAAATACCAGCGCTCATAGCAGTTTTTCAAATTGAGAAAATCTTAATGATCGGAATTTTATATAGAGGTGAAGTATGGATTTACAGGATATACGCAAGGAGATCAATGCCATTGACAATGATCTGCAAAAGCTTTTTCTGCGGAGAATGGAGCTTTGCAGAGACGTTGCGGCATACAAAAAGGCTCACGGTCTGCCTATTATTCAGGCGGACAGGGAGCAGGAGGTCATAGACCGTATCAGGGCGAATGCCCCTGAGGATATGGCGGAGGCCTCGGCGGTCTTATTTACGGAGATAATGGACATAAGCAAATGCCTTCAGTCGGAGGAGATGACCAGGGAAAAGGATTACCCTGCCCCTGCGGTTTTTGAGCCGGACAAGGCGGTTGTAATTGCCTGCCAGGGCACCGGCGGGGCGTATGCGGAAAGCGCCTGCATAAAGCTTTTCGGGGAAAACAAGCCTATTCGCTTTATGAATTATTTTAAGGATGTTGTGGGCCTGGTGGAAAGCGGCAGGGCGGATTTTGGGATATTGCCGCTGGAAAACTCTACGGTCGGTTCGGTGGAGGAGACCTACAATCTTATGAGCAGTCATGATTTTTACATAACGAGCATAGTTCGTGTGGAGATCACTCACTGCTTTGCGGTAAGACAGGGGGTTGACCCGGAGGGGGTAACGAGGGTATTCTCCAAAAAAGAGGCTCTTGCCCAGTGTCAGACGTTTCTGAAGGCGAATAATTTAAGCGGTGTTGAATATGCAAACACGGCTTTGGCGGCGGAAATGGTGCGGGACAGCACCGACCCTGCAATCGGCTGCATTTGCTCGAAGAGGTGCGCCGAGATGAACGGTCTCAAAATCGCCTGTGAGCATGCTGCGGACGTTTATCCGAATTTTACGAGGTTTATATGCTTTTCCAAGAATTTCTGCGCTCCTGTGGATGCGGACACGGTTTCTGTGGCTTTCCGTGTTCCTCACACCCCTGCGGGGCTGTACCGCACTCTGACTAAGTTTGCGGTGAACGGACTTAACCTAAAAAAGATCGCCAACAAAACTCTTGCGGGAAAGGATTTTGAGGCTCTGCTGTTCCTGGATTTCGAGGGGTCGTGCAATAACCGCAAGGTGGCGGCGTTTATTGACGATCTGCAAAGCAGTATGGGCTATTTTAAGTTCCTGGGGAATTTTAAGGAAATTTACTGACCGGAGGCAGGAAGCAAGAAGCAAGATGAGCTTGTTCATCTTGCCTCTAAAATTATTCTTCAATGCTTTTTCTTATTCCCGCCATAAGGTCGGGATTGCGCCAAAGGAAGTTTTCACGGTTGATTATGCCGCCGTCGTCCCACAAAAAGCAGGGAATGCCCATTTCGTGGCAGGTCTTTGTCACTGCTGCCGAAAATTTTATCTGGCTTTGGGGAGATGTTGTTCCCGCAAAGCCGTATTCGCCTATAATCACGGGAATGCCCTTGTCGATGAAATTCCTTTTAAGCAGCGACATTTTATTGTCAAGCTCCGAAATGTCGCTGTCGCTGCCCCAGGTCTTTATATCGCCTGTAATGCAGAACTGCCAGGGGGTGTAGTAGTGAACCGAGACGATAAGCCTCCCTGCGGGGTCGTCGGGCAGGACAAAGCGGCTGTCGCAGGTCTCGGATATGTCTGTCCAGTAGCCTGCTATGAGCAAGTGCCTGCGGTCGTTGTTGCCGCCGCTGCTTTTGCCGTTGCGCACTATTTCCACAAACCGGCTGTTTATTTTATTCAGCAGCTCATATGCGTCATTCTTTGATAAATTGTCAAAGCCGATCTCGTTGGCGCTTTCAAAAATAAGCCTGTCGGGATAGTCCTTGAACCGCTCGCATATCTGCTCCCAGAGGGCGGTGTATTTTTCGTTGAAGCTGTCGTAATCCTTGGCGGCGCTTCTTACCCATGCGCCGAATTTTGCGTCGTCGCCGCCGTCGTGGTGGATGTTGATAATGGCGTACATATCCCGTGAAATGGCGTAGTCCACCACTTCGTTTACACGGTCGAGCCATTCACCGTCTATTTTGTAGTCGGGGGCTTCTCCCAGGTGGTCACGCCAGGTAACGGGGATCCGCACGGCGTTTACTCCCTCTCTTTTCATAATATCGAAAAGCTCGGGGGTAGCTTTTGCATTGCCCCACAGGGTCTCGTCGACTGTGCCGTTTTCGGGAGTTTCGTTTACCATACCGTCTCCGTCACGGTCGGCAATGCAAACGTCAAGGCAGTTGCCCAGATTCCAGCCGATAGTCATTTCGCTTGTAAGCTCCATAGACGAGATGTTACGCATTTCTCCGGGCAGTTTTACTGTAGGCGAAAGGGTCTCGGTGACGTTTTCCATACCGAGGTCGGCAATGCTGTCTGCCGGGTCTTCCGCAGACGAAGGAAGATCGCAGGCGGTAAGGGCTGCGGTGACGGATAGTAAAAATGCGAGTATTTTTGAAACGTTCATTTTCTTCATTCCTTTATGCTCCTTAAGGTTTTGGGGTATATCATCAAAAATCCAGCCACAGATCCGCCGAAGCGTCCGAGGGCATACGCCAGTCCCCACGGGGGGAAAGGGTCACGCTGCCCACTTTAGGCCCGTCGGGCAGGCAGGAACGCTTGAACTGCTGTGAGAAAAACCGCTTTATGAATACTCTCAGCCATTTTTCTATAACCTCGTCGGGGTAGTCGTTTTTAAAGGCGAGCTTTGCAATGCGCAGTATCTTTTTCGGCGTAAAGCCAAAGCGGACGGTGTAGTAAAGGAAAAAGTCGTGCAGCTCATATGGGCCTACAAGGTCCTCGGTTTTCTGGGCTATTTCGCCGTTTTTATCGGGGGGCAGCAGCTCGGGGGATACGGGGGTATCGAGGATATCCCGAAGTACAGAGGACAGACGTTCTTCGCTGATAGCTGCCTCATAGTCCACCAGATGCCGCACAAGGGTTTTCGGCACGGAGGCGTTCACGCCGTACATGGACATATGGTCGCCGTTATAGGTCGCCCAACCGAGGGCAAGCTCGGATAAGTCGCCTGTGCCTATGACGATACCGCCTGTCTGGTTGGCAATGTCCATTATGACCTGGGTGCGCTCCCTTGCCTGGGCGTTTTCATAGGTAATGTCATGCACGTCCTCGCTTTGCCCTATGTCCGCAAAATGGCTGCGGACGGTTTCGCTTATGTTTATTTCACGTATCTGTGCGCCGTAGCTTTCCGCCAGTATCAGGGCATTGGACTTGGTGCGGCTTGTGGTGCCGAAGCAGGGCATTGTCACGGCGATTATTCCGCTGCGGTCAAGACCCAGCATATCAAAGGCACGGACGGTGACGATAAGGGCAAGGGTTGAATCCAGTCCGCCCGAAAGCCCGATAACGCTTTTTTTGCAGCCGATAGCCCGAAGCCTTGTGGCAAGCCCTGCCGCCTGCATGGTGAGTATCTCACGGCAGCGGTCGTCACGCTCGCTTTTATTTGCGGGCACAAAGGGCATTTTGGGGAAATATCTGTTAGGTTCAAAGCTTTGCGGCGTTATTTCAAAGGTTTGCAAAACGGCATCGGTTGCCTTGGAATTAATTGCACTTCCCGGGAATGTATTCATTTTGACCCGCTCGCCGCTTAGCTTTTCCAGATCAATATCGGCGTAAATAATAGTGTGCTTGTCAAAGCTGCCCGAAAAGGGAGCGGCTTCACTGAGAAGTGCGCCGTTTTCATATATCATGCTGTGCCCCGAAAAAACCATATCCTGTGTGGATTCACCGAGGCCGCAGTCGGCGTAGATATAGCCGCAGACAAGTCTGGCGCTTTGCATATCGCAGAGCTTTTTGCGGTATTCCTTTTTACCTATCACTTCATCGGAGGCGGAGGGGTTGCAGATAATGAGTGCGCCGCTTTCGGCGTATTTTACCGACGGGGGAGAGGTTACCCACAGATCCTCGCATATTTCCACGGCAAAGGTCAGAAGCGGGTAATTTCTGCACCGGAAAAATATCCTGCCGAACAGTACATCCGCCATGCATTCGTTTTCCGGGCTGTCATCCGAGGGATGAGGATAGCCCGAAAGGGAAATATACCGATAATTTTGTTCGGTATCGGTGTAAGGGGCAAAGTATCTTGCTTCATAAAATTCCGAATAATTGGGGATATTGGTTTTGGGGACTATCCCATAAATATCGCCCCCGAGGCAGACGGCGGCGCAGTTATAAAGCTTCCCCTCAAGGGCTATGGGCAGCCCCGCAACAAATATAGTCTTTGTATCGGCGGTTTCCCTTAATATGCGGAAAAGGGCGCTTAAAGCTCCCTCCTGCAAACGCCTTGACAAAAACAGGTCGCCGCATGTGTATCCCGTTATGCAAAGCTCAGGCAGCACCAGAAGCGAACAGCCATTGCCGCTTGCTTCCTTTACCGCTTCGATTATTCTGTCGGCGTTGTACTCGCAGTCGGCAGGCTTTACGGGAATTGTCGCTGCTGCTGTTCTTATGAATCCGTCATTCACTTATTATCACATCCCAATTATAGTAATGTAAAGCCGCCCGGCATAAAAGGAGGCATTTATGCCGGGCAGCATTGGTTGGCGCTTAGTTCTTTTTATCTTCGATTGCGATCTCTTTAAGAGAAGCTGCAAGCCCTGCCAGTCCCTGTATCTCCGAGGGAATGATTATCTTTGTTGCCTTGCCGTCGGCGGCCTTGCCGAATGCTTCCAGGCTCTTTATGGCGATAACGCTCTGAGAGGGGTTGGCTTCGTTGAGCTGCTTGATAGTGTCCGCAAGGGCTTGCTGCACGTTTCTGATAGACTCGGCTTCACCCTCTGCCTCCAGTATCTTCTGCTGACGAACGGCGTCCGCACGGAGTATCATAGCCTGTTTTTCTGCCTCCGCCTGCAAAATAGCCGCTTGCTTTTCCGCCTCGGCACGGAGTATCTTCGACTCCTTTTCACCCTCTGCCACAAGTATCTGGGATTTCTTTTCACCCTCTGCCTGGAGTATCTTTTCACGGCGCTCACGCTCTGCCTTCATCTGCTTTTCCATAGCGTCCTGGATCTCCCTTGGAGGCAGAATGTTTTTAAGCTCTACACGGTTTACCTTGATACCCCAGCGGTCTGTCGCCTGGTCGAGAATGGCGGTTATTTTGGTGTTGATAATGTCACGGGAGGTAAGGGTGGCGTCCAGCTCCATTTCACCGATAATATTTCTGAGGGTGGTTGCGGAAAGGTTCTCTATAGCCGACAAGGGGCGCTCCACTCCGTAGGTGTAAAGCTTTGCGTCGGTAACGGTAAAGAACACTACGGTGTCTATCTGCATGGTAACGTTATCCTTTGTGATAACGGGCTGGGGCTTGAAGTCCACCACCTGCTCCTTGATTGAGACCCTTTTTACCACCTTGTCGAAAATGGGGATAACATAGTGAGGCCCCGTATACAGCGCCCCTCTGAATGCGCCCAGCCGCTCCACTACATAGACCTGCGCCTGGGGGACGATCTTTATTCCCGAAATGAAAATGATCGCTAAAATGATAATGATTATTGCAACTCCTGCACCCATGGTAAATTTCTCCTTTGCAAAGAATGTAGTTTGATATGCGCTTTTTTGCGGATCACTGCCGCATTTCCTCAACGATCACATATGCTGCGCCCTTGGCTTTGATAATGACCGTTTTTCCCTCGTCTATGACTGCGCCGTTTTCGGTGCGGGCGCCCCAGTCCACGCCGTCAAAGCGGACTCTGCCCGTGCCTGCGGCGGCGTTGACCTTTTCTATCACCACTGCCGCCTTGCCTATGTCCAGCTCTCCGTTTGTGGGTATGTAGCCCTGAGGCATAAGCTTTTTAAGCAGGGGACGGGTAATGATAAGCATTGCCACGGACACCGCAAGGAAAATAAGAGTCTGCACGCCTACCGGTGCGCCCAGCAGCGCCGCTATTCCTGCCGCCAGCGCTCCCACTGCGAACCAGATGGACACCAGCGCAAATGTGGAGGCTTCTATCAGCACTCCCGCCACAAGAATGACCAGCCAGAAAATGAATGTCATCATAATTTAACACGCTCCTTTCAAAGGTCGGATATGGGCTTTTCCGGTTATGTATATCAGTCCCAATAATGAATAGTAACAGTATACTTCCCTTTGTGCTTTGAGGGAGAGATTGTGACTTCCCTGTTGCTATGTATATACTTATAATGCAAGATTCTTTCACTTGCGTTATCGTAGGGATCTTCTTCAATATCCGCATTAATATTATTGTTTATGAATTTTTCATAGTCCTCGGTTTCAAGCGTTAAAGTACAGCACGTGTCAATCAAAATGCTGCTGTCCTCATAATGAAGAAGCTTTACATCATCCGATACCGTAATTTTAAACATATCCTCCATTTCTTCTGTTCGTTTCTCGGTAAATATATAGTAATGCCTATCTGCTGTCATTAAAATAATAAAGCCGAAACACAGTAAGGCAGGTATCAAGACTATCAATGCTGCGGTTATTATTATCAGCTTTTTTATTCGTCCCTTTTTATTCTTCCGAACGGTAAGTTTGTTATCCATAGCTGCTCACCTCGCAAGGTTTGAATCTATAATTCTATTGTATCACATTTTTCCAAAAAAATCAATAGCGGAATGATTAAAATTAGATAAGAATTTTTTAATGTTTGCCGCAGTTGAGGTATAGGAAATGTTAATAATATCTTATGAAGTTTTATGCTGTAAATTGTGTATATTGCCAAAAATAAAATAATTTTCCAAAACCCCTTGACAAAATGTGTAATGTAAGATATAATAAAAACATAAAGTTAATAACTAATAGTTACTAACTAAAAGTTATTAACGAACAAAAAGCATTCCATAAAAATAGAAGCAAAAAGCTGTGCATTAAGAGGATTTTATTTCTTGCCTCTTGCTTCTTGCCTCTGAAAGGAGTGGATTCCAATGGAGCAGGAAAGCGGCTCATCAAATTACGGGGGATATGAAAATTACGACCGTCCGTCGGTGGCGGTGGACGCTGTGGTGTTCGGGGTGGAAAGCTATGAGACCTCCACTATGGAGGGGAAACGGCTGAAAATTCTGCTGGTAAGGCGTGGGGAAGAGCCTTTTAAGGGCTGCTACAGCCTGCCGGGGGGATTTCTGAGGCAGGGAGAGACGGTCGAGGAAGCTGTGGAGAGAGAGCTTCTGGAGGAGACGGGTACAAGGTGCAGCAGGCTTATTCCTTTGAAGGTCTACAGCGGCAGGGAGCGTGACCCGAGAGGGTGGATAATCTCGGCCTCATATATTTCCCTGATGAACACGGTGACTTTGAGCACAAAGGATTATTCGGACGCTGCCTGCGCTGTATGGCTGGATGTGAGGTATGAGAATGAGGAAAGGCTCATTATTTCCGACGGCTGCGGATTTGAGGCTGTTCTGACGGAGAACGGTTCGACCGGTGCGTTCGCTTTTGACCATTCACGGATCATCTTTGACGGCTTCAGGAAACTGCAGGACGAGACCCGTTATCATGACATTATATTTGACCTTATGCCCGAGACATTCACCGTATCGGGGCTTCACGAGCCTTACAGAATGATACTGGGCAAGAATGAGACGGTTCAGGCATTCAGAAAAAGAATGTCGGGAAAAATAGAGGAGACGGATATGTTCGATAATACTAAAATGGCGCACAGAAAATCCAAGCTGTACCGCCAGAGAAAGGACTAAGGTTAATATGGAAATACTGGTTGTTATTGATATGCAGAACGATTTTTTAACGGGCGCTCTGGGTAATGCAGAGACTGCTGCGGTTCTTGAAAAGGTTTGCCAAAGGGTGAGGGAGTACAGGCAAAGTCACGATCTGCCCGTTATCTACACCATGGACACTCACGGGGAGGAGTACCTTGACACCCGGGAGGGCAGAAAGCTGCCTGTGCCTCACTGCATTGCGGGGACAAAGGGCTGGGAGCTGCCAGAGTGCCTTAAAGAGGCGATAGGGGACGGCGTGGAGGTCCGCAAGGAAACCTTCGGGGCGAAAACGCTTCCCGATGTTATCACGAAAATTTGCGGAGGGAAGGCTCCCGAAAAGATAACATTTATGGGGGTTTGCACGGATATTTGCGTTATCTCAAATGCAATGCTGATAAAGGCGTTTTTCCCCGAGGCGGAAATTGAAGTTGTCGGCGGATGTTCGGCGGGCGTTACACCCGAAAGCCACGACAGGGCGCTGGCGGCAATGGAAAGCTGCCAGATAGAGGTCAGATGACAAGAGGGCTAGAGGCTGGATAATTCACAAACGAGTAAAGGAGAAAAGAGATATGGAAATGACTGGCGGACTGGGCGGAATGTTCGGGAGGATAGCCCCGGGTATGTGCAGGCTGGCTATGAACGGGCAGGTGGCGGTGAAAACTTCGGGGGGCTACAAAAGCTATGACCCCGTAAAGGGCGTTCTTACAAATTGCAGCAGCTTTGTGCTGGATATGGGGGACGATTTCTTCTTCCTGCTGCCTACGGGCAAGGTGAACAAGGGGGACATTATTCTGGTGGGCGGCAAGCCGAAATGCGTTGTGGAAAAGGGGGAGGACGTAATTACTGCCATAAATTACGAGGATTCAACCGTTGAAAAAATAATCCCGGAGCGGCAAATGTTTATGGGAAATGCCTATTTTTACGGCAAGGTTGTTTCTCTGCTTGGAAACGGCAAAAAGGGCACGGGGAAGATCATGAAATATATGATGATCTCGGAAATGATGAAAGGCGGGAAAACGCAGAACGGCAGCGCAGCAAATCCCCTGCTGCTTATGGCAATGACAGGAGGCAAGGGCGACGATCTGTTTGAGGGGTTGTTTGATTTTGAGGACGGGGAGGCGGATACGCTGTGAACTGCAATGAACTGAAAAAAAGGTTAGGGGAGAAAAATGTTGACAGGAACAGCTATTCTATATTGAGTGGGATAAGGTATCCCAATGAATGCTATTGCCTGATATTTGAGGACGGGGTGTGGAAATATTACTACAGTGAGAGAGGACATATGACGGGTCTGAAAGAATTTACCTCGGAAAGTGAAGCGTGCGAATATTTTTACAGGCAGGTCATTCGAGATCTGTCATATTAGGAAAATGCGATAACGAAAGGAGAAGATACTTATGGGAAGCGGGATTTGGAGCAGAGATAAATTTGCGGATTACAGCCGCAGAGCGGGACGGAGCGTGAATGCTTCGGGAGTTGTGAGCGGGAATTATTCGGCGCAGGAGATGTTTAAGTCGAGAAGCCTTGACCCTGCACTGAATGTGTACAGGAAAATAAGGGAATGCAGGGACAGCGAAGAGCACCCGGAGACAGTGCCCGTTATACTGGCGCTGGACGTTACGGGAAGCATGGGCAGCGCTGCGGTGGAGGTGGCGAAAAAGCTGAACACCGTTATGACCGATCTTTACGACAGCACAAAGGATGTGGAATTTCTTATAATGGGCATAGGCGATCTGGCTTATGATTATGCGCCCATTCAGGCAAGTCAGTTTGAATCGGATATACGCATTGCCGAGCAGCTTGACAAGATATTTTTTGAAGCGGGAGGCGGCGGAAACGGCTATGAATCCTACACGGCGGCATGGTATTTTGCCCTCAACAACACGTCTCTTGACTGCCACAGCAGGGGGAAAAAGGGGCTTATCATAACCATGGGAGATGAACCGCTTAACCCTTATTTGCCGAAAGACCCTTTGAATAAGGCTCTCGGCGGCGGTGCAGAGGCAGATGTGGAAACAAGTGCGCTTTATAATGAGGTCACGGAAAAATTTGAGGTTTATCACCTGGCGGTCATTGACATTCTCAGCTGCGGCGGCAGGTACAAGGACAAAATTATGGACACGTTCGGTTCATATCTGGACAGTGAGCATCTGCGGCAGGTAAATATCCACAATATTTCGGGAACGATCACCCGGATAGTGAGGGATTTTGCAGACAGGAGCTGCGGCGCCGGCAAAGAAGCTTCGGAGACGAAGAGCAAGGGAAGATTAATATCATGGTAACAGATATTAAGGTTGTAACGGGGGCGTCCTACGGAGACGAGGGCAAGGGAATGATGACGGCGTATTTTTCGGAGGTCTCCCGAAAGGACGGGCGGAAATGTCTTAACATTCTCCACAACGGCGGCGGGCAGCGGGGGCACACGGTGAACGACATGAAAGGGCATATTTCCGGAAAAAGGCGGATTTTTTGGAAACGTCATGTTTTTCACCATCTGGGCTCGGGCAGCTTTTCGGGAGCGGATACTTATTTTTCGGAGGATTTTATTTTAAATCCCATTATATTTGCCGAGGAAATGAATGAGCTTGGCAGTCTGCCGATCGGAATCTATCGGAACAAAAAATGCCGCTGGTCGACCCCCTATGATATGATGATTAATCAGATCGCAGAGGACTATCGGGGAGATGACCGCCATGGCAGCTGCGGGGCGGGGATATGGGAAACTGTTCTGCGATATGACAAACTGCCCTGTCCCGAACTCAGCGAATTTGCGGCGCTGCCCGAAAAAGCACGTATGGATTTTCTTGATGAGGTGAGGGAATATGCAAAAAAACGTTTGCTTGAAATAGGCGTGAAAAGCGTTCCCGAAAAATGGCGGGAGAATATGGAAAGCGAGGGGCTTGCAAGGCATTTCCTTGATGATGTGATGTTTTTGAGCAGGGAAGCAAAGGCTGCGAACGGTGTGCCCGAGGGTTATAATGACATTGTTTTTGAGGGCGGGCAGGGTTTGCTGCTGAGTGAAAAGCTTATGGAAGTTTACGGCAGCGACCGTTATCTTACACCGAGCTTTACGGGGTATGAAAATCCGCTGAAAATTACCCGTGAAATAGGGGGAAAATATGAGGTCGGGAGCGTTGAGGTGTGCTATGTTACACGCTCCTATCTTACACGCCACGGCGCAGGGCCTTTTCCGGGAGAATGTCCGAAAGAGGCGATAAATCCGGATATGGCCGACCTTACAAATATGCCGAATGATTATCAGGGTACGCTGCGTTACGGCAGGCTTGATCTGAGTGAACTGAATAAACGGATAGGAGAGGATTTTGCAGGGTACAAGGGATTGAAAAATATCCCGAAAATTACAAGGTCTGCGGCGGTCACTCACCTTAACGAGACCGGCGGAATGCTGGCGGGAACGAGGGGAATGACGCAGGTTGCGGGGGTTAATGCGGACAGTGTATACATGGTGTGGTCGGAGAATATAGACGAGATAATTACCTCGGGCAGTGTGCCGCTGCACACAATTGTGCCGCTGCACCCGTTGGATATGTGATAATGTGTTAAACAAACAGCCGCAGACTTTATCGGTCTGCGGCTTTGCGTTTATTTTACTGCTTCTTGGCGAACCTGCGGATTCGCATTCTTGCCTCTTATAGCTTACAGCTGGTCGGCAATATCGTATATAAGCCGCTCGGACTTTTCCCAGCCGAGGCATGGGTCGGTGATAGACTTGCCGTAAACGCCCTCGTCCACTTTCTGGCAGCCGTCCTCAATGTAGCTTTCTATCATAAAGCCTTTGACGTAGCTCCGGATATCGTTGTTGTGGCGGCAGGAGTGGAGAACCTCGTGGCATATGCGTATCTGCTCATTGTACTGCTTGCCCGAATTTGAGTGGTTTGCGTCAATGATGACTGCCATATTGGCAAGGTTCTTGGCGGAGTAATCCTCGTAAAGGCGGACTAAATCCTCATAATGATAGTTGGGGTGGGAGTTGCCGTGCTTGTCCACATAGCCTCTTAAAATAGCGTGGGAAAGGGGATTGCCGTGGCTGTGAGCCTCCCAGCCTCTGTAAAGGAAGGTATGCTCCGACTGGGCGGCGATAATGGAGTTGAGCATTACCGAATAGTCGCCGCTGGTGGGGTTTTTCATGCCTACGGGAATATCGAGACCGCTGGCGGTGAGCCTGTGCTGCTGATCTTCAACCGATCTTGCGCCTACTGCCACATAGGAAAGAATATCCGAAAGATATCTGTGATTTTCGGGGTAGAGCATTTCATCGGCACAGCCGAGACCTGTTTCGGCAACTGCCTTTGTGTGAAGCCGCCTGATGGAAATAATGCCCTCCAGCATATCCTCGCCCTTGGTGGGGTCGGGCTGGTGTATCATGCCCTTATAGCCCTGACCTGTGGTGCGGGGCTTATTGGTGTATATTCTGGGGATTATGATTATTTTATCCTTGACCTTTTCCTGCACCTTTGCCAGGCGGCAGATATAGTCCATAACGCTGTCCTCACGGTCGGCGGAGCAGGGGCCTATCACAAGAATAAACTTGTCCGAATCGCCTGTGAAAACGTCTCTTATTTCCTTATCCCGTGCCTCCTTCACCTTGATTATTTCCTCGGGGATAGGAAACTGCTGCTTTATCTCCTGGGGAATGGGCAGCTTTCTTTTAAAATCCATATTCATCATTTTTTAATAACGCTCCTTACGTTAACGCAATGTGCAGTTTACAAGTGTACTGCTGAACTGTTGCACTGTTGCACTGCTGCAATTGCTGTAATTTTTCGGTTTCTCTTAAAATGCCACGGTTTATGTATACTTTATTATTTTAACAGTTTAAACCAAGGCGCATTCCAAACTATATTATAACACATACGGAAAGATTTGTCAACAGGGGATTTTATTAATTTTTTATGTGCTTCATAAAGTTTAGGGCATGCTGCCCCCCTCGGTATGGGGCTTATCCGACAATTTCATAAAAGATATTATTTAGCTGCTCCATGCTGACCTTTTCACGGGGGGACATATTTTCCGCAGTGTTTTTCAGTTCGCAAAGCTCTTTTTCGATATACTCCGCCAGAGCCTCCACACGGGGGATCTCGCCTTTTTCGGGGGCGTTTTCTTTTATGATGAGCAGACTGTTTACTTTGTCCGTTAAATCGGCGGGCAGATAGGCTTTTGTCAGCTCCGAAAAAAGTATGGGCGGGGGAGTGCTCCTGTCCTCTATCCAGCGGCAGGCAAGCAGCTCACGCAGTGTATAGAAATATTTTTTCAGCTTGACGGTTTCGCCGCACAGGTCACGGTTGTTATTTTCCGCCTGCTTGTAATAATGAAATACAGCCCCTTTAGGGTTAAAATAATCATTCAGCAGGGGCAGGATCTTCTGCCACTCCTCCGAATTTCGGTAGACAATGGGGGACTGCGCCCATTCAAATGCTGCCTGATTTGATTTGTAAAGCAGACGGAGAAACTTTTTTAAGTCCCAGCCGTTTATATCGTATACCTCGTCAAGCTGCCATTCGATAAAATCGGAAATTTCGTCTATCCGCAGGTAGTCACGGGGCTGCCGCACGTAAATAAAACGCACGTCGTAATCGCTGTCGGGAGAGGCAAAGCCCCATGCTCTGCTGCCCGATTCAAAGGCGTATAGTATACGCACATTTTCCTCTTGCTCGATCTGTGCAAGCTTTTCCATGATGCTTTGTTCAATATTTTCCATAATTCTGACCTCGATCGTTAAATAGTATTGCAGGGTGATAAATACGGGATATGCATAAGCGGTCTATACATCTTGCCTCTTGTTATCCTGCCGCTGTCTGCTCTGCCATAAGCTTCTCAACCTCTTCCAAAGAGGGAATGGCGGGAATAGCGCCCTTTCTGGATGAGGAGAGCGCTCCGCAGGCGTTGGCGAACATGGCAAATTCGCCTATATCCTCGCTTGTCAGTTCGTCCAGGTCCTTGCCCGACTCCACTATCTTGTGCAGAAATGCTCCCAAAAAGCAGTCTCCCGAGCCCATGGTGTCCACAGTGGGGGCTTTGTAGGAGGGGTAACGCTCCACGCCCTTTGATGTGGCTATAATGCAGCCCTTCGCCCCTTGGGTCACGCAGATTATTTTTATTCCCGCATTAAGCAGCTTTGCCGCTGCTGCCACCAGTGTGCCGCAGTCGGTTATCAGCTGTAATTCATCCTCGGAAACCCTTATAATATCCACATACTGCACCACGCTGCGCATTTCCCGCAGGGCGGCGTCCTTTGATTCCCACAAGTGGGGACGCCAGTTGGGGTCGTAGGAAACTATTTTGCCCAGCGTTTTTGCATATTCTGCGCTGCTTGCCGCTGCTGTCCTTGCAGGCTCGGCGGTAAGGCTCATGGCGGAGAAATGAAAAATGCGGCATTCCTCGATCATTTTCCTGTTTACTTCTCCGTAGCGCAGGTTAAGGTCGGCGCTCAGCTGTGGGGAGCGGTAGAAAACATAGTCCCGCTCGCCGTCCTCATTGGTGCGCACAAAGGCAAGGGGGGTCATATAATTGGGGTCGACGATAAGCCCGGAGGAATCCACTCCCGCTTTCCGCAGGACGTCCTTTAAATAAAAGCCGAACATATCCCTGCCTATTTTGCCGATAAATCCCGTGCTTGCTCCCAGCTTTGCAGCCATGCAGACCACGTTTGCGGGTGCGCCTCCTGCGGTCTGCACATAGGCTTCCGTGTTTTCCGCATAGACGGGCTTGTCTTTGGAACTTGATTTTGTACTGTCCTTTAAACGGTCTTTTAAGACCAATTCTCCCGTATAAGAATGGGTAAAATCTATCAGCAGCTCTCCGAGCGCTACAATATCGGGCATATAATTACCACCTTTGATTATAATTATAAATCAATTCAGCTATGCAAAGCTGTGCCCCGAACAGGGCTATTTTAATTATATCATTTAAAAGTATTTTTCCGATATAATTTTTGTGGAATTTCAATTAATTTATTATTAAGGAAACATATGTAAAAATTTTTTTGCTTTGCAGACGGCGGACAATATCGCAAGTGTTAGAAAAAGGGCTGCCGCAATCACTGCGACAACCCTTTGACGGTTATAATTTTTTGCAAACGGGAATAAGCCCGGAAGTGTTACGCTTATTAGCCCTTGACAACCGCCAGAGTATCTCTTGCAATAAGCAGTTCCTCATTGGTGGGAACGACCCACACCTGAACCTTGCTGTCGGCTGCGGAGATCTTAGTCAGCTTCCCTCTTGCGCCGCTGTTGACAGCCTCGTCTATCTTCACGCCGAGATAGTCCATATCCGCACAAACGCCGCTGCGCACTGCGCCGTCATTTTCGCCTATGCCGCCTGTGAACAGTATCACGTCAACGCCGTTCATAACTGCCGCATATGCGCCTACCAGCTTCTTGGTCTGATATTTGAGCATTTCATTGGCAAGCTTTGCACGGTTATTTCCCTCTGCCGCTGCCGCAGAAACGTCACGGTTATCCGAGGAAACTCCCGAGATACCCAGCAGTCCCGACTTCTTGTTCATATAATCGGACATTTCGTTCGGTGTAAAGCCCTTTTTGTTCATCAGATAGGTTACTACGGAGGGGTCAATCGAGCCGCAGCGGGTGCCCATGAGCAGGCCGTCCAGAGGTGTAAAGCCCATGGATGTGTCCACGCACTTGCCCTTGTTCACTGCCGTTACCGACGAGCCGTTGCCCATATGGCAGGAGATTATTTTAAGCTCTTCTACGCTCTTGCCCACTGCCTCGGCAACAGCACGGGATACAAACCTGTGGGAAGTGCCGTGGAAGCCGTATTTGCGCACATGATACTGCTCGTAATCCTCATAGGGAAGCCCCATCATATAAGCTTTTTCGGGCATTGTCTGGTGGAAGCCCGTGTCGAATACCGCTACCATGGGCACTCCGGGCATTACCTCCATGCAGACCTTTATGGCAACGGCGTTCGGGTGATTATGCACAGGCGCAAGCTCGGAAAGCTCTTCGATCTTGTCAACTACCTCATCGGTAATACGGGTAGCCTCGCTGAAACTCTCGCCGCCGTGAACTACTCTGTGGCCGATAGCGTCGATCTGATCCATTGAGTCAATGACCTTTGCCTCGCCTGTGGTCAGCACCTCTACCAGCTTGCGTACAGCTGCGTCGTGAGAGGGAAAGTCGCAGTCTGCGTCAACTGCCCTGCCGTCGGCGGTTTTGTGAGAAATGTGACCGCCAATGCCTATGCGGTCGCAGTTGCCCTTTGCAATAACACTCTCATCGGTCATGTCAAGCAGCTGATATTTGAGTGAAGAGCTGCCTGCGTTTATAACCAGAACCATCATTTTGAATACACTCCCAATTATTATATTATTTTGCCATAATTTTGCAAAGTCAAAGGCTTTGCGGTTACGGCATTTTCTTAATAAATTTACGGCAGATTCTGTATTTACCGTAAAAATGACAATACATACACATATATTTTACCACAAATATCCTTTTATTGCAAGGGGGCAAGGTTGGTTTAATGCGGTAAAATTGTATATTTTTTGTGAATTTACGGTAAATTTTAATGCAAGTGCTTCGGGACAGCTTGCAATGATTGGTGAGATTTATAAATGCCGCCGTTGACTTTTTTATTTGGGTTTGGTATAATAGATAACAGAGGGCAGGCGCTCGGCTTGCCCGTGTAAATCGGAATATAAAACGATAGTTATCCGCAGATTTAGGAGCTGCAAATATGATACTCTCTTATTGGAATTTAAAAACGCTTTCATCACTGCAGGATGAGAAAGTAACAGATGATGAAATTAAAATGATCCAAAAGAAAAGCGGAGAAAGGGCACTGAATATATTTTTTCCTGTTTTTTCGGCGATCTTGTTTATCTCTATAATTTATTCGTTATTTTACGAGAAAGAGTTCCCGCTTTTTTACATTTTAGCGTTTGCATTTTTTTTAACTTTGTCAATTGAGTCGCTGAAGCACAAGGAAAAGTATGCCTGTTACGGAACGGTTATCGGTAAAACTGTCCGCTGCGCCAAAATATCGGGAAGAGGCTCTGTTTTTCTTCCCTATGAAAAAACCGAAGAAACAGGAACATTCAGACACAAATTTACATTATCGGAAACGGTATGCGAATTTTTCTACTGTACGGTTGAAATAAACGGACAGATATATGAAAATGTATGCTGCCTAAGCAAAGATTTTCCGATCATAGATATTGGTGACAGGGTAATAATTGCAAACGATGACAGTTACGATTGTCCGGTTGTATATAAATGCTTCGCTAAAGATAAATAATTAGTTTTCTTTTTAATTCCGATTTATCACACTATCGGAACCGAATAACCGATAAGCCCTTGGATTTGCTTTACAAGCGTTTCCGAGGGCTTGCCTTTTTTAGTTATCCGCTGCATATTATCGGGAATTTGACTGCCAAAAATGAATGATTCACTTGACAATCCTGCAAAAAAGGGATATAATTATAGGCAAGAGGCTGGGTAAAAGCGAAAGAAAGCGGTGAGGATATGAAAACAATGTACCCCGATTATGAAAACTGCATAGCAAATCTTGCGTGCTCTATTCTTAAATATTACGGCATTACTCCGCCGAACGGCACTCTTGCTGCTGCGGACAGGCTGCTGAATATGGAATATAAAAATGTGGTTGTTATTCTGTTGGACGGCATGGGCGTTTCTGTTGTGAACAGGCATTTGGGGGATAATGGCTTTTTCGGGAAAAATACGGTTTGCAGCTATTCTTCGGTTTTTCCTCCCACTACCGTTGCGGCTACCACGGCAATTGACAGCGGACTTTTTCCAAATCAGTCGGGGTGGCTGGGGTGGTCGGGATATTTTGACGAGATCGACAGGAACGTTGTCTATTTTTGGAATATTGACAATGACACGGGGGAAAAGCTCACGGAAAATGCTGCGTGGACATATGTTCCCTATGATAGTATTCGGAATAAAATAAGCAGGACAGGAGTTAATGCTCACTACCTTGCGCCCTTTGTGGAGCCGTTCCCCAAGGATTACGGCAGCTTTTGCGGCAGTATAGAGGAAATTTGCAGGGGCGAGGGACGGCAGTTTATTTACGCTTACTGGGACGATCCCGATACGGCTATGCACAAGGTCGGGGTTGACGATGAAAATATAACCGAGAAGCTTCGGGATATTGAAAAGCGCACGGAGGAACTTGCGGAAAGGCTTTCGGACACGCTGCTGATAATTACTGCCGATCACGGTCACGTTAATGTGAAGCGCAGAAGTCTTGCCGATCATTCCGACATTTGCAAATGTCTTTTGCGTATGCCGTCCATGGAGACAAGGGCGCTGAATTTCTTTGTCAAAGAGGGAATGAAAAGCGAATTTGAACAGGCTTTTTTGGAGCATTTCGGGGAGGATTTTATTCTGATACCCAGGGAGAAATTTTTGTCGGAGGGACTTTTCGGGACGGGAAATAATCACCCGAGGCTGGAAAGTATGCTGGGGGATTACATAGGAGCGGCGGTGGGGAATACCGATATTTCCAATAAGACCCCGGGTAAATCCAAGGGCAATCATGCGGGACTGACGGACGAGGAAATGATGATACCCCTTATTGCCGTAAGCTGTTAGGCTGATAAATTATGAAAAAATTTTCGGGAGATGATACAAATGCCTTTTCTTCCAATTTCAAGAGAGGATATGAAAGAGCGGGGAATAGAGCAGCTTGATTTTATCTGCATTACGGGGGACAGCTATGTGGATCACCCCTCTTTCGGCATTTCCATAATTTCCCGTATGATAGAGGCGCAGGGGTTCACGGTGGGGATCATCGCACAGCCCGATTTTCACAGCGACAGGGATTTTACAAAGCTTGGACGGCCACGTTATGCCTTTATGATAACGGGGGGGAATATTGATTCCATGGTCGCCCATTACACGGCTGCCAAGCGTAAGCGTTCAAAGGATATGTACACTGCGGGGGGCGTTGCGGGGAAACGCCCGGACAGGGCGACTATCGTTTATTCAAAGGCGATAAAGCGTATCTACGGCAATGATATGGCTGTGGCGATAGGGGGGCTGGAGGCTTCGCTGCGGCGGTTCGCTCATTATGATTATTGGGACGACAGTGTTCGCCCCTCGATACTGGAGGACAGCGGGGCTGACCTTCTGATGTACGGAATGAGCGAGCACCAGATAGTGGAGATCTGCACACGGCTTGCAAAGGGAGAAAAGATCTCCGAGCTGCGGGATATAAGGGGAACGGCGTATTTATGCGACCCGAAGGAAACTCCCTACGGTGCGGCGGAATGCCCGCCGCTTAAGCTTTGCAGGGAGAGCAAGGAGGAATACGCCAAGGCGTGCAGGATACAATACGACTGGCAGGACGAGGTTTACGGAAAGACGGTCATTCAGCGGCAATCTTCAAAAATGCTGGTGCAGCTGCCCCCTGCGCTATCCCTTACAACGGAAGAACTTGACAAGGTTTACGAGCTGCCCTATATGCGCACATATCACCCGATTTACGAAAAGGACGGCGGCGTGCCGGGGATAGAAGAGGTGGAATTTTCCATTACCCACAACAGAGGCTGCTTCGGGGGCTGCAATTTCTGCTCCATTGCCCTGCATCAGGGGCGGAGAATTTCCGTGCGGAGCAAGGAAAGCATACTGCGGGAGGCAAAGCTGCTGACGACTTTGCCTAATTTCAAGGGATATATCCATGATGTGGGAGGGCCTACGGCGAATTTCAGGCAGCCCAGCTGTGAGACGCAGCTTTCAAAGGGGCTCTGTAAAGGGAAAAAGTGCCTTGCGCCCGTTCCCTGCAAGAATCTGAAAGCCGACCACTCGGAATATCTGGAAATTCTTCGGGAGATACGCAAAATAAAGGGCGTTAAAAGGGTATTTATCCGCAGCGGCATTCGCTACGATTATCTTATGGTGGATAAAAACGACGAATTTATGCGGGAGCTTATTGCCGAACACGTAAGCGGACAGCTAAAGGTCGCTCCCGAGCATTGTTCGGCGGCGGTGCTTGATCTTATGGGAAAACCCCACATTGAGGCGTACAAAAAATTCCAGGAAAAATTTTATCGGATAACGGGGCAGATAGGCAAGGAGCAGTATCTTGTGCCATACCTTATGTCCTCTCACCCGGGAAGTACGCTGAATGAGGCTGTGGAGCTGGCGTTATTTCTCAAGAGCCTTAAAATGCGCCCCGAGCAGGTGCAGGATTTTTACCCTACTCCGGGGACTATCTCCACCTGTATGTTCTACACGGGGCTTGACCCTTACACCATGAAGCCCGTATATGTGCCGAGGACTGCGGAGGAAAAGGCTATGCAGCGGGCTTTGCTCCAGTATTTCCGCCCTGACAACCGCAGAAAATGCATTGAGGCGCTTGTTAAGGCACGCCGTACAGACCTTATAGGAAACGGCAGCGAATGCCTTGTAAAGCCCGATGAGATATATTTGCGGGGACTGCGTGAGAGGCGTGAAAATTCCAATAACAGCCGCAACAAAAATAACGGCAGAAAACAGGCTGCAAGTATTCATCAAGGAAAATTGCAGGGTAAAGGAAAATCCCACGGACATTCGGGAAATTCCGGCAGCCCCGTAAACAACAGGGGCAAGTCCCCGGGCGGCAAAGGACGGAAAAGATGAGAAAATTTCTTGATATTGTTTATAGGGCTGTTCCTGCGGCGCTGATTTTGGCAGGCGTTGTTTTCGGCACGCTTATAGAGCTTGGGGTTCTCGATCTTGACGAGGTTGCCGGGAAACTGGACGAACCTGCTTACAGCAGCTATATCTCAGAAGCCCGGGACGGTTCGGAGAAGATTCCCTCGGAAGCGAAGGATTTTTACGTTAATGTTATCGACGTGGGGCAGGGGGACAGCATTCTGATAATATGCGGCGGCAAGGGTCTGCTGATAGACGCAGGCACAGCGGAAAACGGCGAACTTGTTGCGGAAACCGTAAAAGCTTCGGGGATAAAAAAGCTTGATATGATAATCGTCACACACCCTCATGCAGACCATATCGGCGGCATGGCAAAGGTGGTTTCGGAGGTGGGTGCGGAGCGGATAATTATCCCGAGGCTGCCCGAAAGCATGACCCCCACCACAAAGACATATGAAAATTTCCTGACTGCTGTGCGGGACAGCGGAGGAAAGCTTACCCCTGCAAAGGCGGGAAATACCTATGAGCTTGGAGAGGCGGCGGTGACTATACTTTATCCCTTTGAGGACACAAATTCCTCCGACCTTAACGACTGGTCGGTGTGCGCAAGGGTGGATTACAGGAATATTTCATGGCTTTTCACGGGAGACCTTTCCGAGGACGGCGAGCAGCGTTTAATAAATTCGGGGGCGGATATTGATGTGACGGCTTACAAGGCGGGACATCACGGCAGCAGGACATCGTCCTCGGAGGATTTCCTGAATGAGGTAACGCCACGGCTTTGCGTTATTTCCTGCGGCGAGGGAAACTCCTACGGTCACCCGACCAAAGAGGCGATCGGGCGCATGGAGGCGCAGACCGACAGGGTTTACCGCACCGACAAGGACGGCGGTATCACCTTTTATTCGGACGGGGAAAAAATTTATGTGAGCCGTAATAAGAATTAAATTAAGGAAGTAATTTTTATGCTGATACTTGAAGAAATTCTTGGGGAAGCGGCGGTAATTTACAGGGATGATGAAAAAATTACCGTGCCTCTTGAAAATGTGAAATGCCGTGAACCGGGGAGCGTGCTGATTTTTCGGGAGGGCGTTTATATAAAGGATGAACAGGCTACCGAGCAGCGGCGGCGGGATATTATAAATTTACAGGATTCTCTTTGGGAATAATCATGCCCCAAAAATCGGAGGGCAGTTTATTGCCGTTTCCTTAAAATAAAAATTATGAAACCGGAGTGAAAATATATGCAGGGAAATTTACAGGATCTGCTGGACGGGCGGCTGCCCAAGCTGTCAAAGGGGCAGAAAAAAATTGCGGAGTATATTCTGGAGCATTACGACAAGGCGGCGTTTATGACCGCTTCAAAGCTCGGGGGGATAGTGGGGGTAAGCGAGTCTACGGTGGTGCGGTTTGCCTCGGAGCTGGGCTTTGAGGGGTACCCCGAAATGCAGAAGGCTTTAAAGGAATTTACAAGCCACAAGCTCACCAGTGTTCAGCGGATGAATGTTATGAACGACCGTCTGGGGGACGAGGACGTGCTGGGGGGAATACTGAATTTTGACATTGATCAGATCAGAAAGACCCTTGAAGAGACCGACCGTGAGCAGTTCAGCAATGCGGTGAACGCTCTTGTGGAGGCAAAGCGGATATATGTTATTGGGGCAAGGTCGGCGGCGGTGCTGGCAAGATTTTTAGTGTTTTACTTTAACATAATGTTTGACAATGTTAAGATCATTCACACCACAAGCACCAGCGAAATGTTCGAGCAGATACTAAATATCGGCAAGGGTGATGTGATGATAGGAATAAGCTTCCCACGGTATTCGAGGCACACGGTGCAGGCATTTGAATTTGCCCGTGAAAAGGGGGCAAAGGCAATTGCCATAACCGACAGCGAAACGTCCCCGCTGGCAAGGCAGGCGGACTGTATGCTGCTGGCGCACAGCGATATGGCTTCCTTTGCGGATTCGCTGGTAGCGCCTATGAGCCTTATAAATGCGCTGATCGCCGCTGTGGGCAAAAAGCGGCAGGAATATGTTTCACGGAATCTGGAGCAGCTGGAAAATATCTGGGATAAGTATAATG
The DNA here is from genome assembly GCA_964523835.1 of uncultured Ruminococcus sp. Classification (GTDB taxonomy): domain Bacteria; phylum Bacillota; class Clostridia; order Oscillospirales; family Ruminococcaceae; genus Huintestinicola. The sequence continues at coordinate 27,673 of CAZGAZ010000019.1, forward strand.
TGTTTACAAGAGGTTAGAGTGTGAATTTTCTTATAATGCGGTAAGCTTTCCGGGCTTTGTCCACTGACAGTATTTACAGCAAGGCGGTATGGTAGATGAATGATATGATAATAATCGGCGGCGGAGCTGCGGGGCTTATGGCGGCGGTGACGGCGGCGGATCTGGGGGCGAATATCCTGCTTCTGGAAAAAAACGGCAGGGTGGGAAAAAAGCTGCTTATTACGGGTAAAGGGCGGTGCAATGTTACAAACGCCTGCGGCAGGGAGGAATTTTTTGAGAATATACCCACGAATCCCCGTTTCCTTTACTCGGCATTTTCGGGCTTTTCCAATTATGATGTTATGGATTTTTTTGAGGGACTGGGCGTGCCTCTTAAAATTGAGAGGGGGAACAGGGTCTTTCCCGTCAGCGACAGGGCGGGGGATATTGTGGCTGCATTTGAAATGGCGCTGTCCGAGCGGAGGGAACGGGTAAAGCTTGTAAATGCAGAGGTCACGGAAATTCTTGCTGATGAGGAAAAGAATGTGGTCGGCGTTATGGCGGACGGAAGGGAATACCGTGGGGCGAAGGTGCTTCTGGCGGCGGGAGGCGCTTCCTATCCCGGCACGGGTTCGGACGGGGGCGGATACAAGCTTGCAAAAGCGCTGGGGCATACTGTTGTTCCCCTGCGCCCCTCTCTTGTGCCGCTGGTGTGCGAGGAAAAATGGTGCGGCGAGGCTATGGGGCTTTCCCTGAAAAATGTCACCCTCGCTTTATTTGAGGGGGAGAAGAAAATTTTTGAGGAAATGGGGGAAATGCTCTTTACCCATTTCGGAATATCGGGGCCTTTGGTACTGTCCGCCTCAGGGCATATCCGCAGGATGACAAGGGGGCGTTTTTCGGTGAGGCTCGACCTGAAGCCCGCTCTTGATGAAAAGGTGCTGGACGAGCGGATACGCAGGGATTTTGCGGAATTTGCAAACCGTGATTTTGCCAATTCTCTGGGGAAGCTGCTGCCGAGAAAGCTCATTCCCGTGATCGTTAAATTATCGGGGATAGACGGTGGGAAAAAGGTGAATCAGATAAGCCGTGAGGAGCGGAAAAAGCTTGTTGATTTACTTAAAAATCTGCCTCTTACCGTCAAGGATTTCCGCCCTATCAGCGAGGCTATTGTTACGGGAGGAGGGGTGACGGTGAATGAAATAAATCCCAAAACTATGGAGTCAAAGCTGATAAGGGGGCTTTATTTTGCGGGGGAAATTATTGATGTGGACGCTTATACGGGCGGGTTTAATTTACAGATAGCTTTTTCTACGGGGGCTGCGGCGGCAAGGGCGGTTTGTAGTGGGTAACGTTTTTTCATAGAATTTCAAAGCGTATGTTATGGCATTTTTTACAAAAAAAGTCTTGCATTTTTTTTGATAATATGGTATAATTATTATATCTGTTACATAATTGCGAGGTGTAAGCTTGAAAGTTAGCGGTAAACCCCTAAGTTTCAGCGTACCTTTGGTGTGAAAGTCTGATTAACGGAGTGGAAAAGTTTGAAAATAGTAAAATGGGCTAAAAATCGAAAAAAGGGTACAAAAAACCAAGCCTGCTTACAGACTGCTTTTTTACACTATGACCACCATTGGAATGCCGGCGTGTTCCAGACACCTGCACATTTAAAGTAAGCCGGTGGTATTCTTATTTAAATGCCGGGAGAACACTAATATTTTTATGTTTTTTGAGGTATTTAAATTATAACACAAATTGTTTTAATTGTCAATATAGCGAAAGCACCTTTTCATAGCCCCGTTGGTGCCTTTCGCAGAAAGGCGGTTTATAAAAATGACTGACAGAGAGAAAAAATCCGCTGCCGAAAAATTCGCTGACCGCTGGCAGGACAAGGGCTATGAAAAAGGCGAAAGTCAAAAATTCTGGATAGACCTGCTGACGAGCATTTGCGGCGTGAATGACATTGCCGAATTTATCAGCTTTGAGGATCAGGTTCATCTTGATCACACGAGCTTTATTGACGGATATATACCTTCCACCCGTGTTATGATAGAGCAGAAAAGCTTAGGAAAAAGTCTCAGAAAGGCTATCAGGCAGTCGGACGGTTCGCTGCTCAGTCCCTTTCAGCAGGCAAAAAGATATATCACCGAACTGCCGGTGTCCAAGCACCCCAGATGGGTAATTACCTGTAATTTCGAGGAATTTCTCATTTACGATATGGAAAAGCCCAACTGCGAGCCGGAGCAGATTTTTCTCAAAGACCTGCCGAAAGAATATTACCGTCTGAATTTTTTAACGGACACGGGTGATGAGCACATCAAAAAAGAAATGGAAGTTTCCCTGCAAGCGGGCGAGCTTGTGGGCAAGCTTTACAATGCTATTTTAAAGCAGTATAAAAATCCCGACAGCGCCGAATCGCTGAAAAGCCTCAATATGTTGTGCGTGCGGCTGGTGTTCTGCCTGTACGCCGAGGACGCAGGCATTTTCGGCGGACACAAAATGTTCCATAAGTTTATCAGTGAATTTGAGGTCAAGGACGTTCGCCGGGGGATAATAGATCTGTTTAAAATACTCGATACAGACAAGGATGAGCGAGACCCTTATCTGGAGGGGACTATTGCGGAATTTCCCTATGTAAACGGCGGTTTGTTTTCAAACAAAAATTTTGCTGATGAAAATATCGAGATACCCAATTTCAATGAGGAGATAGTAGACTTGCTTTTAAATAAAGCAAGCAAGGATTTTAACTGGAGCGAAATTTCTCCCACGATCTTCGGTGCGGTTTTCGAGAGCACTCTGAACCCGGTCACACGCCGCAGCGGCGGTATGCACTACACATCTATCGAAAATATCCACAAGGTCATTGACCCGCTTTTCCTTGACGATCTGAAAAAGGAGCTTGCGGAAATAAAGGAATACAAGCAGACAAAAACACGCAACTCCAAGCTGTTGGAGTTTCAAAAAAAGCTTGCCTCCCTTACCTTTCTTGACCCTGCCTGCGGCAGCGGAAATTTCCTTACGGAAACATATCTGTCTTTGCGGCGGCTGGAGAACGAAGCAATAAAAATGCGGCAGGAGGGCGGTCAGATAGAGTTTAACGTATATGATGTTATCAAGGTTTCGATAGGGCAGTTTTACGGTATCGAGATAAACGATTTTGCTGTGTCGGTTGCGAGAACGGCTTTGTGGATAGCCGAATCGCAGATGATGCACGAAACGGAAGAGATCGTGCATATGAGCCTTGATTTTCTGCCGCTCAAATCTTATGCTAATATAAGGGAAGAAAATGCTCTGCGGATAGACTGGGAAGATGTTGTGTCTAAAGATAAAGTCGATTTTATTATGGGGAATCCGCCGTTTGTGGGGGCAAGACTTATGTCAAGTCCGCAAAAGGCTGATGTACTTAATATTTTTGAGGGTGTGAAAAATAACGGTAATCTTGATTATGTCAGTTGCTGGTATAAAAAAGCAGCGAACTTTATGAGGGGTACAGCTATTCGTTCTGCGCTTGTTTCAACAAATTCAATCACACAGGGAGAACAAGTAGCCATACTTTGGAAAAATCTGTTTGAAAATGGCGTTCATATTGATTTTGCACATAAAACATTCCGTTGGGACAGTGAGGCAAGCTTAAAAGCTCATGTTCACTGTGTTATTGTTGGTTTCAGTAGTACACCTAACAGCAAAGAAAAAGTGGTCTTTGAAAATGGAAATGCTAAAATTTTCAATAACATTAATGGATACTTAATTGATTCTGATAATATTTTTATTGAAAGCAGAAATACGCCTATTTGCAATGTCCCGCAAATAGGTATAGGAAATAAACCTATTGATGGTGGATTTTATCTTTTTACAGAAGATGAAATGAAAGAGTTTATAAAAAAAGAACCTAAATCTGCTAAATATTTTAAAAAATGGATAGGCTCACAAGAATTTATAAATGGATTTTGCAGATATTGTTTATGGTTAGGTGAATGTTCACCAAAAGAATTGCATTCAATGCCCGAATGTTTAAAAAGAATTAAAGAAGTTCAGCAGTATAGGCTTAAAAGTACAAGTGCGGGAACAAGAAAACTTGCAGAAAATCCAACAAGATTTCATGTTGAAAATATGCCCATATCGAATTATGTTGTTATTCCAGAGGTGTCTTCTGAGAAAAGAAGGTATATACCAATTGGCTTTATGTCACCCGAAACATTATGTAGCAATAAACTTCGATTGATGTTAAATTCAACATTGTTTCATTTTGGAGTACTTACTTCTAATGTTCATATGGCATGGGTAAAAGTTGTATGTGGAAGACTTGAAATGCGCTATGACTATTCAATTAAAATTGTATATAATAACTTTCCATGGTGTAACCCTACTGATGAGCAGAAAGCCAGAATTGAACAAACTGCACAGGCTATACTTGACGTCCGAGCACTATATTCTGATTGCTCTCTTGCTGATCTATATGACGAGTTGACCATGCCTAAAGAACTTCGCAAGGCTCATCAGAACAACGACAGGGCGGTTATGGCGGCGTATGGATTTGGCTTGAAGATGACAGAGAGCGAGTGTGTGGGTGAGCTTATGAAAATGTATCAAAAACTAACAGGAGGAAAATAAAATGGGAAAAATTGTTTATCATTATTGCAGCGTGGATACGTTTTTAAAGATTATTAAAAATAAGGAAATTTGGCTTACTGATGTGACAAAAAGCAATGATTCCAGTGAATTACACCATGCATATAACGAATTAGAAAAAGAATTGAAAACAAGGATAGATAAGTGCAAAGAAAACGGAGGTAATGGTTTTCCTTTTGAAGAATGCATGGAATTATTATTAGAATATTTTAATGTTAATGAACAATTAGTTCATGTATGTTGCTTTTCTGAAGAAAATGATTCTCTAAGTCAGTGGGCTATGTATGCGGACAATGCCACGGGTATTGCAATAGGTTTTGACACTGATTATTTCAATGTTTTAGTAACCCCCCAAAAAAATATATATTTTGACAAAGTTAGCTATTCCTTAGATTCCTTTACGAATACTGTAAAAGATTTTATTAAAAACACACTTGACGAATATAATAAAATAGAAGAACATGATGATTCTTGGCAATTAAAATTTGTAAATTTTGTTAACAATGATGTAATGAAAAAGTTTTGCTTTTATAAGCATTCATGTTTTGCACAAGAAAAGGAGTATCGTATAGTTTTTAATTCCATTCTGTATACTTGCATTGTTAATTCGGATGGAACTAAAACTATTAATCGTGTTATTGAAAATACAAGTATTCCTATTATATTTGATGTTAATAGCAATTATGATGAAGCATTGGGTGGTATAGATTACTACGTTTCCAAGGGTAAAATGGTATCATATAGACCCTTGCATATAAATGATTTAAACAATGCAATAAAAGAAATTGTAATTGGACCAAAATCAGCGGTAAACGAACATGATGTTAAGGTATTTTTAGCTGCCAATAAAATAAATATACCTGATGATAAAATTATACGTTCAGGTACAACATATCAGTAAAACTACATAAACATAAAAATTAAAAAGGAGCTGACCCTATTACAATGACCCTCAGACAAATCTCATTCAAATACCTCACCGGCCAAAAGAAGCACACCATAATGACCATAATCGCCATAACGATATCGGTGGCGTTTATGACGGTGCTTTTGTCGGCGGTGTCGGTGTACAGCGCATCCTCACTTAATATGGCAAGGGAGGAAAACGGCACTTACCACGTGCTTTTTGCGGGGCTGGACAAGCAGTCCCTGCTTGCCGTCAGGAACATGGATATTTTCGAGGAAACGGAATATTACAGCGTTTCCGCATACACCGACAGCGTGGATATCGACTTCGGGCAGAATGAGGACGATTCCGCACGTATGGATTACCTCATGCTGGCGGGAGATGTGGTAAACGACAGCTTTCTTCGGATAAAGGGCGAGATCACCCTGCTGCCCGAGGATATGACAAAGCTTACCGCAGGCAGAATGCCCGAAAAGGACGGCGAGATAGTCATTTCCGCAGCTTCCTCTCCCTTGTGGGGATATCCCGAAATAGGCGATACGGTAACGGCAGGGCTTATCTCCTGCGTGCCCAAGGGCAGGGGCGTGCCTGCCCCGGACTATATTGCCGATGTATTGCGGGAAAATTTCGACGTTGCCGAAATTACCGAAATAAGCTTTACCGTTGTGGGCTTTTCCGAACGTTACAATATAGTGGACTACAGCGACACAAGGCTGCGCTCATACTCCTATCTTACGGATAATGTCCTTGCAAGGTTTTCCGATAAGACAAACGACCTTTACTGGGATATGCACTTCGCCTTTCAGGATGCGGGAATGGAGATAGACGACTATGACTACAGCTTTAATCAGCAGCTTCTGGACGCCGAGGGAAAGGGCGTTGACGCTAAATTTTCCCGTGCGCTGTTTTTTGCGGTAATGTATTTGTTTGTGGTATTTATAATGTTCTGCGTGCGGCTGGTAATTGACAACTCCTTTGAGATATCTTCAAAGGAACGGATAAAGCAGTTCGGTCTTCTCAAAGCTGCGGGAGCTTCCAAAAAACAGGTGTTTGCGCTGGTGCTGTGGGAGGCTTTGTATCTGGCTGTTCCCGGGGTGATCTTAGGACTGCTGCTGGGGGCTGCCTGCGCTTACGCTGTGTACAGTGCTGTGGCGGTTATGCCCGCTCTGAACACCGAGGGGCTGAGACTGTCGGGCAATTTAGTGTATGATGTGCGCCCTTATGTTTACGTTACGTCCGCTGTGATAGGGGTAGTGTGGGTATGCGTTTCTGCGGTGGCAACAGGGCTTCGCTCCATTAATGCAACTCCTGTTCAGGCTATAAGGATGACAGGGAAAAACGAGAAGATAACCGTTCCCCGCCGTCCCTCGAAAATAGGCCGTGGCGGCAGCTTTATCGGGGCGTATTCTTCCCTCAGCGTGAAAAGAAACAAAAAGCGGTATATCATCACCATGCTTTCCATGATAATGAGCATTGTGCTGTTTACGGGATTTTCCTACGGCGTGGACATTGCCAAGGAATCCATTGAAAATGATTTCGATGTTATAAGAGCCCCCTCGGATTACACGGTGGAGCACGCTTCATTATCCCCCCTGGAGGCTGCCTACAGGGCGCAGGAAATGGCTGAAACAGGCTTTTTTGACTGGGCGCAGGAGGATACTCATACTTCACTTTTCGGGAGCGTGGACGCTTTCGGCCTAAGCGAAAGCTGCAAGCTTTATGCGCAGGAAAATATAATAATGCACCTGCACCCTGTGAACAGGGAGACCTTTGAAAAATATATCACGACAGACGTTACCTATGACGAGATAAACGAAAGCGGAGCGATGATCATCTGCTCGGATAAGTATACGGACGGAGTATATGATTACAGAGTTTACGACAGCACTCCCGGTCCTGTAACAGCTCAGCCCTTTATATCCGATACCATTGACCTGCTCGACCCTGTGACCCTGAATCCCGTGGGGCTGTACACCACCGATAACAGGACATACCGTTCAAACAACATCATAATAACGGCAGTGACGGGAGAGGATGCTTATTTTGAACTGCTTCAGACCTGCGGCAGAGACGATCAGACCTACACAATCACCACCGATAACGGGATAAATTACTATGCATTTTCCCGTCAGATACTGGCAAACGCCGCCCCGGGGCAGGAGGAAAATGCCCTGATGTGGCTGGACAGGCATTTTTACGGCACATATTCCGACAACCGCTCGGAAAGGTCGGAGGCTCTGGCGGTGCTTTCGGCAATACAGCTTCTGGGATATTTCGTTATCGGTATAATTGCGCTGATAGCGGCTATAAATATTGTGAATATAATTTCCGCAAATGTACTGGGGCGCACCTCGGAGATTGCCATGCTGCGTGCCTGCGGTATGTCGGATAAGCAGCTCAAGGGGCTTATTTTAAGGGAGAGCATACTGTATGCGGTGACGGCGGGGATAATTTCCCTTATTATGGTCGAGGGGGCTATAGGTATAATCCATATACCCTTCCTCACCAATTTCCACGACCTTGATTTTGACGACCTGAACTTCAAGCTCTCCTTTATCGCACCTCTCAAATATCTTGTAATCGCAGCGGCGGCAGCCTTTATTACAGCAGCAGCGGCAAGCTTTGCTCCTGCGGGCAGGATAGTGAAAACCTCCATTGTGGAGAACATACGGCAGGAGGGCTGATAAAAAACTGCTGTACAATGCACACGATACACCGAAAAAGGGATACGAAAAAGCTCTCGTATCCCTTTATTGTATTTGCAAAAATATATTTTAGCTGTTTGTAGTTGTCGCCGTTGTTCGGTCATGCTCGTCGGGTGAAAGATCGTCAAGAACGTCTCCCACGCCTCGGGCTGCGTCCTCCACAATATTTTCTCCCTCTCTGATAACGTCCTCCACAAAGCCGTCTCCGTCAATATCACGGGAACGCCCGGGGTTGTCCCCGTGAACTGTGTTCGCTCCGTCGGTGTGGACATCTATGCCGTTTGCGTCATTGGCATTGTTTGCGCCATTGCTGTTATTGTTGTTATTAACGGCGGAGTTGGTCGTACCTGTCTGGGAGGTATTGCCGCTGTTGTTATTACCGGCGGCGCTATCGTCCTTTTTGCCGCAGGCTGTGAGCATAAGCCCGCAAAGTCCCGCTGCGCAAAATATGCCTATAATGCTTTTCTTGTTCATTGGGTCTCCTTTCCGTGAATATCCGATAAGGATTATTCACATTGTTCCGTTTTTTTAAAATAGCCGTTTTAAACGGCAAATATGCTTTTTGCAAAAAGCGTGAACGGAAATCGGCAAACCCATTTTCTGCGGTTTTTTCTGCGCTTTTTCGGAAATTTTTTTTAAAGGAAACTAACTTCAATTTCTTCCCGAAGGTTAAATTCGGGAAGTATATTTCCCACCTTGTAAAAAGTGAGAAATATACATTATCAGCCCTTTCGTTCCCGGTTTTAAGCGCCCCGTAATTTCCCTGTTTAAGGGGATTTTTTTATTGCAAATATCCGAAGCTGTTGGGATTATTAAACTCCTCGTCAAGGGGATAATCCTCCCAATAGCCGTAGCTTTTCGTGTCGGAATGATCGTAGGAATAGCCGTTTGACCCGCCGGTATACTTATCGGCGAGAATATCACGGCTCCAATACATTCCTATGCCCTTCTCATTGCCGTTTACATATGAGAAAATGAGATCGTAGACCGATACTCCGGGCTTTGCTACCGAGTCTATTTTCTCCCTGCCGTAGCAGGTGAGAAAGCTGTTCAGAAAGTTCTTGTATTTTTCACCGTAATTTTGCCATGTCCTGTCATTTGTCGTGTTTTCGATAAACTGCTGTACAGTCATGACAATGAACAGCCTCTCGGCAGCCTCGTTGTAACGGGGATCAATAACCGCAGCGTTTCCGTTCACGATAATAGTATAGCAGCTTTCGTCTGTTTTATACCGCTTGTATGAATTTGCCAAGACCGTGTAAAGATCCTCGGTAAGTCCGTATTTTTCGTGTAACCTTGAGTAGTCGGCAATGCTGTATGACCCTTTTTCACTGCTTACGTAAACGGTTCCTGCTATTTGCTTGCCAAGGTAAAAGTTCCCTGCGGTAGATGAAAGGGGCGTAAAGGAAGTCATTTCCTGGCCTGTCATATTTTCCGTGACCTTATCGCTGACCATGGCAATATTTGCACTGTCTGCCGCTGCAAGCCCGAAGGTCTTGCTGTATTGGAGCTCCGTGTTGAACCCGCAGCTGCGAAGATATTCAAGGGTGCGTGTATAATAGCTTCTGACGGTTATAATTTCATTTCTGTTGTAGTAGTATTGTGAGTCCGTGCCGTAAATAAGCTGCAATATGCCGTGGGGGTCGGTAAAATAATCCGCCTCGGTCTCGTCCATAATATCGGCATAAAGGCAGTCCCCAAGCCTTTGGCAGAAATCTCCGGGCAGGGAAGTTGTCCATATTGAGCTTGAAGCATGGACACGGTCGCCGTTACTGTCATATATCCTCCATTGAGGCATTAATGTAATACTTTTAATACTGTCCGCTGTTGCTGCATTGTCATACAGACCTTCCGAGATCGGAACATACAGACCTTGCGCAGTGCTTCTTGCCCGCTCTGCTCTGAACTCCTTTGCCTCTCGCATAAGGTCGAGCTCCGAAAGCTTCATTATAGCCTCGTCCGTCAAAGAATATTTTCTCACGACAAGCCTGCCTGACTTCATTCTGTACATTATCTCGAAATTCTTTGTTCTTTCCCAGCTGAAATCCAAAGCCATTCTGTGAACATCGGTAATTATTTCCAAAGCGTCCCTGTCGGTTATCTTTAAGGGAACGTCCCCGGAATACCTATCAAATCCCGAAAAAGCCACATTAAGTGAAGCTTCATAGGTCCCCGCATAATCAAGATAAGCTGCCGACACTGCGCTTGCATTCGGCACATAGTTTTTCGCCCCGAATGCCTCGGTCATAACAACGACCGTGTAGCTTCCCAGGCACACCAGCATTGTGCAGATATACGATACCGCCGAACGCCAGAATTTTTTGAAGCCTCTCCTGCGGATAACGGAAAATACAAAGTAGATTATTGCCGTAATTATTATCATAGGCGCAACATTATCGCCGTCCACCATAAATGCATATACTATGCAGGCAGTGCCGAGGGTCATTATCACATGGAAAAGTGCGCTGTAAACTATGGGGTTTCCCGTGTCCTCCGCATTTCTTTTGCGGTATATAAGGTATGTGCATATGATGTAGACAACGGTCACAAGGCCGAATATAACAAGCCATTTTCCATAGGTTATGGAAGTGGGAACGCTTGTATTTAACACGGTATTTTCAAAGCCGCTCTGAAGTGCGAACACCAGCCCGATACAGCCGCCCACGGGGGACGTGTAGGGAAGGGTCATGGCAAGATAGCTTTCGGGCACAAGTCCGTAAACATCGTTCAGCAGGGCATACACCGCCATGGCAATGCTTCCGGGGATAAGCCCGTTTGCCAGCAGCGTGTAGCATACGCACTCGAAAACCGACCCGCAGCAGCAGGAAATCATCAATGTAAGTGTGTAGAACATTATCATCAGCAGTATCCCGCCGATTATACCCTTAATAAGCAGGGGAGCGGATTGTTCAAAAATATGGCATTCCCAGCCGGGGTTTAAGCTATAGTTTCTGTAGAATGTTTTGCCGTCGCAGGCAATATGTCCCGCAAGGGTCAGCAGCAGCGAAAATACGCTTGCCGCCATAAAGGGCAGCACATAAACGCAAAGCCCCGAAATAAAGTCCGAAACAAACCGCTGTAAGGTAGTCATGGGTAGCGACAGGCGCATATCCACTACGGTTTTTTTGTAAAGATAAGGCATTGCCGACAGCGCACATAAAATGCCCGCCAAAGCCGCAGCCCCCGTGGTCAGCACGGCTATTACCGCATATCCGTCCACGTCCGGATCGCCTTTGGTCAGAATGGTTGCCATAACCATAGAAATAGTCAGAGGCGCTGCCGCCATGTGCAGCACAAACAATACCACCGCCTGCTTGAAATTGTGCTTAAAGCCCATAATGCCGTTGTGGAGCATTGCCTTGCTGAAAAATTTCCCGGAGCTGTTTTTAGTATTATTTTTAACATTATTTGCGCCGCCTGTTTTAATCGAGCTGCCCTGCGTCATAACCCAGTCCCTCCATTTCGTAGATAAATATTTCTTCAAGGCTGAGGGGTATAAGGTCAAGCACAATGGGGTCTTTTTCCGCAAGCTTTTCCCTTATTTCCTCCTCGCTGCCTTTCATTATAATGTAGTGAATGCTCTGGCTGCGGCTGTAGTGAAGAATGCCGTATTTCTCGAAATCGGCTTTTTCGTAATTCCTGCCGTCCGCAAATGCCGCCTGTACCTTGTGAATATTTCCCTTAACGCTGTCAAGGTCACGGTTGAATACCACCTTGCCCTGATGCACCAGCGCAACGCTGTCGCACACCTCGTTTATCTCCTTTAAATTGTGAGATGAAATGACCGTGGTAAGGTTTCTGTCCAGCATTGCGTCCACCAGCATTCGCTTTACGATTATTCTCATAGTGGGGTCAAGGCCGTCAAACGCCTCGTCCAGCAGCAGGAAATCCGCACCGCTGGCAAGTCCCGTGATAACCACCGACTGCCGCTTCATTCCCTTTGAAAAGCGGTCTATCCGCTTATCCTCGGGGAGCTTCACCGTATTCCGCAGCTCCTCAAAAATTTTCTCGGAAAAATTGGGATAAAAGCCCTTGTAATAATTTTTCAGTCCCTTCAGCGTAAAAGTGCCGAACTGAACGGTCTCGTCGTTAATGAAAAATACCCGCTTCTTGACCTCCGTGTTGTCGAAAACATTTTCGCCGTCAATGAGTACGTTGCCCGAAGTCTGCCTGTATATCCCCGACAGCAGCCGCAAAATTGTGGATTTTCCCGCTCCGTTTGAGCCTAACAACCCGAAGGACGTGCCCTTGGGAATTATCAGGTCAACATTATCCAATGCCGAAAAATCGCCGAATTTTTTTGTAACATTTTCCAGCTTTATCATTACTCGCTATCTCCTTTCTCTCCCGTATCATTTATATTTTTACCCGTTTTGTCATCCGTATTTTCTAAAGGCTTTTCTTTAATGGCGGCAACCGTCGCCTTTACCTCATCTATCATTTCTTCCTCGCTAAGCCCCGAGGAATAGGCATTTTTTACAGCCTTGGCAAAATTTTCTCTGGAAATTTTCAGCACCGCAGCGCCGTTTGTCCCGGAAATAAAGCTGCCTCTGCCCGGGACTGTATTTATAAGCCCGTCCCTTTCGAGCATCTGAAACGCCTTGGCGACAGTGTTGGGATTTACCCCCAGCTCCTTGGCAAGCTCCCTCACCGAGGGCAGCTTATCCCCCGAGCGAAGCTCTCTGCGCACTGTCATAGCCACCACTCGCTTGTACAGCTGCTCATAAATGGGCGTTCTGCTTTGCAGGTCTATATCAAACATTTTTCGCTCCCTTCCCACTTTAATTAATAATTAAGAATTAATAATTAATAATGATTTTTTGGATAGTTCATATTAGAACGGCATTCATCTCCTTTGATACTTATTTAGTATACCCTATTATTTCACAATCCTGTATCACTTGTATTAAGTGTATTGGTTGTGATAATACAGTTATAACATATTTTTCCGCATTTGTCAAGGGATTTTTTTCGGCATATTGTACAAATTTTAACAAACCGGCTGTAAATAATGCCGCCGCTTGCCTGCCGACCGTACATAAAAGCCGCTGCCTGTGTTCATTTAATAGCAATAATAACCTGTCTGAAGAAATACACATTAACAAAATAGCTTATAATTATTAAATATTTTATTGATTATTAATTGACTTGACAAATGTCGCAAATTGGAGTAAAATATAAATAGCCGTTTTTTCGGCTGTCGGGGGATCGGTATACCCTCGGCAAAAAGGAGAAAAAATAATGAACGATAAGATAGATTTTGTCATAATATGGGTAGACGGGAGCGACCCTGCCTGGCAGGCGGAAAAGGCTAAGTTTTTGCCGTCTGACGGCAGCAGCCGCACTGACAGCCGTTCCCAGCGTTTCCGTGACTGGGACAACCTTATGTACTGGTTCAGGGGAGTGGAAAAATTTGCGCCGTGGGTGAATAAGATACACTTTGTAACCTGGGGGCATTTGCCCAAATGGCTCAATACAAGCCACCCGAAGCTGAATATCGTAAAGCATTCGGACTATATCCCCGAAAAGTATCTGCCGACCTTCAACGCCAATCCCATAGAGCTTAATCTCCACAGGATAAAGGGTCTCAGCGAAAATTTTGTTTATTTTAATGACGATATGTTTATTATATCTCCTGTGAGTGAGGATGTCTTTTTTAAGGATAACCTGCCCTGTGACAGTGCGGTGCTTAATGTTCATTGTTATTCCATGGATATACTTTTCTGCTTTTTTCCATTCAGGGATATAGGCATTATCAACAGATATTTTGATATGAAAAAAGTTATAAAAGAAAATCCCTCAAAGTGGTTCAATTTAAAATACGGCAAGGAGCTTTTAAGGACTTTTGCGCTGCTGCCCTGTCCGAGATTTCCGGGGATATGGCAGCATCATCTGGCTTCGTCATTTAAAAAATCCACCTTTGAAAAAATATGGGAACTGGAACCGGGCGAAATGGAAGATACCTGTTCCCATAAATTCCGCCATATACTTGACTATAATCAGTGGCTTTTAAGGGAATGGCAGATAGCCTCGGGAGAATTTTATCCCCGCAGCACCAAAACAGGCAAATGCTTTAATCTTGGGGATATTGATGATGTCAAAGACGTGTACGGTTACCTTGTTAAGCAAAAAGGTAAAATGATCTGCATTAATGACGGCAAGATGACTGACAGTGAGTTTGAAGAAAACAAGCGCCTTGTTCTCGAGGCGTTTGATAAAATATTGCCGGAGAAGTCGGAGTTTGAAATTTAATATTTACGGAGGATCTTTTTGTGAAACAAGTCAAGGTTCTTGAAACAGGCTTTGGAGTACCGTTCGGCATGGGGGGGATGGAGGTGATGGCTTGGAAATGGTATGAAAATATTGACCGCACTAAGGTTGCAATTGATTTTATGGGAACAGCCCTGTCCGATGAAAAATATGTGAAATATATGACGGATAACGGCAGCAAATTCTTTCTCATTGAAAAAAGCCGTAATACCATGGTCCGTATTATAAAAAAATTAAAATATGTCCGAAAAACAGTCAGGGAAAATAATTACGACGTAGTTCATATTCATGCCGCAAACGCATGGACGGCATTTCAGTATTACATTGCCGCAAAACCTTACTGCGGAAGGATCATTATTCATTCTCACAGTACGGGAATAGGCATTGACTCAACAAAAATGAATACTGTCGGCAAAATAAAGTTTATCCTGCACAAAATATGCCGCCATATGATGAACAGCAAAAAAATAATAAGACTTTGCTGTTCGGAGAATGCCGCCGAGTGGATGTTTCCGAAAAAATACAAAGCTATCCTTATTAAAAACGGGATAAGAACTTCGGATTATGTATTTAACAAACAAATCCGCAAAAATGTACGAGAAAAAATCGGTACGGGAAACAGGTTTGTAATAGGACATATAGGGAGATTCAGTTACCAGAAAAACCATGATTTTTTGATTGACATTTTTGAGAAGATTTATAAAAAAAATTCCGACAGCCTTTTGCTGCTTATCGGCACAGGAACGCTTGAACCCCGGATCAAAGAGAAGGTCCGTAATGCAGGTATTGAGGATAATGTGATATTTTACGGTACTTCCGATAATGTAAGCGAACTTTACAATGCTATGGATTGTTTTGTTCTTCCCTCGCATTTTGAGGGATTGGGAATAGTTGCTGTAGAGGCTCAGACAGCAGGGCTCTGCGCTCTTTGCTCGGACGCTGTACCCTTTGAAGCGAAGGCTACGGGACTTTTGGAATTCATGTCCCTTTCGGAATCTGCGGAAAAATGGGCAGAGAAAATACTCGGTTATAACAACAGCTATGAACGCAGGGATATGTCGGCCGATATAAAAAAAGAAGGCTATGACATAAAAACATCTGCAAAGCAATTGGAGGAAATATATATTGGTTGTACGAAAAAAATTTGACCTTACAAGGTCGGGATTATTTTATTTTTTTGTTATTATGCCCTTTCTTCAGCCTGCAAACTATGTTTTTCCGGATATTGTCAACAACTTACTTGATGTCTGGAAGCTTGCAGCAATGGCGCTGATCCTTTTTATATTTTTATTAAGAGGAAAATTAAGTCCGTTTATGACAGCGGCAGTTTTATTTCAATTGGTCATTCCCGTATCAACGTATTTAAATCCCTTGTCTCACGGTGCAGAGATGAAGGACGCTTTTACATTTGCGTGTACAAATATTGCTGTATTGATGGCAGCGGAAATTGGATTGAAATTGCAGCCTTTGAAATTTATCAGGGCTGTTGCATATTACGGCGGAGCTATGTGCCTTATTACGGCAGCAACAATGTTTATTTACCGTACAAAAGGCGGTATGGATCAAAAGCAGTATATGGACGTTCTGGGAGATGTGAATTTTTATTTTTTGGGTCATGATAACAGATCGTATTTTATTTTTATTGTCATTCAGTTTTATGTGATCATTTTATCCCTGATCCGGTACGGCAAATTAAGTAAATTCGCTTGGGCTTTTAATGTGATCGTTACTGCCGCCTTTTTCTATGTCCGTTCTGCTTTTGCTATGGTGTGTTTGGTGCTTATATGGATATATTTACTTTTTTTTCTTAATAACAAGGGACGCATTATGAATTTTAAGGTCTATTTTACTGCTTTTTTTTTATTTGAAATATTGATAGTATTTATGAATATTACCAGTCTTTTTTCATTTCTCATTACCGATATTTTCCATAAAAGCATTACAATGTCAGGACGTACAATTATTTGGGCAAAAGCAAAGTCTTATATTTTAAAATCTTTATTTATAGGTTACGGGCGTGAACCAATGTCCGTGCTGCTTGTAAAATTCGGTATAAACCACGTACACAATATATTGCTGGAAATATTGTACACTCAAGGAATAACAGGACTTGTTTTATATGCGGCAATGATTTATATGTGCGGCAAAAAGCTTATGAAATATAAATCCAACAAGATCGCTGCCGCAGTTTCATTTATATTTTTTTCTTTCTTTATCTGCTCGATATTTGATTTTTATAATACCATACCTTATATTATGCTGCTCTATTCCTTTGCTGCAAATATAGAGACTATAATAAATATCAGTCCTCAATATAAGGAAAGCGAAACAAAAACAATAAACGGTGAAAACTATGTCACGAACCCAAAGCTCACTTAAAAACCTCTTAGCCGCCGTAATAGGGCAGGCTCTGGGGATAATCATCAGCATGATATCAAGGGTCGTATTCCTTGATATTTTAAGCGAGGAATACCTGGGGCTGAGCGGCCTGTTTTCCAATATCCTCACAGTGTTCTCCTTAGCGGAGCTGGGGGTGGGGCAGGCCATGAATTTCAGCCTATATAAGCCCTTGGCGGAGAAAAATATTCCCCGTATAAAAAGCCTTATGCACCTGTACAAAAGAGCGTATATCATGATCGGCTGCATTATTGCGGGGATCGGCGCTGCGTTCACACCGTTCTACAGAGTGTTTATGGACAATGTGCCAGATATACCGATGCTCACAGTCGTCTACTGGCTCTTTACGCTCAATACCGCCGTGTCCTACTTTTTTTCCTATAAGCGGGCGCTTATAATCTGCGACGAGAAAAGATATATCGCTACGGTCTACCGCTACGGATTTTATTTTGTCCTTAACGTCGTTCAGATGATGCTGCTTGTCACTACCCGTAATTATATAATTTATCTGGCAGTGCAGGTGATCTTTACATTGACGGAAAATGCCGCCGTTTCACGGAAAGCCGATAAAATGTACCCCTATTTAAAGGAAAAAAATATCGAAAAGATACCCGGTGAAACCCTCACGGAAATAAAGAAAAACGTCAGCGCCATGTTTATGCACAAAATAGGCGGAATGGTGGTGCTGTCCACGGATAACCTTATTTTATCAAGGTTTGTGGGACTGACGGCTGTGGGGCTTTACTCCAATTATTTCCTTATTACCGACGCACTGGGCAAGGTCATTTCGCAGGTTTTCAATTCCGTCACCGCAGGAGTGGGAAACCTCCACGCCGATAAAACCGAACAGGGCAGCGGCAAGCTGCAAAGCACATTTAATAAAATGTTTTTCCTGAATTTCTGGATATACGGCTTCTGCGCCTGCTGCCTGTGGGTGCTCTTTAACCCTTTTATTTCCCTCTGGCTGCGTGAAAGCCTATGCTTTGACGATTTTACCGTGCTAATAATTGTCATAAACTTTTACCTAACGGGAATGCGGAAATCTGCGCTGGTGTTCAGGGAGGCAACAGGGGCGTTTTATTATGACAGGTGGAAACCGATTATCGAATCGGTGATAAACATTATAGCCTCGGTTTTCCTTGCAAAACGGATGGGTGTCGCAGGGGTTTTTCTGGGAACGATAATAAGCACCGTTACCGTCTGCCTGTGGGTCGAGCCTTATGTGCTTTACAAGCATATTTTCAAAAAAAGCGTGTGGGAATATTTCGGGAAATTTGCCCTGTATACGGCAGCTTCTCTTCTTGCCTGCGCCGCTGCCTCGGCTGTTTCGGGAATGATAATGCTGACAAATGCTCTTGCCGCATTTGTTTTAAAGGCAGCGATCTGTGTTGTTATTCCCAATCTGATCTTCCTTGCACTCTTTTTCAGATCGGAAAATTTTGCTTATTTTCTCGGACTTGTCAAAAAGATTTTCGGAAATATTTTCGGGAAACTTTCTGGAAAACACTGAGCATTTTTCCGCAAACTCCCTTGACAATTGCGGTTTAATGTGATATACTGATAAACGAAAAAATACTTATATTCAGCAAAGGAGCTGAAGTTTGAAAGTTAGCGGTAAATCCCTAAGTTTCAGCATATCTTTGGTGTAAAATTCTAATTAACGGAGTGGAAAGTTTGAAAGTCAGCGGTAACCCCCTAAGTTTCAGAGTACCTTTGGTGTGAAAGTTTAATTAACGGAGTGGAAAAAAATGAACATTTTGATTATAAACGGACCGAATCTTAATCTTCTGGGAGAACGTGAACCGGGCACATACGGCAGCGACAGCTATGAGAGCATTTGCGAGGAAATAAAGGCGGCGGCAGCAGACCTTGGCTTTGACAGCTGCGAATGCTTTCAGTCCAACAGTGAGGGGGGCATTATCGACAAGCTTCACGCCGCACGGTCGGAATTTTCGGGGATAGTGCTCAATGCAGGGGCATATACCCATTACAGCTACGCCATTCGTGACGCCATTGCGGCGATAAAGATCCCCGTGGTGGAGGTGCATATGTCCAATATTCACTGCCGTGAGGAATTCAGGCATAAGTCGGTGATATCTCCGGTCTGCATAGGGCAGATAGCGGGATTTGGCAAATTCAGCTATATCCTTGGTTTGCAGGCGGTCAAAAACAAACTGTCGAAGGGCTGAAGTTTGAAATACAGCGGGAACAGCCCCTAAGTTTCAATGTATCTTTGGTGCACACAATAAATCAGCGGGAGGGAAAAGTATGAAAACAGAGTATGAAAACCGTCTGCAAAGGCTTTGCGCCGCCCTGCCCGAGGGAGTGTGCGGAATTATCGGGGACGGTATCAACAGGCGGTATTTTACGGGAATGAAGTCCTCAGCGGGAGTTGTGGCGGCTTTTAAGGATGCGGCATATCTTGTAATAGATTTTCGCTATATCGAAAAGGCACGGGAGACCGTCACGGGCTGCGAAGTCATTGAGCAGAAAAAGCTGTACGAACAGCTGGGCGGGCTTATCAAAAAGCACGGCGCAAAGGAGATATGGACAGAGCGTGATAAGATCACCCTGTCCGCATTTGAAAGAATGAAAAAAGGGCTTGCGGACAGCGGTTTGTCCCCGCAAGCGGCGCAGCTGACGGACGGGGGCGATCTGAGCGGCATTATCGAAAAAATGCGGCAAATAAAATCCCCCTCCGAGATAGAGGCTATCATAAAAGCCCAGCGCATTGCGGAAAATGCCTTTGAAAATATCCTTGACTTTATCAGACCTGGCGTTACCGAGCGGGAAATTGCCCTCGAGCTGAACTATAATATGCTTAAAAACGGCGCTGAGGACATTTCCTTTGAAACCATTGCCCTGCGGGGGGAAAACACATCTATGCCCCATGGCATACCCTCGGACAGCATAGTGCAAACGGGGGATTTTGTGCTGATGGACTTCGGGGCGGTCTATGAGGGCTATCACAGCGATATGACCCGAACAGTTGCAGTGGGCAATATCACCGATGAAATGGAAGAGGTATATAATATTGTGTCTGCCGCCCAGGAAACGGCGCTGGGGGCTGTAAGGGCAGGCATTACAGGCAAGGAGCTTGACAATGTTGCAAGAAGCTATATTGCCGAAAAAGGCTACGGAGAAAATTTCGGCCACGGATTGGGGCACTGCGTGGGACTGGAAATTCACGAAAGTCCCGCCGCCAACACCCGTGACGAAACAAAGCTGGCCGAAAATATGGTGATAACCGTTGAACCGGGGATATATCTCCCGAAAAAATTCGGCGTAAGGATAGAAGATTTTGTGGCAATCACACCCAATTCCTGTAACAATTTAACAAATGCTCCCAAAAAACTGATAAAATTATAAAAAAGGTATTGCAATTTTCCAAAAAGTGTGATATGATATTAATATATGATGATTTTTAAAAATATTATGGAGGTTTAAATATGATTACAGCCGGCGATTTCAGAAACGGTATGACCTTTGAGGAGGACGGAAACGTTCTCCAGATAGTGGAGTTCCAGCACGTTAAGCCCGGAAAAGGCGCTGCCTTTGTAAGAACAAAGGTAAAGAACGTTATTACAGGCTCGGTGATTGAGAAGAGCTACAATCCCTCTGCCAAGTTCCCCACTGCTTTTGTTGAGAGAAAGGAAATGGAGTATTCCTACAGCGACGGCGATCTGTACTACTTTA
>CAZGAZ010000020.1:0-14477 GCA_964523835.1 uncultured Ruminococcus sp.
TACCGTGATTTTTCCGAAAATCTCTCACCGTTTTAACCGCAATTTCCGCCGCCTCTTTTTGCGGGAAACCGAAAACCCCCGTTGAAATGCAGCAGAACGCAATACTTTTCACATCATTCAAAACGGCAATTTCAAGACACGACCTGTAACAGCTTTCCAGCAGCCCGCAGTGCTCATCGGTCAGCACGCCGCTCACAACAGGCCCTACCGTGTGGATAATATGACCGCAGGGAAGATTGTACGCACCCGTAATTTTCGCCTTTCCCGTAGGTTCTTCAAAGCCCTGCCTTTCCATAATTTCTGCGCATTCGAGCCGCAGCCCGACCCCCGCAAAGGTGTGTATCGCATTGTCAATGCACCCGTGGCAGGGCTGAAAACAGCCGAGCATCTGCGAATTTGCGGCATTCACTATCGCACCGCATTTCAGCGTTGTAATATCGCCTCTCCAAAGGTAAATGCCGTCCTCCACAGGCGACAGGTCGGCAATATCGGTAATGCCCTTTGATAAAATCATCTCTTTCAGGAATTCGTCCTGCACACCGAGAAACTCCCCGGAAACAACCCTCGGCGGACGAACATTCATAAGCGAACGCAGCAGCCCGAAACGCTCATCCTCACTTTCCGGGACGGGCATTTTTTCATATCTCTTCTCCTCCGCAAGCAGATATTTTATAAGATATAATTGTCTTTCCGATTGATTCATTTTTCACCCGACCTTTCAACCGCCTTTGCGGGACAAACCTCATAACAAGCGCCGCAGTGCAGGCAGTGCTCCTGCCCGATCAAAAACGGCTTTCCCGATACTATACAGCCCTGAGGGCAGCTTTTTAAGCATTTTCCGCAGCCGATACATTTTTCGGTTATGCGATACCCTTTCTGCCTTACATATCCGCTGCCTGTACTATAGCTTTCCCTGAAAATGGGCTTTACTCCAAGATTAAAATATTCAATTTCGGCATTGCCGATCTCGAAAATAATACCGATCCTTCTTGTATCTCCCGGATAAACATTTGATAAATAGGGCTGCTCATCAAATATTTTGTTAATATAATAATCCTGCTTGTCGTCGGGCACAGGCTTTGCCGAAGCCGATAAACGTATCATTTCATTGTATTTCGTATGCCCCAGCACCTGCACTCTGCCGTCGGCAAGAAGCTCTCTGCAAAAGTTCTTTCCCCTTGCCGTAAAAAAATACATTCTGTCCTCTTCATAATGTATCGCACTTATATTTCTTATCTGCGGAGCACCGTAACCGTCCACCGTTGCAAACGCCAGGGTCCCCACATATTTAAGCTTTTCAAGGCAGGTTTTTGCGTCCATTTCAAAGCCTCCTATTCAACTATTTTTACACGGTTTTCTTTTCTCGGCTTAAAGCTCGGCTGTTCACCGTCAATATATCCGAGAATCACAAAGCAGATCGCAGAATAATTTTCGGGAACGCCCCATTCTCTCAGCAGCGCCTGTCCCTCATCGCTTGCAAAGGTTTCCTCACCCCTTGATATTATGCACGAGGCGATACCCAGTTCCGCCGCCTGTAAAACCATATTTTCCGCACAGCAGAAAGCATCTGCAACACGGTACAAAAAATTATTCTGTCCGAATATCGCCACCACGCAGGGCGCACCGTAAAACCCGTTTTTGATATTCGGGTCGTCAATAGTGCTTGGCTGCTCCCTTGAAACATAGCTGCCCACCAGCTTTGAGCGGTCAAATTTTGCAAGATTCATAATTCCCATACGGGTCGTAAGCTCCTTGTTGCGAACTCCCACCATTACGGTTCGCTGACCGCCTCCTGCGTTTGGCGCATAATTTCCCGCTTCAAGGATTTTTTCAAGAGCCTCACGGCTTATCTGCTCATCTGTATATTTCCTTATCGAATGGCGTGATTTAATAATATCCATTAACATTTTTTTCCACTCCGTTAATCAGACTTTCACACCAAAGATACGCTGAAACTTAGGGGTTTACCGCTAACTTTCAAACTTACTTACTCCTTTATCTTTTAGGAAACGCCGAATAAATCGCTTTTAAGATTATATTGATTTTAAAAACGACTATGGGCGGCGGTATTTCCCACGCCTACTGCGGGAGAAATACCTTTAATCAGCAGTTCCTTAAATTTCCTTCCAGCACTGTGGGTCGGCGGCATACATATTTCCCGTGTAGCCGAATGTTACGGCAGGACAGCCACGGCAATATCCTCTGAGTTCGCATTTTGAGCATTTTTCAAACCTGTCAAACCGCCTGTATTCATCAAGCTCCGCACCGTTGAATAACTCAAGCATAGGCGTGTCAAACACATTTCCTATCCTGCTTTCCATTCTCCGACAGGCGTAAACGTCCCCCGTGGGAAGAATGGTCATATGCCCTATACCGCAGTGACATCCGTCATATATCATATCGGGGTCGTGATTTTCGGGGATCTTAAACAGCCCCTTTTCATATAAAAGCAAAGTCCATAAATGGTCTTTCAGCTGAAAGGTCGTTTTGCAGCCCTTAGCTTTATATTCCTCAAATTTATCGTAACACATTTCAAGAAAAGCCCTGTATTCAAGCGGCGGTATGTGATATTCCTCCGACTTCTGACCGCTTGTGGGACAGTATCTCCCAAAAGCAAAAACGTCAACCTCTTTGTCGGCAGCAAGGTCAATTATCTTCGGGAAATCCTTTATATTCGCAGCCGAAACCGTGGACATTACAGCGCAGTACATTCCCGATTTTTTTATGCAGCCGATTTTTTCTATCGTAGCATCGAACGAACCAGGCTTGCGGAAGCTGTCGTGAACCTCCCTCATACCGTCAACGGAAAGCTGATACTTGCGGCAGCCGTGTTCATAAAGTCTTTTGCAGATATCATCATTCAGATGAAAGGGATTCCCGAGAATACCGAAAATTATTTCCTTTTCTTTCAGAAGCTTTGCCAGTCTCCAAAAGTCCTTGTGCAGAATTGGGTCGCCGCCCGTTATATAAAAATACGGCGTTCTGCCGAGGCTTTCACACATCCGAACGCAGCTTTCCACCACCTGTTCCATTTTATCAAAGGGCATTTCGGTAATGGCTTTGCAGTTGTTCTCCGCAAATATGTAGCAGTGCTTGCAGCGCTGGTCGCAGACATCGGTAATGTGCCACTGAAAAGCGAAATACGGTTTCACGAAAATCTCTCCTATCTATATAAAACGCACAAATACATCAGCGTGTCGCCGAACCGCCCCCTATGTTAATGGATTCGGTATGTATCCGACAGCACGGTAACTTTAATAAATGCGTATGTATAATCGTTTGCCCTGCCCGATCATATCGGACAGAGCCTTTGACTTTTCCAACGACAGTTACTTCTTGTCGGGGTCGGAAGCTCCGCAAGCCGAACCGCAGGCAGACGCAGGCTTATCCTCCTTGGGATCGGAAGCTCCGCAGGCCGAACCGCAGGCAGAAGCGGGTTTATCCTCGGGATCTGCCGCTCCGCAGGCGCTTCCCGAAAAAGCCGCTACGTTTTTAAGTGTTTCACTCATAATAAAGTCCTCCTTTAAAAATGTTTCAGGTGTTCCTGTGATCTTATAATATCACATATTTCCGAGCCTGACAAGTACGCACTTTTTTATTACCCGGTTACAAAAAAGTGACCTTTGTATAATTAAAGCATTTGCGGCAATAAAAATTTTTTGTTTGACAAAAGTCCCGAAAAATGGTATAATGATAATAATTTACAAATACCGAAAGGCGGAATAATAATGGTCACAAAAAAAGAGCTGCCCGTGTGCGACGTAGCAACTACCGTTCAGCTTATAGGCAGCAAATGGAAGCTGCTTATTATCAGGAACCTTCTTGCACGTCCCTGGAGATTCAATGAACTGAAAAACAGCCTTGAGGGTATCAGCCAGAAGGTTCTCACCGACAGTCTCCGCTCTATGGAGGAGGACGGGATAATTGTCAGAAATGTTTACCCCGAAGTGCCGCCGAGGGTGGAATATTCTCTCAGTGAGCTGGGCGAATCCATGCGTCCTATCTTAAATGCAATGGAAGTGTGGGGAGCGGAATACAAGGCAAGCCGAAAATAAAACTGTATGCCGCAATTTTTCGGAATTTATCCGTTTTTATACGGAAGAATTTCCAGCTCCGTAATAATATTATTTTTATAATATACAACAACATAATAATGCTGATGATCGCTCATTCCGAATACCTTTTGATAAACACATCCGGCATAAAATGCTTTGCGGTCTGTATAAGTCGATTTATAGATCACGGACTCTTCTTCCCAATACTCTTTGCATACATCAATATTCTTTCCGATCAAGCTCCCCGAGCTTATCAGATATTCGGTTTTCTTTAAGGTTTCATCTTTATGAGGCATAGCAGAAAACGCAGTGCAGCATACCGTTATGAGAAACATCACCGCAAAAACCGTCGGAATATTTTTACTTTTTTTCAAACTTATCTCTTTACCTTTCAAAGAACCATATAACACAATACAGGGCGTGGGCATATGTTTCCCCGCCCTGTAATGATTTTATGTCTGCCGTTTACGTCTCTAAACGCTTATAACTCTCCCGTCCTCAGTAGGAATTTTCTGATGTATCGTTGGCGGCATTTCTTGCGGTATTTTCTGCGGCATTTTTTGCCAAAATGTCACTTAAAGTAAGGCTGCGCACATCCCCCGTTTCGGCACGGGCAACCTTTTTGCGGATAATATCTTCAAGCTCTTCATTTTCGGAATCCGCCCCCAGCTTCCCCCGAAGCTTGCAGGCGGCAGGAACAGCAGCAGTGGACATTTCCTCGATAAATCCCGGATCGAAGCTTTCAAGAGTGCCGTTTAAATATCTGTCGGCGTTTACCGAAACAATAAGCCCCTCCACATTCACAAAGCTGAGAGCGGAAAACATCACTGTAAAAGCTATGACCGACAGCTTAGGGAGATTTACCTTAGCCGTTATCAGCGACAGGAAAATACCAAGGAAGATCACCGCCAGCAGCAGCATAAACCAGGTGGTATACACCCGCAATGGGGTAAGCCCGTAGACATTTATGTACATCGCCATTTTGCTTACAGCCGTTGCAATCAGCAGCAGAGTGAAAATGCTTACAATGCAGCTGATTATTTTAATGCACCCGGGGCGATTGCCGTTACTGTCACCGTCGCCGTTATATTTGCAGAAAAGGTTTATGCCGATAATTATTATAAGATTGATAACAGCCACCGTGCACAGCTCGAAAAATCCCCTGCGGGCGTATTCGGAGTAGCTGACCGCATCCGATGGCAGACGTGAAGCGAATGCGGAAAGAAAATAGCTTGCCTGAGAAAAGAAGAATATCACATACATCACGCACACAGGCGCTGCGGAAGCCGCCCCAGCAAAGGCAGGGATTATGCGCAGTCCCCTGATATTCCGCAAAGCGTTTTCATCGGAATCCTCGCCCGGCTTTTCCATACTCTTAATGCACATTCCGAAAATATAGCAGCCCACAGGCAGGCTTATTGCCGCCTGAATAAGGAACACCACCAAATTCTCCGCAATATTTTCAAACAAGCTTTCCATTATATCCGAAAAGCCCTCGTCTGCGCTCATAAGCAGGTTGCAGACGATTACCGTGGAGGGAATGGCAATGACCAGACCCAGCAAAATATTCCCCAAAGTCTTGCCGCCCTTGCTTTTGCTTGCCGCCTGCTTTATGGCAGAAGGCTGTGCAGGCATTTCCGAAAGAGGACGAAACAGCGCCGTCATCATATCCGCAGGGAAAAGCCGTCTGCCGATATTAAACTTGCCGTCGCTGTCCGCAAGCTTGTCGTAAGCAAGGGTCAGCAGCACGAAAACTATATCCAGAAACTGTATCAGCGTGTTGGAGGTTACAAACACATTCACCGAAAAAGCAATGCATAAAGCAATCCTGACAGCCTTGGCAGCGGTGATTTTATTGCGCTGCGCAGTGAACAAGGTACAATAAGCCGTCAACGCCAAAAGCGTGACCGCCGCCCCCAGCCCGAACGCATTTCCCCTTGCAAGCACAGGGGCAGCCATCAGCTTTATAAACATAAACCCGAGAACCAGCCCCGCAAAGGCAAAGCACACCTCTCTGCGGCTGTATTCCCGCACGATCTGCGGACGGTATTCGCCCGCATTATATGTGGGGGCTGCGTAACCTGCATTGCTGTTTTCCACAAGCTTCAAATTGTTATTTTCCATAATTATCATCCTTTCAAAAAACCGTCAAAGAAGTTATAAAATAGCTTATCACAAGTATCAGGCACAGTGCACTCGGAATAAAGAATAAAAGTCCTTTACTCTTTTTCTTCGGTCTTACAGCCGAATAAATGAAAATATTTGCAGCCAGAAGCGGTATAAACCCAAACGTCAGCGCCATTCCCGCCCTGTCCCATTCCTGTGCGGGCAGCATTGCCTCGGGATAAGGGACCGACGTGTCATGGGCAAGATAAGCAGCAGCAAAATAAATCAGACAGCCAGCCCCTATCAGATTTATCAATACCGCCAACAGCGGCAGCGTCTTATTTCGCTTCATACATTCCTCCTTGCATATCATTATCGTCCTCATCGGGCACACTCCAATACATCTCCCGATTTTCCGCACAACACAGCCGCCCTGCCTCATTATTAATTATTAATTTCATCTTCATCGGGCACATACTCCAGAATATCCCCCGGCTGACAGTTAAGGCATTCGCAAAGCTTGCACAGGGTAGAAAACCGCACCGCCTTTGCCCTGCCCGTTTTAAGGATAGAGAGATTTGCGGGAGTGATCCCCACCTTCACCGCCAGGTCTCCCGTACCTATCTTCCGCTTTGCCATCATCACGTCAAGGTTAACAACTATATATCCCATATTCAAAGCCCTCCTATATGGTGAAATCATTTTCTTCCCGAAGCTTTATAGCCTCGTCAAAGCAGTTCCTGATAACACGCAGGATAAGCCCGAAAAAGGCGGCGGCAAAGGTGATGATGAAGCTCAAGAGACGCAGTCTTGCGAAAAACAGCGTTATCACCGAAATTATGAAGCAGCAGTAGGACAGCAGCTTTATCAGCCTGACATTTTCCTCCACAAACACCTGCTGCTTTGCAATATTCCCTACAAGCCTGTCAAGGGCGAACAGTATCACAAACCCCACCACAGCGCAGCTGTAAAAGGTGATAAGCAAGGGCACCGTCACAATATCCTGCCTGAAAGACTCCCTCTCGTAAATTTTCGCCGCATAGGGCATAATAAAGAGCGACCCGAAGCAAAGGATCATAGCAACCTTTATAAGCGCTGCCGTAATTTTCACCGATCTGCTGTTTTTCAAATTCTCAAATCCTTTCTATGGAAAAATTCCCGGAAATTGTTCTGTAAGGAATTTACCGATCAAATCGCCGATTAACGAACGATGAATTTTTTAGAAAATGTTTTGATCGGTATTTCCTGTAATTATATAATATCACATTGATTTGCATTTGTCAATAGTTTTTTATCGAAAATCAATAAAAATTTTTTGTTGATTTTTAAAAATGGATTTTCGGTAGAAATGTTATTGATTTACTCACAATTTATTAACATTTATATTCAAATAATGCGCTATACTTAAAAGAGGCTGTATTTGAATGGCATTATAACACAAATGCCCATAGCGGGCAGCGTTTATATAAACGAAAAAAGGAGCTAAATCATGACGGATAAAAAAGGACTTTGGCAATTCATAAAATTCGGACTTGTGGGGGTTTCCAACACCCTTGTGAGCCAGGTAATATACATGATATGCACCAAGATATTCGGGCCCCGGTACTATCTTTTGGCAAGCATTATCGCATTTTTGCTCAGCGTGCTTCACGCTTTTTACTGGCAGAACCGCTTTGTTTTCAAGGAGGATGAAAACGCCGAAAAGAGAGTATGGTGGCAGGTGCTTATCAAGACCTACTGCGCATATGCCTTTACGGGGCTTTTCCTTAACAATGTGCTGCTTACCGTGTGGATAGAGCTTGTTAAAATCGAAAACTATACCTATCCCCTTACCGAGCTTCTGAACGCCCGTGGTATCGGCATTTCCAACAAAGAACTGGCGGTGGATATTGCTCCCCTGCTCAATATTGTGATAAATGTTCCGCTGAATTTTGTGATAAACAAATTCTGGGCGTACAGTCAGAAAAAAGTCCCTGCCAAGGACAGTGAATAACAGATATACAACCTTGAAATCCAATACCGTACAGCATAAAGCCCTGCCAAATAATCTCCCGCCCTTGCAGCCGAATAAACAGCCGCAAGAGCGGGAGATTTTGCGTATCAGCATTCCGTACGGTCAAGCAGCTTCAGAAGAGTATCGGGTCTGAAAGGCTTTGCAATAAAATGCTCCGCACCGAGTCTGTGCGCTTCCAGGACATTTTCCTTTGTACTTTGAGCGGACAGCATTATTACCCTTATCCCGGGATATTTTCTTTTTATCTCCGCAAGCGCTTCAAGGCCGTTCATTCCGGGCATACCTATATCCAGTGTGCAAACCTCCGCTTTTTCGCTTTCAAGCAAGTCAAGACACTCCCTGCCGTCCGCCGCAGACAGCACTCTGTAACCGCTGCGGCTCAGTATATCGCAAAGCATTGACCGCATAAAAGAAACGTCGTCCACTACAAGCACCGTTTTTGTATCTGCGCATTTCCGTCTTTCTTCATAAGCCCCGAAAATACAGTTTATCTGATCCTGACAAAGCATATCCACGTCCTTTGTTTCCGAGGGTGCTTCACATTCGCTCTCATTGCAGCCCAGCAGCACATCTGCGGACACCCCCAGATATTTCACAAGCCCCGGCAGCATTGTGATATCCGGCAGCGACAGTCCGTTTTCCCACCGTGAAACCGCCTGCGGAGTAACAAAAAGCGCACATGCCATTTCCTCCTGTGTAACATTTTTCGCTAAGCGGTATTTTTTTATCATAGCACCGAGTTCCATTCATTTACCTCCCGATATTTTTTGAAATTTTTGAAAAAGCTTTTTCTGTATATCATTATACCCCACCGCTTTTCATATGTCAATCAATTGCCTATTGAACCGCCGCAGACATGGCGCTCATCGCTCACCGAGGTAAAATAAAAGGCAGGAAACGATCTTGCTTCCTGCCTCTTGATTCCTGCCTCTAATCGGTCAGCCGCTGTTTCTTGCCCTCATGGCATTGAGTATCGCCAGCACCGCAACGCCCACGTCCGCAAATACCGCAGCCCACATATTCGCTGCACCCAGTGCGCCCAGTATCAGCACCAGCAGCTTTACGCCTATGGCGAAAAACGTATTCTGACGGGCTATAAAAAGGGTCTTGCGGGATATGGCAATTGCGTCTGCTATCTTTTTCGGGTTATCGTCCATAAGAACTATGTCCGCCGCTTCTATGGCAGCATCCGACCCCATAGCGCCCATGGCTATGCCTATATCCGCACGGGTAAGCACAGGGGCGTCGTTTATTCCGTCGCCCGTAAAAACAAGGGTCTCCCCGGACTGCTTTTTCGTGAGCAGTTCTTCAAGAACGTCCACCTTATCTCCCGGAAGAAGCCCGGCATGAACCTCGTCTATCCCCAGCATTTCGGCGGCACATTCGGCTGCCGCTTTGCTGTCCCCCGTGAGCATTACCGTCCGCCGCACTCCCAGCTCACGCAGCCGCTTTAAAGCCTCGGCAGCCCCGTCTTTAGGAGTATCCGCTAAAGTCAGGCACCCCGCATAAACCTTGTCAATTGCAATGTGAACAGCAGTCGAGCCGCTTTCGGTATTTTCGGGCAGGGAAATGTTCTCGGCGTTCATCAGCTTTAAATTTCCCGCTAAAATTTTCCTGCCCTCTATCCCGGCGTACACTCCGAAGCCTGCACGTTCGGAAACATCATCGGGCTTTAAGCTGCCGGACTTACCCGATCTTTTTTCAAACGCTTCTTTTAATGAAACGGCTATGGGGTGATCGGAATAGCTTTCCGCCAAAGCAGCCGCCCTCAGTATCTCATCCTCGGAGAATCCCTTTTGAGGGATAATTTTTGTTACCTCAAAGCTGCCCTTTGTAAGCGTGCCCGTTTTGTCAAAAACCATTACTCCCGCTTTGGCAAGCGCCTCAAGATAATTGCTGCCCTTTATGAGAACGCCCTTTTTCGCCGCTCCCCCAAGTCCCGAAAAAAAGCTTAAGGGAATGGAGATTACCAGTGCGCAGGGGCAGGAAATTACAAGGAATGTCATTGCCCTGTATATCCATTTCATAAAATCCATACCGTCAAAAAAAGGCGGCACGAACGCCAGCGCTATCGCACCGAACACCACTGCGGGGGTGTAGACCCGTGAAAATGAAGAAATAAAATTCTCGCTGACGGATTTTTTCTCCCGTGAATTTTCCACCAGCTCCAGAATTTTTGAGACCGTAGAGCAGCCGAAATCCTTTGTGACCCTTACCCTGATTATACCCGTAAGATTAATGCAGCCGCTTATGACATCATCTCCGGGGGCTATGTCACGGGGCAGGGACTCGCCCGTTAAAGCGGAAGTGTCCGCCGAGGAAGTGCCGCTTATGACCGTGCCGTCCAAGGGGATTTTCTCCCCGGGCTTTACCGCAATAATATCCCCCGGGTGAACCTCCTCGGGACTTACCTTGCTAAGCTCGCCTTTTTCATTTTCGATATTTGCATAATCGGGACGAATGTCCATAAGCTCGGAAATGGACCGTCTTGATTTGGAAACGGCGCAGGACTGAAACAGCTCTCCCACCTGATAAAAAAGCATTACCGCCGTTCCCTCGGCGTATTCTCCCGTGACAAATGCGCCTATTGTGGCAATGGTCATAAGGAAGCATTCATCGAAAAACTGCAAATGGATAACCCCTAAAAACGCCTTGCGGAGAATATCATAGCCGATTATAAAATAAGGGATAAGATAGGCGATAAGCTGCACCGCATTAAATGCGCCCTCCCCCCCGCCGCCCGAAAAAAGGCGGAAATATATCATCTCCCCCGCCAGAATCACAAAGCTGACGATTATGCGCACCAGTGTTTTCTTCTGCTTGCGTGTCATAAAACAACCTCCCTGAAAAGAGTGCACAAACTATACCGATACAGTATAATTTAAAGTGATAAAAGCGCTTCTGAGTGCCCCGTTTACGGGACTGCCGAACAATGCCGACAGTCCCGAAGCCGTTACATAAGAATGGTACAGTCGGGCTCTACCTTTTTGCAGGCCTTGACCACCTTTTTCATAATGTCGTCGAATTTTTCGTCGTCGGCGTCAATGGTGAGCTTCTGGCTGATGAAGCTTACGGAAGCGGAATGTACGCCGTCGATCTTGCAAATGGCGTCCTGCATTTTCTGTGCGCAGTTTGCGCAGTCCAGATCTTCCAGATCATAGTTCTTTTTCATAACGATCAAACTCCTGACATATAAAATTATTTTATGAAGCCCTGCGGCTTCTTGATTGACTTTTTCGGGAGACGCTATTCCTCAACGTGCTCCATACCCGTTTGTATAATGCTGCTGACATGGCCGTCGGAAAGTGAATAGAAAACGATCTTGCCCTCACGGCGTGCCTTGACCAGCTTGTTGTTTTTGAGCACCCTCAGCTGATGAGAAACCGCCGTCTGGCTCAGCCCCAGCAGCTGCGCCATGTCGTTCACGCAAAGCTCAGACTCAAAAAGGGCGTACAATATGCGTATTCTCGTAGTGTCTCCGAAAACCTTGTAAAGCTCGGCAAGGTCGTAGAGAATTTCGTCCGGAGGCATATTCTCCATTACCTTTTTCACCACATCTTCATGGGCGCATATATATTCTTCCATTTTTTTGTGAACTCCTTTACCTGATCTTATACCTCAAAAATACGCCGAAGCTTCAAGGACTTCCGCCATTTCATATCCACCTTATTTTGTGATAACGGCATACGCCACAGGGACAAGCCCCTTTGCCAAGGTTATCTCATAGCCCTCGCAGCCGTTTTCACGGGCTTCTTTTTCGATAAATTCCCTGTAGCTTTGGAGAGTATACCCACGGGCAGGGTCAAATCCCAAAAGCTTCATCAAGCCCACGGCAAGGCGAGAAACAATATTCTCCTCGCTGACGAATGTCGGCAGCAGTATTTTCCCGCCCTTTTTTGTCACACGGATAAGTTCCTTTGCCGCTTTATCGGAATCCGGAAGCAGGTGAAGAACATTCCCTGCCATTACCCTGTCAAAGCAGCCGTCCCTGTCTTTAAGGGCGAATATGTCCCGCAGGGCAAATTTCACATTGGATACTCCCAGACGCTTTGCCTTTTTCTTTGCGACAATGAGCATTTCACGGGAAAGGTCGGTACAAAGAACCCGCTTTGCATTATGTGCAGCCGCAAAGGTCATCATTCCCGTGCCTGCGGCGCAGTCAAGGACTGTATCCCCTTTGCGGACATTTTCCGCCGTGATCTTTTCGACCTGCCCGATTGCCTTGCGGTCCATCATCTGGTACAGATCGTATATTCCTGCCATTCTATCCCAGAAGCTTTTCACATCGACACTTCCCTTTTTATATTATGTTCGTTCCCTTATGATTTATCATCATATGTTCAACTGTTCATATGATAACATATAAATTTCATTTTGTCAAGGGCTTTGGAAAATTATTTGAATATTGGAATGTGATATGTAAATTTTTACATAGTGCAGTGTTTGGTGTTTACGGAAAAAGCTGCGCTGTTTAAATTGCCCCTATTTCCTGTGCATTCAAATGTCTTGAAACACTTTATGTTAACTGAGGAAACACCGTTCAGATATCCGCCAAGCTTTTCCTGCTTTTTAAAACGGCTATGAGCGGCGGTATTTCCGGTATTTTAATCGACTGAAATCCCAATTCTCCAAGCTTTTTTTGCTGCTGCGCTGTGTTAATCAAAATTTAACAAAAATTTAATTATACCTTTATGGATATTTCTGTTGCGTTGTGTTATAATATTAATATAAGCAATAAAGTGAAGCAAAGCGCAAAGATATCGGGTGCTCGGCTTGTAAACTTGTAAAAGAAAGTCTTTGCGTATTAAACAAAGAGGGCAGGCAAACGCCCGCCCTGTTGCTGTGACCGCATTTCCGAAAAGGAAAATGCTCACATATAAATCTCATTTAAGGGCTGAGATACACCCGCCGCCCTGTTACACTTTTATTATAACGCATGTTTACCGTGTTGTCAAGTGTTTTTTGAAAATATTAATATTTTTTACCTCACTCAAACAGACCCGCCATTTTATGGATAAGCAGTTTTCCGCCCTCAATGTCGGTTTTCTCGATAACATCGGGAATGGCAGGGATAAGATAAACATTATCGCCGCTTTTTATATGGTAAACATCATTCGCACCCGTACTTGTAACCTCCGAGAGAACGCCGTAAACCTCGCCGTTATCCGCATCCTCAACGGAAAGCCCTATAAGATCACGGATAAAATAAGTTCCCGCAGGCAGCTCCACATCATCACGGTCCATATAGAGAATTTTTCCCCGCAGCGTCTCCGCCTTTTCGGGAGTGTCGACCCCCGAGAATTTCATTACCACCACATTTTTATGGGGACGGCTTTTTTCCACATTCACAGGGGTTTTGCCCTTGTTAAAATAAAGTTCATCAAAGCTGCAAAGGAACTCAGCGCTGTCGCACCAGGGCTCGACCCGCACCTCCCCTTTAAGCCCCT
Source organism: uncultured Ruminococcus sp. (assembly GCA_964523835.1). GTDB lineage: Bacteria > Bacillota > Clostridia > Oscillospirales > Ruminococcaceae > Huintestinicola. The sequence goes on from CAZGAZ010000020.1 coordinate 13,623, forward strand.
GCACCGCCACTATCTTACCTATTTCAAGAAACTGCGCTGTCATATTCCTGTTCTCCTTTGTTTTCCGATTCCATCTTCACCTTGAGCCACTCAATATAGGGACGGTAAAGCAGATCCTCGATACGCTCGTACCGCTGCTTTTCCTCATCGTCGAGGGTCTCCTCTTTAGCCACGTATTCATCAAAATAATACCTGAAGGGCAGCATTTCCTTATTTTCCCTGTATGCCGACGAAGCAGGGTCGGCGCCGTATGACACCAGCAGCTCCACCAGATCCGCATTGAAATCCTCATCATACATAGCGGCATAGTGAAGCGCAGGCACAAAAAGGTCGGGGCGGTAATCGGGGTCGGCCCCTGCGGAAAGAAGCAGGGAAACATTTTCATTGCACTGATTTTTGCAGGCAACCCCCAGAAGAGTAATATCCTCCCCGCCGTTGGGGTCTGCGCCGCTTTCAAGAAAAAGCTTCAGCATTTCGCTGTCATTCAGCATGACCGCTCTGTAAACGGCAGTTCTGCCGTATCTGTTATCGCTGTCGGGGGAAGCGCCCTTTTCTATAAGATTCCGTGCTGCCTTTACGTTTCCGTTTTCCGCCGCCAGGTAAAGAATATCCGAATCGGAAAAGCTGCCAACGTCATAGCGGATATTAAGGTAAATGTAATAAATGGCAGGCAGGCAGCAGAGTATTCCCGCAAAAATAAGCCAGCCCATTATTTTACTAAGCTTCTCATTTGTTTTCATTGACGTGTTATACAAAAAAATCGGCACACCCGTCAAAGCAATGCCGACAACACCTAACACCACAACTGCGGTAACATGAGTAAGAATTGTGAGTATCATAGTCTCATCTCCAAAT
>CAZGAZ010000020.1:14577-47271 GCA_964523835.1 uncultured Ruminococcus sp.
TTTTTCCTGCCTGCGGCAGCACGCATGATATTTCTGATAGCCTTGGCTATCCTGCCCTGCTTGCCGATTACTCTGCCCATATCCTCGGGGGCTACGTGCAGGTGGTATACTACCAAGCCGTTTTCATTCGGCTCTTCCTTTTCCACTTTTATGCTGTCTGTGTCCTCGACCAGACCCGAAACTATCGCTATAAGTGTTTCTTCCATTTTGACCGTCTCCTTTCGCATTTGACCTAAATATATAAAGGACACTGTTGCTACACATAGCAGCCCCAATTATGGACGCAATATAATAGCAAGCGCCGTTATTTGCTTTTCGGGGCTGTCGGCAACTTTAAGACACCCCGTTTGCTGAGGTGTCCGATAAGTTCCGACAGACCGTGCTTTCCTTTGAAAATAGGTTACTTCGTAACCCATTACTTGGTAACCCCTGTTTTCTCGAAAAGCTTCTTGACTGTATCGGTGGGCTGTGCGCCGTTTGCCATCCACTTCTTAGCCTTCTCAGCGTCAACCTTTACGGTGCTGGGCTCGGTGGTGGAGTCATAGTAACCGATCTCCTCGATAAATCTGCCGTCCCTGGGATATCTGGAATCGGCAACAACGATACGATAGAAAGGAGCTTTCTTTGCACCCATTCTTCTCAGTCTGATTTTAACTGCCATTTTATATTCACCTCCGAATACATTCTCAAATATATCAATACGTTTTTTAAACGTACCGAAAGCATAATTAAGGAGCAATAAAGCAAAAAATACCCATTGCAATAAAAAACAGTCCCAGCACTCCGTAAAAAATACGTGCTCCGTTTCTGCCGAGAGCTTTAACAAAAATTCTTGCTTTTCTGTCATTGAAAAATGAATCACGGTCTTTAACAGACGATGTCAGAGAAAAAATACCCGCAAAGCAGAAAATCACGCCGTATATCAAATTCATAAAGCAGCCCTCCGCACCGAATATTTTACCGGCATTTCATTCGATACCGACCGTCGCAATGACCAAAGCCACAAGAACACAGAAAACACCGTTTATAACTCTGTTCACGTCTCTGCCGAACATATCGTCAAAAAAAGGTCCCGATCTGCCATACCGAAAATACCACTCCCAGTCAAAGACCGAAGCAAGCAGCCCGACAACACACATTGCAATGAAAATAACAGCCATAGCAATTATCTCCACATTCCCGGCATTCTCAGCTTGTTCCGTTTGCCCTTCTGATTCTTGCCCATAACGCCGAACTGCTTGAGCATTTTCTGCATCTGCTCAAACTGGCGCAGCAGCCTGTTCACATCTGCAACGGAGTTTCCGCTGCCTGCGGCTATGCGCTTTTTGCGGCTGGGGTTGATTATAGACGGCTTTGCACGCTCGGCAGGGGTCATAGAGGTTATGATCGCCTCTATCCTGAGTATCTGCCTGTCGTCAATGTCGATATCGTTTAATTTATCGCCTACGCCCGGAAGCATGGCGGCTATCTGCTTGATAGGACCCATTTTCTTGATCTGCTTCATTTGCTCAAGCATATCCTCAAGGTCAAAGCCCTTATCCTCCGCAAGCTTATCCGCAAGGCGTTTTGCATCCTCCTCGTCAATGGTGCTCTGGGCTCTCTCGATAAGGGTGAGCATATCGCCCATTCCAAGGATCCGGGAAGCCATTCGCTCCGGGTGGAAAAGCTCGAAATCATCCAGTTTCTCGCCTGTTCCCACAAACTTTATGGGCTTGCCCGTAACCGCCAGCACCGAAAGCGCCGCACCGCCTCTTGTATCCGAATCCAGCTTTGACATAAGCACGCCCGTGATTCCCAGAGCGTCGTCAAAAGCCTTTGCCACATTGACAGCGTCCTGTCCCGTCATAGCGTCCACCACAAGCATTATCTCATGGGGGGCGGTCTCCTCCTTGATGTTTTTAAGCTCGTTCATAAGCTCTTCATCTATATGAAGTCTGCCCGCCGTGTCCAGAATAACGACCTCGTTGCCGTGCTCCTTTGCATGCTTTACAGCCTCTTTGGCTATTACTATCGGGCTTATCTGCCCCATTTCAAAGACCTTTACTCCCGCCTTATCACCCACAACAGTCAGCTGATTTATAGCTGCCGGACGGTAAACGTCACAGGCGGCAAGCAAGGGGCGCTTGCCCTGTTCCTTGAAATATTTCGCCAGCTTTGCCGCATGGGTAGTCTTACCCGAACCCTGCAAGCCCACCATCATAATAACGCATGGGGGCATAGAGGGATAATTTATACGTGCATTCTCATTGCCCATAAGAGCAACAAGCTCCTCATTGACTATCTTAATGACCTGCTGGGCAGGGGTAAGGCTTGCCAGAACATCCGTACCCACGGCTCTTTCGGTGACCTTGGCAATAAAATCCTTGACCACCTTGTAGCTCACGTCCGCCTCGAGAAGAGCCATTTTGACCTCTCTCATAGCTTCCTTAACGTCTGCTTCGGAAAGGATACCTCTGCCCTTGAGACGCTTGAACACTGCATTCAGTTTTTCGGAAAGTCCTTCAAATGCCATTGCAGAAAAGCTCCTTTCAGCTGCCGGAGGCAGGAGTGCCGGAAGCAAGAGGCAAGAAGTTTAATCCTTGCCGGTTCTCCGCAGCCATTACAGCCTCGGTTCATTTATTCCTATTATTCAAGTATTTTTCGTATATCCGCCGCCGCTTTGAGCATTGCCTTGCTTTGGGAAACGTCGGTATCGGCTGCCTTTTCAAGTGCCGCCGCCACCTTCAGCAGCTTTGCCGATCTGCCGACAAATCCGAGAGTATTCTCAAACTCGGTGAGGGCTTGTTCGCCACGCTTGATACTGTCCCTTACGGCCTGCCTTGTGATATTTTCCTGCTCGGCAATTTCCCCCAGGGATAAGTCCTCATTATAATAAAGGTCAACCAGATCCCGCTGCTTCGGGGTAAGAAGCCCGCCGTAACAGTCCAGCAGCAGAGCGATCTGCAAGTTCTTTTCCAAGTCTGACATACCTGACAAGCTCACTCTTATGCCGCCTCCCTGCAAGCTTCAACGGTGCGATATTTATCTGTAAAGCCGTAAGCCTTTATAAAGCTTAATACCTTTACAATTATACCATATCAATAAAATTTGTCAAGGTTTTTTGAGGGATATTATTTGTAAATTTTTTGTGAACTTGGTTCATTGTCTGCTGTAATAAAAATACAAAGCCGTTTTGCGCAGGGAACTTGATTTTTACTGCGATTTTCAAAGAAATTCTTAAACTCATATTGGCTTTAATCCTCCCTGCAATAAAAGCAATGAAACATACATTTATAATCGTCGGCAATGATCTTTTTCACACCCTCGGTAAACTCCGCAGGGGTATCGAAATATAACGCATTCTCCCTTTCAAAGTCAACCCAGTACATGGCTATTTTAGTGCACTTGGGGGTTATTTCGTCAAGGAACTCCGTCAGCAGACAGCTGCCCTTTACAGCGCCGCAAAAGATATCGTAAGCGTCTGTCACCATTTCGTCAAAGAGATCGCCCTCTATTGTCCAGAACTCAGATTCATCAAAATACGGCAGCAGATTATCATAGGGACTGCTTTTTACAATTCCGTAGGAATCACGGTAAACCGCAAGGTCACAGGGGGATTCCATAGCTATTATCATACTCATTTTGTATCACTCCCATCAGGGTTTTATTAATTATAACACATTTTTCCGGCAATGTCCATTATAAAAATACATAACTGCTGCGCACAGAAAATTCGTTTCACAGAATATTAATATTGGGGACATTTTAAACAAAATCACCCCCGGCATTTTGGATAATGCTAAGGGTGACCTTATATTTTAATACCGATTCATTTCCGAAGCAAATTTCAAAATATGCTTTTCACATCCGGCATTTTTCTTGCCGCCTTGCCTCTCGCCTCTTGCTTCTGCGCAGCGCACGTTACTGAATTTGCAGCCGGCGGGCAGTGGGAATCTCCTTTTGCTTTTTTGGCATATTAAGGGTCAGCACGCCGTTTTTGTACTCTGCGCTGATGTTGTCTGCGTCTACGCCCGAAATGTCAAAGCTGCGGCTGTAGGAACCGAATGTCCGCTCACGGCGGAGATATTTGCCGCTGCTTGTCTTTTCCTCCTTGCTGTCCGAGTGCTTGGCGGTCAGGGTCAGGACTGCGCCGTCGATATCTATGGAAATATCCTCCTTATTATAGCCGGGAAGCTCTGTTTCCATTACATATTTCCCCTCCTCCTCACGGATATCCGTGCGGCAGGCAAGAGGCCCTGTATCCTTCATAAAGCTTCTTTCAAAATCGTTCATAGCGTCAAACACGCTGTATCCGCCTCTGAATGGTGTTAATCCATACATAATAAATTCCTCCTTGAAATTATAGGTTAATGAGTTTTCGGAATATTTACCTGTCCATTGGACTTTTCCTTTGGTTTGATTATAGTTTACCCCTATTATATGATAATACAATTAAGAATATGTGAAAAATAAGCGAAAATTAGCACTCTCATCATAAGAGTGCTAACACTTGGTTTGTGAGAGTGCTAATATACAGCTGCAACCACAAAAACGTCTTGTTTCTCACAGCAGAGTATTTTTCGGAAATACACCGAATGCCGTGATAATAAGGTATTCACAAACCTTATTATTTCTGTTCATATCCGACCCTTTTTCCGCTCATAATACTGATTTACGGTAATGGAAAGCTTTGTAATATACCCTTTGTTGCTGTCAATGGAAAATCCGGCATTCAGATGAAGTCTGAGGGCAGCGGTGCGGTAGCTTTCAAACTCATTGTGAACGCTTGCTGCGCCGACCTCCTCAAACGCTTTTTCAAGCAGCAGCTCCATTGCCGTGGGTGCATATCCGTTGCCCCTGTAAGGGTTTTCTATCACAATACCCATATTAAACCTGTCATCATACGGGTCGCTGTCAGGGTCTCTGTAAAGATTTGCCTCTCCGATAAATTTACCGTCAAGGGCTATGTAGTAATAAAATCTGTCGGTCTGCGCCATCCACAGCCTATGCCACTCCTGCCATTTATCCTCCGGGAAGTCAATGCAGCCCGTGGCTTTGTCATAGCCCTCAAAACCGATATTGCAGCCCTTGTTATAGCTCATGGTGTCCGGGTCAGCAAGGAGCTGCCTGCGGTACCAAAGCTCGCTGTATTCGGGAACGTGAAGACTTATTCTTCGTGAGTTGTTATTCATAATATCACCGCCTTAACTTTTACAAATGTTATTATCTGCAAATGCCTATGAAATAAGTATAAGCTTTGGGAAATTATTTGTCAAGCTTCCCGCTGTTTTTGCGTGAAAAATATTTGTGAATATTTATTAAAATAACCTGTGCAAATGGCTTCAAAAAACGTATGGCGCAGCGAAAATATCCAAATTAAAAAAATCAGCCGGGGACTTAACGGAAAATTCATTCCGAAAAAAATTTGATGTGCAAAAAAGCCTTAACACAGGGATTTTTGTACACTTTGCAGAAAATCTGCCAATATTTGCATATGAAAAAAATGTATAACAAAGCCGCTTAAAGGCAATAATTTTACCGACAATTTCTTTAAGACGGGAAGGCGGTAATTTCCTTGGTGAATACCTAAAAAATTCGGAAAGGAACGGCAGTAAAAATGTACTACAACAAGGTGGATATAAGCGGGGTGGACACATCGTCCCTGACGGTGCTCAAAGAGGCGGAGAAAATGCGTTTGCTGCGGGAATACAGGGGCGGCGACCGCTCGGCAAGGGAAAAGCTCATTAAGGGCAATCTGCGGCTGGTGCTGAGCGTTTTGCAGAAATTTACGGGCAGGGGAGAAAATCCCGACGACCTTTTTCAAGTGGGGGTCATAGGGCTTATCAAGGCAATTGACAACTTCAACACGGAGCTGGATGTGAAGTTTTCCACTTATGCCGTGCCGATGATTAGCGGCGAGCTGAGACGGTATCTGCGGGACAACACACCCATAAGGGTCTCCCGCAGTCTGCGTGACCTGGCCTACAAGGCAATGCAGGCAAAGGAGGAGCTGACCGCCCGCTTGCAGCGTGAACCGGACATTATGGAGATCGCCCGTGAAGTGGGCGTGCCCAAGGCGGAGGTGGTGACGGCGCTGGAGAGCATTTCCGACCCTGTTTCCTTATACGAGCCTGTTTACTCCGACGGCGGCGACACTCTTTATATCCTTGACCAGCTGGGCGACGGCAGCGACAGCGAGGGCTGGATAGACGAACTGAGCTTCAGGGACGCCATAGGCGGCCTTGACGAACGGGAAAAGAAAATTCTCTATCTGCGCTTTTTTATGGGCAGGACGCAGGTGGAAGTCGCCAAGGAGATAGGCATTTCCCAGGCGCAGGTCTCCAGACTGGAGAAAAATACGCTGGATAAGATCAAAGGAAGCTCGGAATAGAAGCAGGATGCAAGAGGCAAGATATAGTAAACGACATTTGAAATTGGACTTGAAGTCAAGCAAAAGCTTTCGTCTATGGCTTTTGCGCAGACTGAAAGCACCAATTTCAATGTCGGTTACTATAATTTTCACTATTATACGGAAAGGCTGATGAAAATATGGAAAACAAAGGCTGCTGGGCGAGAACGTCCCCTGCGGGAAAATATATAGCCCTTTTTCTGGGGGGAGGCATTCTTTACTCGCTTCTGGAAATATCCACAAGAGGCTATACTCACTGGTCTATGACCCTCACAGGGGGGGCGTGCCTGCTGATAATGTATCTGCGGTACACAAGGCACCCAAATGACAGCATACTGTTCAAATGCTTTTACGGAATGTGCGTCATAACCGCTTTTGAATTTGTTGTGGGGTGCATTGTCAATCTGCTGATGGGCTGGAATGTGTGGGATTATTCCCATATGTACCTTAACTTATGGGGGCAGATATGTCCCTCATATTCGGCGGGGTGGTTCTGGCTTTCGCTTCCTGTGGCGCTTATATGCGGCAGGATATGTCCCCCGGAAAAAACTTCGGAAAATTTGCCCCTTTACGGAGAAAATCCTGTATAATTTTCCAAAATCGGGGGAAAATACTGTAAGAAACCCCCGCAAGGGTATGTTAAAAAGGGCGTTATTTAACAAAGCCCTTTTATGTAAAGATGAAAGGATATGGTAAACTGTGAAAATGAACTTTTTTAAGGACGGGAAATTGCCCGGCAAGGGCACAGCGGCGGTGATATGTTTCTGCCTGGCGGCGGTAGTGGCTCTGGGGATATTCTCCTATAACCGCTCTGCAAGAGAACTGGCGGGAGAGCTTTCGGGACTGGCTGAAAACGGAAGCGGCGGCGCCGGCAATGTTACAACAGTTCAGACCGAGGATTCGGAAAATGCCAATGCGCCTGCGGAAAATGTCCCTATGGAGACCGGGGCGGAAAATGAGAGCGAGGCGGAAAAAGCCGACGCACCTGCGGAAAAAGTCCCTGTTGAACCGCTGGCGCAGGATCCATTTGCCGTCGTCAACAATCCCGACGGTAACATTGCAGACAACGCTGCCGATAATATCGCAGTGGGGTCTGACGGCGCTTCACGGGCAGTGATAAAGCCCGTAAACGGAGATATTATCAATAATTTCTCAAACGGCGAACTGGTAAAATCCAAGACCCTTTCGGTGTGGAAGACCCATGACGGCATAGACGTGGCAGCGGATGTGGGCACAGCTGTAAAATCCATGACAACAGGAGTTATCACTGAGATCTCCAACGACCCCTTAATGGGCGTGACCGTTGTGATAGACCACGGCAGCGGATATGAAGGCTGGTATTGCAGCCTTTCCGCCCAGACCCCTTTAAGCGAGGGCGACACCGTTGAGGCAGGCACTGTCATAGGCGAGGTGGGCACTACCGCCGAGGCGGAAATTTCCGAACCTCCCCACCTGCACTTCGGCTTAAAGAAAAACAACGCATGGGTCGACCCTGCGGAATACCTCAGCGGCGAGGGAAGCTAAGCGGTCTGTGCAGTGATCGCAGGCTGTAAATTAAGTATCGGACAGGCTTTTACCGTATGTGTAAAGCCTGTCCTTTCGCTTGCAGCCATTAATATTTAAAATATATTCCTAAGAATACCCTGCAATTGAATTATTGTGGGTGTATAATGTATATAATTATTTATAGGTTACCGATAAATCCGGTCGGATCATAATGCGCTGCATAATTTTATCAGCAAAAGGCATATGCCCTGCAAAATGAACTAAATTACCGGACCGATGCGGCAGCACTTGATGAAAAAACTTTAAAGAGTGTGTTTCATATATATTTCCTTTTGCTTTGCAGCTTGGCTTTAAGCAATATCCGCAGACTTTTTCTCTGTACCGTAAAAGCTCCATCCATAGCAATGTGCAAAAACAATGATTTTTTTATTGTTTAAATTATTATTTTGATTTGTCCGTAAAAAATGTCTGTAAAAAAATCTGAAAAATTTGTAAAAAATACTTGAATTATGGAAAATAATATGTTATAATGTTTGTATATGTATGATATACACTGCGGGTAATGTCCGGCTGAGGTAAACCCGCAAACCCTTATTATAAAGAAAGGAAACATATATCATGAGAATAGGAAAGATAGGAAAGACAACAATTTTAGCGGTGTTTGTAATGCTGCTGGTGGCTACTGTCATTGTTACGGCGTCTCTTTGCGTGCTGTTTTCAAATGCAATGACGGAGAATCTTAAAGAATCCGCCACAATAGCCTCGGGAGTGCTTGAACACGACATTCAGTCGGTGCAGGACGAAACAAGATCGGTCGGCAATATTATCGACCTGGACGAGGTATTTACAGAAGCAATACTCAGCGGCGACACGGCTGCTTTAACCTCCAGATGGCAGGCACTGGAAAAATCCGAGGGTATTTTTGCCGTATTTGCCGATTCGCAGGGCAATGTTATAATGAAAACAAGCAACTGTTCCATTTCCGATTCGAGTATATCCGACGCTTTTGCAACACGCAAAAACGGACTTTATACCGACAGCAAATGTTATATGTACTACAGGACTGTTACCGTCGACTCAGAGGGTTCCCTGATACTTACAGGCTATGACTATACCAACAACAGTATTGTTGATTCGGTACATGAGCAGACAGGCAGCCAGGCGACCCTTTTCTGCGATAATACACGTATTTCCACATCCATTATCCAGTCCAGCGGCGAAAGAGCTGTAGGCACTACCATGAACGACAGCATTTACAATACCGTTGTCAAAGGCGGAAATTTCTATCAGCAGGACACTGTGATACTTGGCGCAAACTATATGGCTACATACACTCCCCTTTATGATGATAACGGCACTATACTGGGAGCTTACTTCACAGGCGCACCTATGACGAGCGTTATCGAGAGCAGGAAAAACGCAGTGACGGACGGTATTATCATAGGTATTATCATAATGTTCATTTCCGGCGGATTCATGGCGGTATTCATTGTAAAGCAGATAGTTACCCCTGTTACCGCAGTAAGGACTATGGCTACCAATATGGCAGCGGGCAACCTTAAATCCAACAGAACTAATCTTAAAATGCCCAACAATGAGATAGGCGATGTGGCAGGAGCGCTGTCAGAGGCCATGTTCACATTGAGCGAATATATTTCCGATATTACCACCCTTATGCAGGAAATGTCCAAGGGCAATTTCATCTACCGCTCACAGCTGGAATACAAGGGGAATTTCGAGGGTATAGAGCAGTCGGCGGCAGCTCTCAATAAGCGTATGAAAGACGTTATCAAGGGGATAAACGCCTCGGCGGACGAGGTCCTGAGCGGTTCGCAGATGATCTCCACAGGCTCGTCCATGCTTGCAGAAGGAAGCACAAAGCAGGCGTCTTCCGCAGAGGAGCTTTCGGCTTCTGTGGACGCAATTACGAACAATATCATGCTCAATGCCCAGAACTCCGAAAAGGCGCAGGAGCTTTCCAACAATTCCCTGCAAATGGTCAATATGCAGAACACTCAGGTCAAGGATATGCTTGCGGCTATGGATAACATCCAGAGCAGCGCAGACAGTATCAGCAAGATAATCAAGACTATTGAGGATATAGCATTCCAGACCAATATTCTTGCCCTTAACGCAGCAGTTGAGGCAGCAAGGGCAGGCGCTGCGGGCAAGGGCTTTGCGGTAGTTGCCGACGAGGTACGTAACCTTGCCACAAAATCGGCAGAAGCGGCCAGCAGCACATCCTCTCTTATCAGCAGCTGTATCGAGGCAGTTAACAACGGCTCGGCTATAGCCCACAGCACGGCGGAGGCTATGACGCAGGTTATCGAGATAACCAACGAGACCAACGAACTTATAAAGAACATAGCCGCACAGACCAGCAAGCAGTCCGAGTCGGTGCAGCAGGTAAAGACGGAGATAGACAGCATTTCCGTTGTTATCCGTCAGAACACCGCCACTGCGGAAGAGAGCGCTGCAAGCTGCGAGCAGCTTAACGGTCAGGCTTCCGCTTTGCGGCAGAAGATCGCAATATTCAAGGTATGAGAGGCTGAGTAATAGTATAAAATCCCCTGTCGGTGAATGCCGGCAGGGGATTTTCAGCATACCTCCAAACAAAAGAGAGGCAAGATGAACAGTTTCCTCATCTTGCCTCGTGCCTCTATCTAATATATCCTGCCCCTGTACTCCCCGAACACCTCCAGGCATTCCTCCCTGCTCTCGCAAACCAAGGTGCAGGGAAAATCCCCCGATTCAAAAGCATTGTAGAAATTCTCATCACGGAAGCCTATCTCCTCTGTATCCCCGACAGTGCACCCGTAAACTATCTTATCAATATTCGCCCACATTGCGGCGCACATACACATGGGACAGGGATATGCGGTAGTGTACAGAACCGCCCCTTTCAGACTGTGAACCCCCTCAGCCTTGCAGGCGTCTCTTATGGCAGCCACTTCCCCGTGCATGGTAGGGTCGCAGTCGACAAGCACACGGTTGTGTCCCCTGCCTATCACCCTGCCGTCCCTTACCACTACAGCCCCGAAGGGACCGCCCTCGCCTTTTCCTATGCCCTCTCTTGCCTCATCTACGGCAATTTTCATATAATTCATTTAAGCTTTGACTCCTCTGCATCTATTATGCTCATAAGCTCGCTTATAGTCCTGCCGTTGCTCTTTTTGGGAGGCGGAGCAAGCTTTTCCTTGGGAACGACTGCCTTTGCGGGAATGGCCTGTGCAGCGCTTGCTGCCGCCCTTTCATCCTTTGCCCTTACAGCCGATGAAACGGGAGCCGCTGCCCGTTCGGCACTGCTGTCAGCAGATACATTTGCAGCCGTGTTCGCAGATGTGTTTGAAGCAAACGTGTTGGCCGTTTTCTCACCATTATCACCGCTTGCCGCAGCCTTTCTCACAGGCCTTTTAACAGTCTTAGGCGCAGGCATTTCATTTACGGGCTGCCCCACATTCCCCGCCGCCACTGCTATTTTCTCGGGCAGCACATTGCTCATAAAGCTCGGAACACTTTCCTTGGGTCTGCTCTCCTTCTGAAGATCTATCCGTGAATCATCATCATTAGCAGGCTCTTCCCTTTTACCGCCCGCTATTTCAAGATTATCATATGTGAAAAGCTGAGATTTATCCACCTCGGTGAATTTAAGCTCTGCCTTGCCGTTTTTGTCAACACTGAGCACCTGCCTGGGAGCGTCCCCCGCAAATCTGACCTCCGGCTCTGCACTGTCGTCCCGTACTATTCTTATAACAGCCTCAGGCACAGGGTCGGGCGGTGATGCAGCAGGCTGCTTTATCTCAGGCTCGTCAAAAAACGACTCCGAGGTATCGTCATCATGGTCAAGCATTATCTCATCCAGATCGTCAAGAGAATATGCGTCCTCCTCGACCCTCTTGGCATTCACAATGCGGATTATCTGGAACACTATTATAATAAAGCTGGGAATAATAATTACAATCATGATCCCCGTGGTTGAAGTGGCAAAATCCAGAAGCGCACCCATATGCTCATCCTGCCGCACAGCCCTTGCAATAACATTTTCACGGGGGATCTTATATGTAACATCCTCGCTTGCAGTGTCAAACCGCACCACATAGGACATAACACCGTTTTCGTTCACCAGCGTCACCACTCGTGTAAGCACTATCCTGTCATCTATATTGCACAGCACAACGCTGCCCGCCTTGATATTGTCGATCTCCGACTCCTTGGCAAAAATGACCGTACCCGCAGGAATTTTCGGCTCCATGTTCGTGGCATGAGTGTGGTAAATGGTGTAACCGAAAACCTTCGGCGCAGCCCCCTTCTCCCCAAAGGAAAAGTACAGAAACAGCATACCGCCTATAAGCGCTATCAGTATCGCAATAATAACGCCCTCAATAATATTTGCAACATTTTTTTTATTATTATTCATAAAGACCTCCGCAGTCGAAAATTCGATCTGTATAATTATTAACAATCCAAATTCACTTACCAAAAAAATAAATTGCATTTCGGTAAATATTCTGTCAGAATGCCGTCCAATATCTGCTTTTTATCCAAAAACGCCATTATATCGGCAATCCGAATATCCGACATCTTCAAACAATATCATACAATAATATTATATCACACTTTCCGACAAAATTCAAACTTTTTTTATAATAATTTTTTATAAATTTCTCTTGACAATCGGTGAATTTTAATGTATAATGTATATATACTTGATTTTGGGCGGAAACAATTTTCGAGCAATTTCCCATAGAACAGCGTTTTTTCGGCACTTGCAAAGGCAACTGCGATTCCGTGAAAGGGAAAAGGTAAAGAAATTTATACAAGCCGTTCAAATAAAATTTACAATTTAATCTGCTGGAATAGCTCAGTTGGTAGAGCAGCGCATTCGTAATGCGCAGGTCGCGTGTTCAAGTCACGTTTCCAGCTCCATAATAATGACAAGAGAAGCCGACCGTTTATTAAACAATCGGCTTCTCTTGGCGTTTACGGCAAATTTCGGATAAATACATATATTCGGGCGGGATCATATAATGGATGAATTTCTTAAATGGCTTAAAGAGAACAAGATAAACATTAACGGCAAATATAAAGGAAAACGGTGGGGTTCGGTCGGTAAATCGGAAAACGGCGACTGGAATATGCGTATATGCGTTCAGTATGATGAATATTTAGAGCCTGTATTGTCGAATGAATCCGAAGCAATGCAGGAACTGGTCAGAAAGCGTACAGGGCATGGAAATTGCGGAAGATGTATAGAAGGCAAATGTGCTTTTACCGGTTTTGACCTGGTCAATCCGACCGAAGAGCAGATAGGGCTTGCGAAAAGGTTGATAAAATTCAGGATCAATGCCATTAATGAGGGAAGAATCCCGAAATGCAGCTACATAAAATTATCAAAACGTGGAGAACCGATCGGACCGTGTACCATGCATAAGGTATGCGACCCTGAATGCAGGGCTATGAAAAGATACTGAAGCTTGTTTGAAAACAGGAGAAATATATGGCAGTGCTTTCCGAGGAAAAAGCAGAACGCACCCGCCCGTAAACCGTCACTGCTTATGCAGCGGCGGTTTTTCATGCAAAAAAGCGGCAGCGTCCCCCAAAAAACACTGCCGCAAACTGATATTTTTCAAACCCCGTACATTTAAAAAATGCCGACAAGAAAATCCCCCGCAAGCCTTTACATTAACGGAACTCCGAATGCTGCCTGCGGTAGCTGTCGCAGTCCTTTTGCGCAAGCTCCGCCTCCAGAGCCGAAAGCTGCTTTGAAAGCCGTTCCCTCTCCTTCCCCTCAGCCTTTTCCGCCTGCTGCTTTATCTTTTTGATTTTTTCCTTTAACGCCTTTATTTCCCTGTCCACCTTGTCCGTATTGCCTGTGCAGCTTTCCGACTTTTCCTTCTCTGACTTGGGGGACTTTTCCCCGCCGTTCGCTTTCGGAGAACCGTCCTCATTGGCTTTGGGCTTCTCCCCCTCTGCCTCCATAGCCTTTTCGCCGTCATTTTCCGTGTCATCATCATTCCCGGACTTTGGCGCTTCCCGCATTCCCGAAGAATTTTCCCCACTGAAAGGATTTACCCCGACGACCCTCCTGCCGTCCTCAAAATGTGCCTCGTAAATTCCCGCAGACTCTTCTTCATAGGGCATATAAATGTCCCTGCCACGGGACTTGTCCGACTTTTCGGGCTTTCCCGGCAAAGCATTATTTTCCTTTTTCTCCATGCCATGCAAATTTTCCGCCGCCCTTACCGCAGCCATAGCCATTCCCGCCGCTTCAATTCTCATAATAAAAGCCTCCCTTTGCTTTAAAAATTTCGGGAACAAACCTGAAATATTCCCTGAAAAAATTATAGCACCGAGAGTCAGATATATCAATACTCTTGCCGTGAACTGTCATTATCCCGCCGTGAAATGTCAAGCAGAACACGCAGCACAAAAACTCCCTCCTGCGAAACCACAGTCACACAGCCCCCGTATTTCGCCGCCGTCCTGCGAATGCTGCGCAGTCCCGTACCCTCCCTGAAACCGCCGCCCACGCAGCTGTTTTTGCACTCAATAAGCAGCATATCCCCCGTCACAACCGTCCGCAGTTCTATAAAAGCTCCGCCCGAATTTTTACAGCCCGCCAAAGCATTGTCCAGCGCATTCCCGAAGATACCGCAAATATCCGTTTCATCAAAACACCCACGGGGAATTTTCACCTTGCATTCGGTCCTCACTCCCACAACCCCCGACAGCTTGCTGTCTATCAGCGCATCCAGCGCCGCTGAACCCGTGTCGCAAACCCTCGCCGCCCCGCAAACGTCCCCCGAAAATTCCTCCGCATATTTTCTCAGTCCCTCAAAATCCCCCCGCCTCGCCAACGCTCCTATCACCAGCATATGATTTTTAAGGTCATGCCGCTTAATCGCAGTATCTCTCAGACGCACATTCATTCTCTCACAATATTCCCTGTAAATATAAGCCGTCTCCGATTTTCTCCATATCTCCCAAAGCCCCGCCGCCGCCAATATTACCGTTAATTGCAGCGCTCCGGAAAATATATCCAACCTGTCGCTGTCCGCATAAACGCAGACAACACTGTTTAAATAAACCGACAGCACAGTCACAGGCACAATGCACACAATGGGAAAAAATAAATTTTTCCCACGAAAGCCCTCATATTTTCTCCCGAAATCCCAATATTTCCCCGAAGCCTCATCCTTAAACTCCCATTCCCGAAAGCCGACGCCGCACATCATCATTCTCTCGCCGACCAAAAGAAAAAGCCCCAACGGCAGCAAACAGAACAAGCAGCCGAGCCACTCACCACGGAGCATTATTCCACAGTGCAATGCCCCGATCACCGCAAGTCCCTCCAGACACCCCATAACCCCGAAGCAGCCCTGCATTACCGTGACCGACATCATTGTGCACACCGCCGCTCCCTTGCCGTTATCGCCGTCATTCCCCGAAAACGCCCTTGTGAAGCCGTACAGCAGCACACCGTATATCAAAAGCTTAACCGTTCCGTCCACAGAAAGCAGATTAACACAAACGCCCCCCAGCAAACAGAACAACCCCATAAAAATCCATTGCCTTCTCCCCTTCCCCGCTCTCAAAAAGCCCTGCGCAAACCACATCTGCACCGCCGCCTCCAAAACCCCCGTAAAGCAAACGCTCAAAATCTCCCTCATACATTTTCACCTAAATAAGCCGCCAAAGCCTCCAGAAGCTGCTTCCTGCGCAGCCTTGACAAAGGAATCCTCTCGCCGCCTCTGAGAGTAACCTCCTCCTTGCCGACCCTCTCAATCTGCCGCAAATTTACTATGTAGCTCCTGTGGCAGCGGAAAAAACCGCAGCCAATCTTGCTTATCATTTCCGAAATGCTCCCCCTGAAGCTTGTCACTCCCGTTTTCTCATGCAAAATTACCACCTTGTCCAGCACTTCAAAATACAATATCTCCTCCAAAGGAATAACAACATCCTCGCCCCCGCACCTGAAGCTGAAGCAGCCCCTTTTCCTCCGCCTCACTATCCGCCCCAGCGTGCCGAAAAGCCGCTCATCACTGACAGGCTTCACAATATAATCCCCCGCCTCCACCGCAAAGCTTTCATAAACAAGCTCGGGCAGCACCGTCACAAAAACAATATCCCCCTCAAACCCCCTGTTTCGCAGCACCCGTGCCGTCTCCATACCGTCCCTGCCGGGCATTTGTATATCAAGGAAAACAATATCCGCAGGTTTTTTCTCCATTTCACAAAGCAGTTCATCTCCCGAGCCGAAACAGCTGACCCTTGCACCGCCGTCCCTCACAAAAAAGCTCTCCACCTTTTTCTCAAGCTCCCGCAGCGCCATAGGCTCATCATCGCACAACGCAATATCCATATGAAAATCCTCCCTAAACACCGTAAACATCCCGGCATTAAACCGCCCGCAATACTATTCTATCCGGCTTGATATTATCTGTCGAAATTCAGATCACTAAATTCTAGCCTCTAACCTTCTAACCTCTAACCTCTAAATCGTACAACGCATTTTCGCTTTCCCTGCGGCTTGGGCGGGTCATGAGGCTGCGAATGGCGTCCTTGGGGCTTGCCCCCTCATACAGCACCCGATAGCATTGCTCGGTAATAGGCAAGCATATCCCGAATTTCCTTGAAAGCTCAAAAGCCGCCTTGGTGCAGAAATAGCCCTCCACCGTGCCCACTCTTTTCACCGCCTCTTCCGGAGAAACGCCCTCGCCGATAAGTATACCCGCCCTGCGGTTTCTGCTGTGCATACTGGTGCAGGTCACAATAAGATCGCCGACCCCTGCCAGCCCCGCAAATGTCTCCATTTTTCCCCCCATGGCAACCCCCAGACGGGAAATTTCCCATATCCCCCTTGTCATAAGGGCAGCCTTGGTGTTGTCCCCCAACTTCATTCCGTCGCATATTCCTGCACACAGCGCAATGACATTTTTAAGCGCACCGCCTATCTCGCAGCCGATAACATCATCATTGATGTACACCCTCAGCGTGCCGCTGGTCATGATCCCTTGAACGAACGCCGTCTTTTCCCTGTCGCCGCAGGCAGCCACAATAGTGGTAGGCATTCCCACAGCCACCTCCTCCGCATGAGACGGACCCGTAAGCACTACGCAGGGATGCTTCGTTTCCTCCGCAATGACCTCGCTCATGCGCTTGTAGCTGTCCGCCTCCAGCCCCTTTCCCGTGTTGGCAATTACCGTCCTCTCATCAAGATAAGGCGCAGCCTCGCCCATAACGCTGCGCACCTGCCCTGTAGGCACAGCAGCGATAACCAGTTCCTTTTCCCTCACACAGGCAATATCGGAAGTGATCTCAATTTTTTCGCTTATCCTTATCCCCGGCAGCTTCTGCCTGTTCTCCCTTTCCCGCAGCAAATCTTCGCAGTGGCGTGACCGCAGAGTAACACTGTGACCCATTCCGTCCAGTATTACCGCCAGGCTGAGTCCGAACGCCCCTGCGCCCAGTATAGCAATTTTTCTGTTTTTCACAATATATCAACACCCTTTTAGAAGTTAGAGATTAGAGGTAAGAGGTCAGAAATTTTCCCCTTTTTCGGTTTTTCTTATACCTATGCACATTATACCACATAACGCCTGTAATGTCAAATAATTTTTTGACCGGCAGCGCACTGCACCTTATTGAATAAAAAAACTCCGGAAACGCCAAAAACATTTCCGGAATCCTGTTAACATATATTATCAAACCGCAAACTTATTTCTTGCCTCTTGACTTCCTGCCTCTACAAAGCAACCTTTCTCACGGAATTGCCCGGCACGGATTTTTTCACAATATCCGCCCCCAAAGCCCGCAGCTTGCTTTCGATATTTTCATACCCGCGTTCAATATGGTAAATGTCGTCTATCTCCGTAATACCGCTTGCAGCAAGACCCGCAATGACCAGCGCAGCGCCCGCACGCAGGTCGGGCGCAGTAACAGGCGCACCCATAAGCTTGCCCACGCCCTCTATTACAGCAACTCTCCCCTCAACGGAAATATCCGCCCCCATCCGCCGCAGCTGATCCACATAGCGGAAACGGTTGTTGAAAATCTCCTCCGTCACAATGCTTGTCCCCTCCGCCAGGCACAGAAGCGCCGAGATCTGAGGCTGCATATCCGTGGGAAACCCGGGGTGCGGCATGGTCTTTACGCTTGTCTTTACCAAAGGCCCGTCCACCGATATCCTCACACTGTCGTCAAATTCCTCCACATTGACCCCGATCTTTGACAGCCTCGCCGTGATCGACTCCAGATGCTTCGGAATAACATTCTTCACCAGAACATTTCCCCTTGTGGCAGCCGCAGCCACCATATACGTCCCCGCCTCGATCTGATCGGGAATGACCGCATACTCCGTCCCCTTCAGATGACGAACGCCCCTTATCTTTATAACATCCGTACCCGCACCCATGATATCAGCGCCCATGGAGTTCAGGAAATTCGCCAGATCAACTATGTGCGGCTCCTTTGCGGCATTCTCAATGACCGTCAGCCCCGTCGCCTTGACCGCCGCCAGAATGGCGTTGATCGTAGCCCCCACCGTGATCTTGTCAAAATATATCTGCGACCCGATAAGGGAATCCGCATAAATATCTATCATTCCGTTTTCCAGCGTGCAGGCAGCCCCCAAAGAGGAAAAAGCCTTCAAATGCTGGTCAATGGGTCTGTCGCCCAGATAACACCCCCCGGGCATCGAAACTCTCGCCCGCTTGAATTTGCCCAGCAGAGTCCCCAGAAAATAATATGAAGCTCTCATAAGCTTTGCCAGTTCATAGGGCACAATAGGGTCTGTAATAGTAGTCGCATCTATCCTGTAAACCCCCTTGCCAAGCTGCTTTACATCCGCACCCATCTCATAAAGGATACGCAGGGAAATAGCAACATCGCTTATCTGGGGTATATTTTCAAGCACACAGGGACCGTCCGCCAGAATTACCGCAGGGATAATAGCCACCACCGCATTTTTAGCCCCGCTTATGCTGACCTCGCCCTCAAGTCTCCGTCCGCCTTTTATAACAAATCTTTCCAATATAAAAACTCTCCCACTAAAGCCCCGCAAACCGGGACCTTTCAATTTTTTAGCGGCAGCACGTCCGGATCCCCGTTTACGGAAATACAGCCGAAACCTGCCAAAAATACCTTCTGAGTTTTCACCTGATTTTTTTCTGCCATACTATTATAACACATTCTCACAAAAAATAAAAGCTTTTTTCGGTAATAAATTTGACGGAATTTTAATCCTAAAGAGGGGAATTAATGTTAATTTTAACAAAAATCCCATATAATTATTAGAATAAAAGTACAAAACATTCTTTATTTGTGAATTTTTTGCAAACACCGTCCTGTTTTTGTAACCGTTTTGTAACCTATTGACCGACAGCCCACGGAACACGCAACACAAAAGCCTTGCAGGAATTCATCCCCAAAATTTTCAAACCCCCGTCCCCCGCCTTCAAGCCTCCGTAATTATTGTAAACGGTCCGTCATTTTCCAGCTCCACCTTCATATCCGCCCCGAAAATGCCCCTTTCCGTGTGAGCATATTCATTTAAAGCGTCACAGAAAAACTCATATAACGGCTCTGCAGCCTCCGGACGGGCAGCATTTGTAAAGCTTGGTCTGTTTCCGTGAGCGCAGTCCGCATAAAGAGTAAACTGGGATATGCAAAGTATCTCCCCGCCCACATCCTTCAGCGCAAGATTTATCTTGTCATTCTCATCGGAAAATATCCGCAGCCCCCCGATCTTTTTTGCCGCCTTACTGCAGCTTTCCTCGCTGTCCCCGTCCGCAAACCCCGCCAGTATCAGAAAGCCCTTTCCAATCTCCCCCACAATTTTTCCGTCCACTCTAACCCTTGCAAAATTCACCCTCTGAATTACCGTCCTCATAAATATCCTCCGATTTTTTAAACAGCTTACAAAAAATAACAGACCTATGCATTTTAACGTTACCGTGAATCAAAACACACAATATACACAATGCCTAATCGTCTATACGGCGCAAAAATTTGTTTACATCAACTGTCCTGCCGAAAACGATAATGTGATCTCCCCGTTTGAATTCATGCTTCGGGTCGGGCAGAGGGATAATGTTCACCTCACCGCCCGATACCTGCTTTATTGCAAGGATATTTAACCTGTGCTTGCTGCGAATGCCCAGGTCAAGAAGATTTTTCCCCTCCCAGTGACCGAGAATGGGAATCTCATAAATTCCCGTGTCCTCGGTAACCTTGGTCACATCAAAAATATGATCGGAGGTGCTGTACATCTCCGCAATTTTCTCCGCCTGATCCGCCTCGGGATAAACCACCTTGTCCGCCCCGTTCCGTGCAAGGAATTTCGCATGTATCTCCGAGCTTGCCTTGCTGACAACCTTTTTTGCCCCCATCTCCCTCAGCAGGTCTGTTATCTCCAGACTTGACTGAAAATCGCTGCCCATGCAAACAAAGCAAATATCAAAATTCCCCGGCCCCAGACTTGCCACAGCGTCCGGACGGGTGCAGTCCGCAATTTTGGCATTGCATGCAAAGGGCATCATCTCGTGAATATTGTCCTCATTGTCGTCAACGATCATGACCTCATTCCCCAGCTCGTAAAACCGCTTAGCCAGGTGTTTCCCGAATCTTCCGAGACCTATTATAAGCACCGAACGCATAAAACTTCCTCCGGATCGTAATAATGATTATTTTCAAACTTTTTATTCGGACATTTATATTTTTGACAGGAAAAACAAAAAATCAGCCCTTAAAAATCACTGCTCTTCCGCCTTATTTCCGTTAATGAATTTAGGCTTTTTCCGAATGCAGAAAGCCAGATACCCGTCAGCCGTCTGCCATAAAAGAGTGTATTCTGGGTAAACATTTTCAAAACTGTCATAAAATTCCCTGCTCTTTATCACATTCCCCGAGATCTCAACAAGGGATTCGGAAACAAACGCCTTTATCACAGCCGAATTAAAAGCACGGAATATCTCATAGACCATCGGCGACATGACCTCGTCCAGCTCCAGTACCTTTGGATCCAGAAGCCTTTTGGCGATATTTCCGATAACCGTCTCCTCCGCAGCAGTCGTCACAGAATAAACTACCCCGCTCTCCGCCTCAAATTCATTATTGCAGCAATATATTTTTTTCAGCTCATGCCCCGAATACTTCCTGCTCACCAGCACAGGCGCCGTTTGAAAAAGCCCGTTCACCACAATCCGCATTATTTCCTCCAGTCTCCCCGTGTCCTCATCATTCTCATGCCTGCGCCACCTGCTCTGCACCTTGCCCGTCATAGTCTGATCCTCGATAAGCACATGCGCCGCCAGCCACCCTGCGCATACTCCCACAAAATGCTCGACCGATTCCTCCGAATAATCGTTTCCGATCATCTCCGCCTCCAGAGCAGGCACGACCACATCACGCATATTATCATGTATCGCCTTGTGTATCTTATACCCGGGATAATTTGAAGAACGCTGATACGCCTCCTCCTCCTCAAAGTGCCTTACCGTGTAATTTTTGAGAAATTTCACAGCCTCAATGCAGGTCATTTTGTTTTTTACATAATCGCCGTCCACAAAATTCTTTATAATGCGGCTGACTATCGCAAAAAGCTGCCTGTGAGCGTCGTCAATGACCTTGACGCCGATAGAATAATCCTCGCTCCACTCGAAATATGTATGCTCGATATTCATAAAATGCTCCTCCGGAATTTAACATAATATAATATTATATAATGCTTTAAGGAAGTACTGATTTAATAGCTTAAAAATTTTCTCCATTTTAAAACCGGCTATGTGTGGCGGTGTTTTCCCCGCAGGTCATGAATGACCACGGCGGTTGGAAAATACCTTAAATCAGCATTTCCTTAATTATACTATACCTTCCCCGAAAAGTCAAGTTTTTCCGGCTAAAAATCTTTCCTGTCTACGGGCAGCTCAAAGATTACAAAACGGTAAAAATGATTACAGCAGCAATAAAAACAATTACAGTAAAATTACAGATAAATTACAACTTATCAACAATTTGACACAGTTATTGACTTTGAAATTTTTTTATAATATAATAAAAATCATAGAGATCAGGGCTCAAAAACCGCATTTTTGAAAAATAAATCAAAAGGGGAAATTCACCGTGAAAAAACACCGTAACCGCAGATCAAAGCTCACCGCATTATTAGCCGCAGCCGCAATGTCGCTTTCCGTACTTTCGGGCTGCTCCGAATCCGCCGCCGATACAGCGCTCTCCGAAAGCAATACCGAAGCGGTTTCCTCCGTGGAAAATTCCTCGGAGACCACCGAAATCGGCACAACTGCCGAACCCGAGGAAACCACCCAACCCGAGGCCACCGAACCCCCTCCCCCCGTCGAGCTTCCCGAGGGCGCTGTGACAAGCGTTACAGCCGACGACTCAAAGGGCGGCTATATCTCCGCCACAACATCATTCACACTCACCTCAAAGGAGGATATGGAAGTCAACGAACTGTCCGCACTTATAAAGCTTTCTCCCGATATCCCCTTTGAACTGGAAAAAACCAAGGAGCGCACCTATGTGCTGCACCTTTCCGATCCTATCCCCGACAATAAAATACTGAAGCTGTCCCTGTCAAACGGCAGAAGCTGGGCTTTCCAGACTGCGGATATTTTCTGTATCTCGGGAGTTTTCCCCGCAAACGAAGCGGACTATGTCCCCATGAACAGCGGCATTGAGATAACCTTTACCTCCCCCGTTGATATAGCTACCGCAAAGGATAATTTCACAATTTCCCCCGAAGTCCCGGGCAGATTTGAGCTGCATAATAACGGCAAAACTCTTGTTTTCGCCCCCGAGAAAAAACTGTCGGCAAAAACCGTCTATTCCGTAAACATCTCCCAAAATCTTTCCTCCGCAAGCGGCGACATCCTCACCGAAGACTATTCCTTTGAATTCCGTACAAAATCAAGAGATTCCTCCGACTATTGCTACGCCTCCAAAGGTCTTTCCGAGACCTTCATTCCCGGAGACGTTGTCTTAACGGAAATTTACGCCTCCGAGGACGTTAAAAAGGGCAGCTTTGAAGTCAAACTGTATCAGTACCCCTCAGCCGCAGATTACCTTGCTGGGATGCAGCAGGTGGCAGCGGAGACAAAGTCAACATTTTTTGAAGAGGACAGCCTTGTTATCCCTCCCTCAGATAATATGACACTTGTTTATTCGGAAACCGTGAAGCTGAAAGAAAACGACAGTTCAAACTGGTATCCCTCTTATTTAATGCTTCCCGAGGATCTTGACGAGGGATATTACCTTGCAAATATCCGCTCCAAAACAGGCGATTTCGTTATCGACAGATTTATCCAGATAAGCGATATTTCCGTCTATTCCGCCATACTTCCGGGCAGCGCCGCATTTTTCGTAAACGACGCCTCAAACGGCAATCCCGCCAATGGCGCAAAAGTAAACATAACCGACGGTAACAAATCCTACTCCTGTACTATTGATAAAAACGGCACAGGCAAAACAGAGATCGACAATTCCAGGCACGGCAAATCCGTCATCTCCATAGACTATAACGGCAAGACCTACATAGATTTCTTCCCTCTCAGGAACGGCTGGGAAAAGGATCTGAAAGACGATTACCTCATCTATATCTATACCGACCGTGAGATCTACCGCACCACCGATACCGTAAACGTCTGGGGTACTGTCTACCCCCGCTGTCAGGGAATTTCCCTGCCCGAAAATCTCACCCTTAATATGAGCTATTACAGCTCCGACGGCGAACCCGTTCCCGTTTCGGTAAACTCCGACGGCACATTCACCGCCAAAATCCCCGTAAACAGCGCCAAGGACGGCTGGTACGACCTTGCACTTAAATCGAGAGATGAAGAGCTTTACGAAAAATATCTCCGTGTTGAGGATTATGTCACTCCTTCCTATCTCCTTGAAACCGACGGAGAAGATGTGATATTCATGGCAGCGGATAACCCCTTTGAAGTCACCCTTGACGCCTCCTATTATGACGGCACGCCTGCCGCAGCCCTTTCCTTTGACGTAAGCGGCGCCGATGTCACCTCCGCCTCCACCGATACAAACGGACATATTTCCGTAACAGCAGCCCCGGGAAAGGAAGCGGAAAAAGGTCCCCGCCCCTCATGGGAAAGCGTAAGCTTCACCATGGCGGGAGTTGAGGACGAGTATCAGAACACCTACTTCTCCTACATAAACGTTGACAGGGACGTTTATGCCGAAATAAAGCAGGACGGCGCAAAGGTAAGCGTTGTCACCAATCTTATCGACCCCGAAAAAGTGACCAAAAACAACTATTACCACCCCGAGGAATATCTGGGCGCTCCCACAGATACACAGGTAATTCTCATTCTGGAAAAATCCTGGAGCGAAAAAATAGAAAACGGCACTTACTATGATTATCTTCAGAAGAAAACCTTCACAAACTACAAATACCAACATCATATTGAGGGTGCAGGAACATTTATTGTAAACACCGTAAACGGCAAGGGCGTATTTGACGGCATAGAATTTGACGATAAAAGCTCCTACAGCGGCACGCTCAAATGGACGGACACCTACGGCAACAAATGCACCGACCGTGTATGGCTCAAAAATCCCAATATTTCCGACCGCTACGACCGCAGCGAAAGCACCTATAACTACTTCTCACTGTTTACCTCCAAAAACTCCTTTAAAGAAAACGAGACCCTTCACTTTGACCTGCGCAATAATTACAGCAATGCCGACAGCTCGGACTTTGACAAAATTTTCTATACCGTCAGCCAGTTTGATTTTATCTCCCTGAACGTTGTAAACGGCATTTCCTTTGACCGGAAAATGACCGCCGACTGCATACCCAATGTGCAAATAAGCGGCGCATACTTTGACGGCAGACATATCTACCCCCTCCATTCCCTTGACTATGCCGATTATGATTGGGGCAATGAAAATTATTATTACTATTACGGCGGACTTTCCTTTGACTCCTCCGAAAGAAACCTTGATATTACCATATCCGCCGACAAGGAAACCTACTCCCCCGGCGACGAGGTAAAAATAACCGTAAAGGCAGCCGATATAAACGGCAAGCCCGCCGCAAACGCCTCCGTGTCCCTCAGCGTGGTGGACGAGGCAGTATTTGCCATAGCCCCCCAGAATCCCAACCCCCGCTATAACCTTTACCGCAGCCTTAGTATCCCATGGGTTACCGATTATTACTCCTATATCCAGTATTCCCTTAATATGAACGGCGGCGGCGAAAAGGGCGGCGGCGGTGATGATTACGGTGTCCGCCGTGATTTCAAGGACACAGCCGCATTCCTGACGGGAACAACAAACAGCCAAGGGCTTGCTGAATTTACCTTCAGATCCCCCGATAATATTACTTCATGGCGAGCCACTGCCCACGCTGTTTCCGAGCGTGCAAACGGCGTGTACGCAGGCGTTTCCAAACAGCCCGTTATCGTGACCCTGCCGTTCTTCATAACTCCCGTTGCAAACGATACTTTCATCGAAGGAGACGACATTTCCTTTGCCGCCAAGACCACAGCAGGCAATGCGGAACTCACAATCCACGTGGAGGGCAATGACATAAACGAGACCATGACCGTCCCCGAAATATCCTCCGCAAAATTCGGCAAGCTTAAAACCGGCGATTATACAGTTACCATATCCGCCCAAAGCGGAAATGATTCCGACGCCGTGGAGCTGCCCTTCTCCGTAGTTGACACCCTCCTTGAAACAGAAGTGGTGCGGGAATTTGACCTTACCAAGGATACCTTTGAAATATCCCCCCTGCGCTATCCCGTGGAGCTCCTTTTCTGCGACACCGAGTATACCCTCTATGCAAACGCCCTTTCCAAGCTTTCCCGACTCTGGGGCGACAGAGCGGATTATAAGCTTGCCCGTGCCTTTGCCTCCAAGGAATTCGGGTGGCTGACTGCAGAGGAATATCAAGACCGTTTTACTTCCTTTAAATCAAGCGGACTCATAAGCCTCTGGAGCTATTCCGAAGCCGACCCAAAGCTTACCGCCCTTATTGCGGCAGCCGAACCGGAGCTTACCGCAAGGGAAGCCGCAAAAACGGCATTCCGAGAAATTCTCGATGACGACAGCAGCATTCCCGAAAATGTTTCCTCGGCATACCTGGGGCTTGCCGCCCTTGACGAACCCGTTCTGGCGGACCTCAAAAGAACGCTCACCGAAACAGAGGGCTTTTCCGACACCGATATGCTCCGCTTTGCCGCAGCTTTCGGTATTATGGGCGATACCCAAAGCGGCGCAGAAATTTTCGAGGACGTGTGCTCCCGCATAATGAAAGGCTATATCACCGAGAACAACACCCCCGCCCTAAAAACCGACAGCGAGTACAACGACCTTGCCGCTCTCATGGCAGCCTCCGCACTGAACCTTGACCATGCCGAGCTTCTTGCGGAGCACGCCGTAGTCCACGAGCAGATTGAAGAAAGCTGCGCCCCATATCTCATCTTCTACCTTAAAAATTACACTCCCGATTCCCGTGAAATTGCCGACCCCGCCGCAGTGGAGATCACAGCAAACGGCAAGACCGAGACCGTCACCGTAAACAAATTCGGCAGGACATTCCATTCCCTTAATAAAACACAGACGGAAGCCGAGGACTTCTCCGTCACCCTCAAAAACGGCAGCGTGAAATGCCTCGCCTATTACGAGGGACGTATCACCGACAACCTTACTCCCAAAAACCTCACCGTTACCAAATCCATTCAATCGGTAAGCGGCGGCTATGCCCCGGGAGCGCTGCTCAAAGTGACGGTAAACGTCAGCGGCTTCCCCGACCCCGAAAACAGCTATGCCGCCGTTGATGATGTTATACCCTCGGGCGCAAGGTTCGTGAAATCGGATAAAAACTCCTATATCGACCGAAACGATATGCGTGTTTCCGGTTCGGTGTCCTATAGAAACGGCAGCTACCGCCCCATGGTCTACTACATTCGCCTTGTCACACCCGGCGAATATGTGGTGGAAAGCGCAGCAGCCCGCCAAGGGAATGAGCTTTGGGGCTATTCCGAGCGAAGCACCCTGACCGTTGAAGAGTACAGCGCCAATGCGTAAGTCATTTCACAGGCTTGCAGCCATGAAGTCAGTCATGCTGACGGTCATTATGACCGCATTCACCCTGACCGCCTCTGGCTGCGGCATAAACACAGCCGATACTTCCGAGGCTTTCCCCCAAAGCGAAGCTGTCAATAAGGAAAGCCTCTCAGAAAGTATTTACATTTCCGACTCTTCCGACTTACTTTCGGAAACCTTATCGGAAACGACTTCGGAAACACCCCCCATTCTCCGCAAAGGCGACTACCTCCCCTGCAATTTCTACGACCCCGCCGCATTCCGAATGTATGACGAGACCGCAGAACCCTATGAGCTGACCGGCACACTCCGTGCAGGCGTGGTAACACATCATCTCCTTGCAGGGCAAATGATAACCTCATTTTTCAAAGCCGCCGCCCAAAGCCGCCCCGATATCGAGACCGTCGTCATACTCGCCCCCGCCCATTACCCGAACAGCACACCCTATGACCTTGTCACAAGCAAAACAAACTGGGCTACCGACTTCGGCGAAGTCCCCTGCGATACCGACATAACCGAAAAATTCCTGACAGATCTTTCCGCAGGCATCGACAGCGAAATGCTCTCCTATGACCATTCCGCCTCCGCCTTTATCCCCTTTGTGAAATACTATTTTCCGAATGCCAAAGTCTCCTGCCTGCTTATTTCGGGCAGAGCGGAAAAGCAGATCCCCGAAAAAGCAGCAAGCCTCCTCTATGACATAAGCCGTGAGAAAAACTGCCTTTTCCTTTTCTCCGCAGACTTTTCCCACTACCTTGACCCCGACACGGCACTGCGCAAGGACGAGGAAACCCTCGCCGCCATAACCGCCCGTGACACTGCTTCGATCGAGCTTATGAACGACGACCATACCGACACCCCCCGCTGCCTCTGTACATTCATTCACCTGATGAACCTTATGGAAGCGGACATAACCGCCCTTGACCGTTCCGACTCCGCCGAACAAGCCGCCCTCCCCTACAATCACGCCACCTTCCCCGAAGGAGTAACAAGCTACTTCATTTTCGCAGGCGAAACCTGAGCGGTATCAAAACCCATGTGCATTCAAAAAATCTCCCCGCTGCCTTGCAGCCGGGGAGAATTTTTCTCTTGAAATTTCGGTAAGCCCTCCCCAAAAGTTCACCAAAAAACTCATACCAATCCTCATTGGATTTCATAAAATATTAAATCCAAAATTTTTTTCATACCATGCATTCAATACTTCAATTCGTTCTATTGGCTGTGTATAAACAGTACCGTCAACAAACACAATTTGATCTTGCATTTCTTTCAAATACAGATTAATACGGTTTTTAATTAACGGTATGAATAATTCCTTATCAATCGCAAAACTCGCCGTTCCTTTCTGCTCAAAAATTAAACAGAAGTTAAAATACACCAGCGATAAATACACATCAGCTGCAGAGCTGTCTAAAAGTTCAAGCATTGCCTGTTGAAAAACATTTTTATCTGAGTTCTTATATATGTATTCACGTAAAACTATATTAGCAGCTGTAGGAAGCGGCTCTCCGCAATCATATTGTGAAATAATCAGAGGATATTCACCTCTGAGAAGTTTAAGAATATCATTTATATCGTTATAATTAACGTCATAATTAATATGTTTGTACACCATACATCGTCCTTTCAAATAAAAAATATTTATTGATTGTTATCATAAAATATTAAATCCATATTTTTTTTCATACTTTGCATTCAATATTTTAATTCGATCTATTGGCTGTGTATAAACAGTACCGTCAACAAACACAATTTGATCCTGCATTTCTTTCAAATACAGATTAATACGGTTTTTAATTAACGGTATGAATAATTCCTTATCAATCGCAAAACTCGCCTGTCCTTCCTGCTCAAAATATAAACAGTTGTTAAAATACACCAGCGATAAATACACATCAGCTGCAGAGCTGTTTAAAAGTTCAAGCATTGCCTGTTGAAAATCATTTTTATTTGAGTTCTTATATATGTATTCACTTAAAACTCTATCGGTAGCTGTAGGAAGCGGCTCTCCGCAATCATATTGTGAAATAATCAGAGGATATTCACCTCTGAGAAGTTTAAGAATATCATTTATATCATTATAATTAATTATATCGTTATAATTAATATATTTGCACACCATACATCACATCGTCTCTTCAAATAAAAATTATTTATTGATTGTTATCATATTGCGGGCATCAACTATATGATTAACTTTCCGCCAATGCCCGCAAATTGAAATAATCACTCCGATTTAAGACAGTCGTGTCACTTTAACCTCCGACAGCCCAGCTGTATCGGAAACGGCTTGATGAGCGTTATCCGCTCGCCCTGCGGAACTATGCGTTCTATCTGCTCTAAAAAATTTTTTTCTTTGTCCGCACTTGTAACAGCCCGTCATTCGGCATAAACAGACTTATTTGTTTATTCATATTTTTATTATACCTTATTTTTCTGTGCTTTGCAAGTATTTTGTGCGGTGTTGCCTTAAAAACTCCGATAACCCTCCCCAAAATTTCACCCCCAAAAAAACTCAAACTGTTTTCCCGAAAACCACACTCAAACTCCCTCTGTTAATATCATATCACAAATCCGACAATTTGTCAATAGCTCAACGCAAACTTATTATATCCTTTCGCAACTTTCTCCTTTTTGCACAAAAATCGTCTTGCCGCTCTGTGCGTTTTGCTCAGTGCACGCATAGCTTGCACCCGCACAAAAAAATGAGGCTGAGCAAAAACACTCAACCTCATCAAACTCATGCCTCTTAACTTCTTACTTCCGTCAGCTTAAAATTCTTGCCTCTTAACCTCTTGCCTCTGTCAGCTGACCGCATTTGCAGCCTTGGCGTCACCCGAGTCGCCGTTTTCCTTTCTGTCCTCAAGCCATACCCACAAAGGCCCCGCAATGCAGACAGACGAGTAAGTTCCCGAAACCAGACCTATCATCATGGGGAACGAGAAAGAGATAATGGAATCCACACCGTAAACCAGCGCCACGATCGTAACGATCAGCATAGCCGCAATGGTCGTAGCAGACGTGTTTATAGACCTTGTCAGCGACTGGTTTATGCTGAGATTTGTGATCTCCGCCCTGTTATTTTTCTTGTGGTAAAGGGTCTCATTCTCCCTTATCCTGTCGTAGATGACAATGGTGCTGTTGATAGAGTAACCGAGAATGGTCAGTACCACCGCCATAAAGTTAGCGTCGATCTCCATGCCGCAGATTATGAAAGTGCCGTAAACCATTATGATATCGTGAAGCAGCGCCGCCACAGCGCAGACGCCGGCCAGCCAGCCGCCTATATTCTTGAACCGCAGCCCAATATAAACAATCAGCACGATCACCGAGAATATGGCAGCCACAATACACTTGCTGAAAAATTCCTTGCCCGCCGAGGGGGAAACGTCCGTAGACTCCGCCAGCTCCAGCAAATTCGCCGCATATTTTTCCTCCAGCGCATTGGTCAGCTCTATCTGCTTGTCCGCCGTCAGCCCCGAGTTTGACAGCAGAGAAAGCTGAATGTTGTTCTTTCCCGTGTTAAAGTCCGTACCCGTGGTAGTGCTTACACCAATGCCGCCCAATGCCGCCTCAGCGTCCGCCTCAAAAGCAGCCGTGTCAATATTACCCTCGTAAAGGTAGGTAATAAGCGTACCGCCCTTGAACTGAATGTCCAGATTTATACCCAGTACAAAGGTGGACAAAATGCTCACCGCAATAAGCACAGCCGAAATGATAAAATAAGTCTTGCGGTTTTTGATATAGTCAAAGTTGAATTTTACCTTGCTCATTTCTTTTCACCTCCGTACAGCCAAGGGTTCCTGAGCTTCTTGAACCCCGAAAGGGACATTACCATAAGCCTCGAGCAAAGCACCCCGAAGAACAGGTTAAGCACCGTACCCGTCAGCAGCGTAAATCCGAAGGAGTAAATAGTGCCCGCCGTTGAAGGACCGAACATAAAGAACACAAAGTGCAGCATTTTCGAGAACAGGCTGTCAGGCGTGCCGAATGCACCCATAAGAATAATAGCCACCAGTATCATCGTAAGATTGCCGTCAAGTATAGCCGAGAAAGCCCTCTTGTAGCCGCTTGCCAGGGACCCGTCCAGGGTCTTGCCCTCCGCCAGCTCCTCTTTGATCCTCTCCGCCGTGATAACATTTGCGTCAACGCCCATACCCACCGCAAGGATAATACCTGCAATACCGGGGATAGTGAGAATGCCGCTGTCGTTTATCCCGAAATAGCCCGAAACAAACGCAAGCGTTCCCGCAACCTGTCCCACCAGGGCAATGACCGCCACAAACCCGGGCAGCCTGTAGGCAACAATAATATAAAGAGCAATGAAAATGAACGCAATGATCCCCGCCACTATCATAGCCTCCAGCGCACCCATTCCAAGGCTGGGAGAAATAGTGGAAAAGCTTGCCGTGACCAGCTTAAAGGGCAGCGCACCGGAATTTATCTGATTGGCCAGCTTCGTTGCGCTTTCCGCATCGAAGTTGCCGCTTATGACCGCCCTGCCGTCAGTGATAACAGCGTTTACTCTGGGGTAGGAAATGCAGGTATCGTCCATCCATATGGAGATAACGCCGCCCTCCTGATAAAGCTTCGCCGTAGCCTCCGCAAACTTCTGCGCACCGCCGCCTTCCCCCTCGGTCAGCGTCAGAGCCACCTCAGCGCTTCCCGAAGTCGAATCGTAGTAAGCATGAGCCTCCGACACATCGTTTCCGCTCAGGATCACATTTGACAAGGTCACTCCCGCAGGCTTGCCCATAGCGTCAACATCATAGCCCTCTCTGAACGTAAGTTCGGCAGTCTCGCCCAGCTCCTTTACCGCAGCCTCTGGGTCGAAGTCAGTCTCGCCCTCTTTCCAGGGGAAACGGACAATAATGTGATCGTTGCTGTAATCAATATACGCCTCATAATCGGTAATATTCAGCTTGATCATTCGCTGAACAATGACCTCCTTGGCAGCGTCCAGCTGCGCCTCGGTGGCGTCAAAGCCCTCGGGAGGGGTAAAGGTAACGTCAACGCCGCCCTTTATATCAATACCGAAGCGGATATCGTCCACGCCCTTGATGTAAACCGTTTCAATATCTCCGAAATAGCTGCTTATACCGAAGAGCACCGATAAAGCAAACAGCACAATCAGAAGAAAAACCACGAAAAATACAGGTTTCTTGACCCTTTTCACCTTTTTGACCATTCCTTTCCGTTCAAAACAAAGAACAAAAAAATTAACGTCCTTGTAACATCTCTGTTAAAGCCGTCCGATTAACGGCAATTATCGTTTTATTATAACATAATTTTCCTGCAATGTCAAGAGATTTTTTTAAATTTAAAATGCTGTCGGTAATATTTTTAGAAATGTCAGGCAAAATATTTATATTCTGTAAATTTTTATTATAAAGATCACATTGCATTCAGAACGCTGTCGCTAAAGCGTGGTGCACGATACAGGCGTTATATGTTCCCCTCAAACGCCGTGGGCTTTACTCCCACTCACACGCTGTGGGGCGGCTTTGTTTCCCTAACTGTGCCGTAAACTGGCTTTGTTCCACTACCACGCCGTGAAACCGCCTCCACCTCCCCTACCTCACCAAGCAACCGCCGCCGCTTCCCCTACCTCACCAAGTACGCTGCCGCTTCCCCTACTGCGCCGAGGAACTGTCGCCCCTTCCCCTACTGCGCCGAGAACGACAGGCAATTGTGACTTGCCTGTTGAATGAAAT
>CAZGAZ010000021.1:0-2710 GCA_964523835.1 uncultured Ruminococcus sp.
TGATTTTCATATCTCTATTATACCATATTTACCTTTTAGTGTCAACAGTCTCTAATTCTTCTTCGGTTTTACCTGTGAATTTCAATCCACACCCCCACAAAGGGGGCGACATCAGGAGGTGGTATAATGGCAAAAACCAAATATATTTCAATCCACACCCCCACAAAGGGGGCGACATCGGTGCAAACGAGGTTGTAGAGGACGGAGCGATTTCAATCCACACCCCCACAAAGGGGGCGACTTAAAAATAATATGATTCGGTGTGTTTGCAGTTTTAATTTCAATCCACACCCCCACAAAGGGGGCGACCTGTACCCACGTTTTTTTGGTGTATATCCAGCCATTTCAATCCACACCCCCACAAAGGGGGCGACTTATGACCATTCACAGATAACATTTGACGATTTGGAATTTCAATCCACACCCCCACAAAG
Organism: uncultured Ruminococcus sp.; assembly: GCA_964523835.1. Classification (GTDB taxonomy): domain Bacteria; phylum Bacillota; class Clostridia; order Oscillospirales; family Ruminococcaceae; genus Huintestinicola. The sequence goes on from CAZGAZ010000021.1 coordinate 435, forward strand.
GGGGCGACAGCCTCGTTGCAGACCATTTCCAAAGCGGTTGGTATTTCAATCCACACCCCCACAAAGGGGGCGACTTGGAAAGCCATGCCAATGATTATAAATTTAAATACATTTCAATCCACACCCCCACAAAGGGGGCGACTCTTTCCTGCTGCCTGTTTAAATTCAACATAATATTATTTCAATCCACACCCCCACAAAGGGGGCGACAAGCACTCTGTGCCGGCAATCCTCTCATCAAAGAATTTCAATCCACACCCCCACAAAGGGGGGCGACGGAAAGAAAACTGTTCCGCCTCATTGCCGTAATAATTTCAATCCACACCCCCACAAAGGGGGCGACCGGTCAACAAATATGCACATAGGAGAGTTCAGAATTTCAATCCACACCCCCACAAAGGGGGCGACGACTATCTGGACAGACCTGCAATCGACATAGTGATTTCAATCCACACCCCCACAAAGGGGGCGACAATTTTTTATTAACATTGAGTAATGTTCCACGTGATTTCAATCCACACCCCCACAAAGGGGGCGACAATATGATAATTGGTTTGCACGATTCCGAATATATTTCAATCCACACCCCCACAAAGGGGGCGACTTTGGACGAGATTCAAAACTGGTTCAACAGCAACATTTCAATCCACACCCCCACAAAGGGGGCGACGTGTGAACTTGCGTGTAAATTTTGCAGGGGCGAATTTCAATCCACACCCCCACAAAGGGGGCGACTGAGCCGTCATACTCACGGAGGCGAACGGAGTTATTTCAATCCACACCCCCACAAAGGGGGCGACGTATTTCCCTTATGGTCTGTATCTATCTGATTACGATTTCAATCCACACCCCCACAAAGGGGGCGACTCCCCGCCGGGGAAATGTGTTCTCCCGAATAGAATTTCAATCCACACCCCCACAAAGGGGGCGACCTCCGCCCTCTGTGCCGAAGTTTTCATCGGAAATAATTTCAATCCACACCCCCACAAAGGGGGCGACCAAAAACGCCCAAACGATTCCACCGTAAGGGTGAAATTTCAATCCACACCCCCACAAAGGGGGCGACGTGTTGGAACATCATTTTTATCAAGAGTATTAAGATTTCAATCCACACCCCCACAAAGGGGGCGACCAGCTTGCAAGAGAAAACGAGCGTTTGAAAATGATTTCAATCCACACCCCCACAAAGGGGGCGACGCCAAAAAAGCGTACACGACCCACTGGAGCAGGGAATTTCAATCCACACCCCCACAAAGGGGGCGACGGTGATAAAAATGGCACAATCAAGAGCGCATATAATTTCAATCCACACCCCCACAAAGGGGGCGACCGGACGTATAGGGCACGGTTATCACGCCAAAATATTTCAATCCACACCCCCACAAAGGGGGCGACCTCTTTCCTTTTGTGTCACGATTAACCACTCCTTAAAATTTCAATCCACACCCCCACAAAGGGGGCGACACGGTATAGACTGCAGTGAGAGGAGGTGATAACATATTTCAATCCACACCCCCACAAAGGGGGCGACGGGATAAAACAGGGCTATGTTGATATCAAGCCCGGTATTTCAATCCACACCCCCACAAAGGGGGCGACAAGGTTTTGATACCGTTGTTTGTGCGGTATCTGTATTTCAATCCACACCCCCACAAAGGGGGCGACCTCGGAGCTTGCCTGTGTACTGCTCTGCTGTGAGATTTCAATCCACACCCCCACAAAGGGGGCGACTTTTCGGCTGCTATAACTCCCACCGTTTCCCCCTTTATTTCAATCCACACCCCCACAAAGGGGGCGACTAAAACCCTGCCCCAACAAAAAGCTGTTACGGAATTTCAATCCACACCCCCACAAAGGGGGCGACTCTGACATAATTCTCCGCTGCAATAACGTCTGCAAATTTCAATCCACACCCCCACAAAGGGGGCGACTCTTATCTTAAAAGCCATTTTCTGCTGTCTGTCCATTTCAATCCACACCCCCACAAAGGGGGCGACAATTTTCAGGACGGCAAAATTGACAACTGGAGTATTTCAATCCACACCCCCACAAAGGGGGCGACTGTCGAAATAGGCGCATTCATTGGCAGGTATTCGGATTTCAATCCACACCCCCACAAAGGGGGCGACCTGGCAGAGGGCTTTGTTGACGGCAAAGCTGCAGGGATTTCAATCCACACCCCCACAAAGGGGGCGACAGTGCATTATCTATCCCCTCCATTATTAATATAAATTTCAATCCACACCCCCACAAAGGGGGCGACCAGTTCTCCGCCG
>CAZGAZ010000021.1:2810-45960 GCA_964523835.1 uncultured Ruminococcus sp.
AACAGGTCAGCATTCATCTTGTTATTTCAATCCACACCCCCACAAAGGGGGCGACTTCCTTCGGATAAAAAAAGAAAATTACGGTATTATTTCAATCCACACCCCCACAAAGGGGGCGACGCTCCAGTCAGATTTACTGCTGTCAAAGGCATTGGATTTCAATCCACACCCCCACAAAGGGGGCGACGGCAAGATTTGACGTTTACCGCACGGGTGACGGTATTTCAATCCACACCCCCACAAAGGGGGCGACTTTTCGGCACTTTGAGCTACATACCGTGATTCTTATTTCAATCCACACCCCCACAAAGGGGGCGACAGCTGAGAGGGAGGAATAAACAGTTCCGAAAAAGATTTCAATCCACACCCCCACAAAGGGGGCGACAGCTTGTAACACGCACAACGCATAGGAGTTGAGATTTCAATCCACACCCCCACAAAGGGGGCGACCGATTAATGCGTTATTGCTGCTCTATCCTCAAAATTTCAATCCACACCCCCACAAAGGGGGCGACTGGGTCCAGCAATACATTGTAGAGGGCGGCGGGAATTTCAATCCACACCCCCACAAAGGGGGCGACGTGGGCGCATAGCAATATTTATTGACTTTAACACAATTTCAATCCACACCCCCACAAAGGGGGCGACTTCCTCGATCATTTCGTCTTTTGCGCCGTCACGGATTTCAATCCACACCCCCACAAAGGGGGCGACTCCTGGAATAATGATGACTATATATCTATTGATACGGATTTCAATCCACACCCCCACAAAGGGGGCGACGGCTATTTACTGGGATTTAATTGTGCGTTGTGACATTTCAATCCACACCCCCACAAAGGGGGCGACGCTGGGTATCATTTTAATCGGGAGGTAATCAAATATTTCAATCCACACCCCCACAAAGGGGGCGACACGATCAATCAGCAGGCGGCTGTCGATTATATCAATTTCAATCCACACCCCCACAAAGGGGGCGACGGCACGGAGTTTCATATTCTCATTCGTTTGGTCGATTTCAATCCACACCCCCACAAAGGGGGCGACAACGCCGAAATTATCTCCGAGCTTCTGCCCAACATTTCAATCCACACCCCCACAAAGGGGGCGACCATTTCAGGGGGAAAATTACGGGATTCATTGCTATTATTTCAATCCACACCCCCACAAAGGGGGCGACTTTCTGTCCCTTAGCGTATTTCATATCGAAAGAATTTCAATCCACACCCCCACAAAGGGGGCGACCCGATGAGGGAGTCCATATCGTTTGCCAGATATGATTTCAATCCACACCCCCACAAAGGGGGCGACATTATTCTTTGCGCTGTTTCCGGGCTTAAGCTCGATTTCAATCCACACCCCCACAAAGGGGGCGACCGCCATTTGAAATACCGTTGCTGTGTTGTTCCAAAATTTCAATCCACACCCCCACAAAGGGGGCGACGTTGGCTGCCCTATGGCAAATAAAATTCGGGAAACTATTTCAATCCACACCCCCACAAAGGGGGCGACTACAAAAAGGACGGCAAGGGCGATACGATTTATGACATTTCAATCCACACCCCCACAAAGGGGGCGACAATAAAATCCCCTATCGTCTTGCTTATCCCTGCAAATTTCAATCCACACCCCCACAAAGGGGGCGACTGGGGGATAAGTATATTATACCATACTTTGTGAATTTCAATCCACACCCCCACAAAGGGGGCGACATTACACGCCCGCTGATCTGCATTATAAACTAATAAATTTCAATCCACACCCCCACAAAGGGGGCGACGTAGCAGACATAAAGCATAGACCTGATTTGAGTAATTTCAATCCACACCCCCACAAAGGGGGCGACCTCGAAAGCGAATACAATATGTCACAGCTTGAGCATTTCAATCCACACCCCCACAAAGGGGGCGACCATTTTCCCCTATTTCGGCATATACCGTTGAGGGAATTTCAATCCACACCCCCACAAAGGGGGCGACGCAGCTCCTTTGTCACATTCTGCGCCGCATCTCTATTTCAATCCACACCCCCACAAAGGGGGCGACAAGAGCGGCAGGAGCTTGATGACTCATACACTAAGATTTCAATCCACACCCCCACAAAGGGGGCGACTTTTACAAGATTTCGGGAGGACTTGTCTATCTGTATTTCAATCCACACCCCCACAAAGGGGGCGACAGCAGCAAGCCGCAGGTCAGACCCAGCAGACCGCAATTTCAATCCACACCCCCACAAAGGGGGCGACTTTTTAACAATTCCTCTTTAAGTTCCTCGTCAACATTTCAATCCACACCCCCACAAAGGGGGCGACTATATCCCCGAACAATTTTCCCAGGCTTTGAGCATTTCAATCCACACCCCCACAAAGGGGGCGACTTGGGTCAGCAAGCGACAGGGGGCTGTGATTAAGATTTCAATCCACACCCCCACAAAGGGGGCGACGATTACCCTTATCATCAATTTCCGGCTTGTAAACAAATTTCAATCCACACCCCCACAAAGGGGGCGACCGCAGACGGTGCGCTCCAATTTCTTTGCCTTTCCGGATTTCAATCCACACCCCCACAAAGGGGGCGACTACACACAACCCGATTTGGATTGGATTTGTAATCTCATTTCAATCCACACCCCCACAAAGGGGGCGACAAGGACACATCAAGGGGCAATGTCTATCACAACAAATTTCAATCCACACCCCCACAAAGGGGGCGACATAACGGGTCACAGGCTTGTGCCCGATACATAATATTTCAATCCACACCCCCACAAAGGGGGCGACAAGGAGCTGGCAATGAGATGATAAATTTAAATGATATTTCAATCCACACCCCCACAAAGGGGGCGACATTTTCCGAACCCTCTGACTGGCACCCGGGAAAAATTTCAATCCACACCCCCACAAAGGGGGCGACTTCGTTTATGTACACCGTCGCCGTATTTGGCTTATTTCAATCCACACCCCCACAAAGGGGGCGACGCGGCGGTTTCGTATATATCCACATATCATGCTACTATTTCAATCCACACCCCCACAAAGGGGGCGACCTTTGTTGCGCCGCCTTTATTATTGGCGGGGTATATTTCAATCCACACCCCCACAAAGGGGGCGACGTCTAATTTTTTTAATCAATATTCTGTAGCCGAAATTTCAATCCACACCCCCACAAAGGGGGCGACCAAAAACGTTTGTTGTAACGATCATCTGCAAGTTTATTTCAATCCACACCCCCACAAAGGGGGCGACTTTATGGACAGGTCATAATTTTGGACGAGATTCAATTTCAATCCACACCCCCACAAAGGGGGCGACGTGATATTGGTGATGACGGTACTATCGACCGCATATTTCAATCCACACCCCCACAAAGGGGGCGACTTGATATCATAACACCCCTCCGTCAGTTAATGGTATTTCAATCCACACCCCCACAAAGGGGGCGACATCTGACAGTCCACGGTATTGTCAAGAGTATTGAGATTTCAATCCACACCCCCACAAAGGGGGCGACGCTCAAAATTATTGACCTTATCTGCAAAGATAAGGAAATTTCAATCCACACCCCCACAAAGGGGGCGACCTCATAAAAAGAGTGCAAAAAAGCGCAGAAAAAATTTCAATCCACACCCCCACAAAGGGGGCGACAGTGGATGTAATTGCAGATAAATGTCAGCTCATTATTTCAATCCACACCCCCACAAAGGGGGCGACTGCAACCAAAAGATTCGAGTGTTTATAGAGGACAATTTCAATCCACACCCCCACAAAGGGGGCGACTGGACAAGCCTCATATTTACAATCAGTTTGAATATATTTCAATCCACACCCCCACAAAGGGGGCGACCTCAAGCATTTCATACCGAGGGTGATTTTTTATATTATTTCAATCCACACCCCCACAAAGGGGGCGACATTTAAAATATTATACTTTTTTTCCTGGGGAAAATATTTCAATCCACACCCCCACAAAGGGGGCGACACGACTTCCCTCGGGCGTTGGCTCGTGATTTTATGATTTCAATCCACACCCCCACAAAGGGGGCGACGATGTAGTTGATTGTCTGGAGCTTTCCCTTGCTCTGATTTCAATCCACACCCCCACAAAGGGGGCGACCGCCGACAGGCGCAAACCTTCTCTTGATACTATAATTTCAATCCACACCCCCACAAAGGGGGCGACGGTGGGTGATGTTATCCGTCTGCCTGCCGATAATATTTCAATCCACACCCCCACAAAGGGGGCGACTCCATTGATAAATTCTGATACAATAACCTTTCAATTTCAATCCACACCCCCACAAAGGGGGCGACATTGCCCTTGCCCGTAAAGGTTACACGCTGCTTAATTTCAATCCACACCCCCACAAAGGGGGCGACGGTTTGCGGTTATTACAGCAACAGCAGCCGAAGAAATTTCAATCCACACCCCCACAAAGGGGGCGACATTAATAATTTTGCTATTTTTGATACAGAGGAATTAATTTCAATCCACACCCCCACAAAGGGGGAGACTTTTCTGAAATAGCTAATGCGGTTGAACATCTTATTTCAATCCACACCCCCACAAAGGGGGCGACTTAACAGGTATTCATAAAGGTTTTGTTCTTATGATTTCAATCCACACCCCCACAAAGGGGGCGACTGGGCAGAATCAAAATAATATAATTTAAAAAAGATTTCAATCCACACCCCCACAAAGGGGGCGACCGAGAATGCTCAGCAATTAATTCAAATGCAAAAAATTTCAATCCACACCCCCACAAAGGGGGCGACAGGCGTTTTTAGCTTTGGATTTGGATAAATTTTCCATTTCAATCCACACCCCCACAAAGGGGGCGACGGTACAAAGATAATGACCGTGTATTGGCCTCGCTATTTCAATCCACACCCCCACAAAGGGGGCGACCGGGCATTGGGTTGTCAAGAGCCTTAACAATAGTATTTCAATCCACACCCCCACAAAGGGGGCGACAATTATTGTTTGAAAGCCTCCAAACAAGTGATCTATTTCAATCCACACCCCCACAAAGGGGGCGACGTTTTTTGCAGGCGTGTACGCCCTACCGTTGCCATTTCAATCCACACCCCCACAAAGGGGGCGACCTGATGTACGAACAGCAAGCGCAGGACTTCCTTATTTCAATCCACACCCCCACAAAGGGGGCGACCACAACGCAAATATCATCAATGTCGGGAGTAAAAATTTCAATCCACACCCCCACAAAGGGGGCGACCGATTTAATTGTCGAGCTGCTAATAACAGGACAAAATTTCAATCCACACCCCCACAAAGGGGGCGACTTCAAGATGACGGTATAAAATATCCTTTAAACTGTATTTCAATCCACACCCCCACAAAGGGGGCGACTGTTTGGTGAGCAGCAGGGACGACCCAGCAACTTATTTCAATCCACACCCCCACAAAGGGGGCGACAGGGGAGCATATGCGGGACAATCTCCCAACAAAGATTTCAATCCACACCCCCACAAAGGGGGCGACTGCAGCCGGCAGTGGATAGGCTCTTAGGAATAGAATTTCAATCCACACCCCCACAAAGGGGGCGACCCGCAGCCGTCAATGTTTGCGAAGATATAATTTACGATTTCAATCCACACCCCCACAAAGGGGGCGACCAAGCGCCTCTCTGATAGTAAAACGCCCGTTCTATTTCAATCCACACCCCCACAAAGGGGGCGACCAGAGCGGGAGGGTAAAAATGATACCTGAAAAAATTTCAATCCACACCCCCACAAAGGGGGCGACGTTATAGCGCAAAAAAAGAGATTGACGACAAAACCATTTCAATCCACACCCCCACAAAGGGGGCGACTTTTTAATATTTTGCCTGCCATCTTACTTGATAGGATTTCAATCCACACCCCCACAAAGGGGGCGACCGTTTTGGAAGTCTGTAGAGCTGGGACTAAGTGAATTTCAATCCACACCCCCACAAAGGGGGCGACAGCGACAAGGGGCTATATTAAAAATGGAGAGTTATTTCAATCCACACCCCCACAAAGGGGGCGACCTTTGACGGTCTAATGCACCTTAGCGGGCTTAAAATATTTCAATCCACACCCCCACAAAGGGGGCGACCCCAAATGGATTTTGCACTTTTACAATCGTGCTTATTTCAATCCACACCCCCACAAAGGGGGCGACTTCTTCCACAAAATCCGCAGGCAGCAGCTTTGTGAAATTTCAATCCACACCCCCACAAAGGGGGCGACTGCTATCCTCCACTGAGTATCCGGCGAGAGCTAAATTTCAATCCACACCCCCACAAAGGGGGCGACAATCCCAATAACATCAACATTATAAACCAAATCAATTTCAATCCACACCCCCACAAAGGGGGCGACGTTCTCCGCCGAACAGGTCAGCATTCATCTTGTTATTTCAATCCACACCCCCACAAAGGGGGCGACCTCCCCCATATACTTAGATCTGAGGTGATTAGAATATTTCAATCCACACCCCCACAAAGGGGGCGACCCGTGACCGCCTTTGCCCTCTTTGTAATTACCGTAATTTCAATCCACACCCCCACAAAGGGGGCGACAGCAAATCTCACCAAACCGTACCCACCCACAAAATCCCGATCCGGCAGAAATGCACAAAAAAGTTCTGACTCCCATAAAAAAGCCAGGAAAAAAGGCAACCCCAAGCCCCGAATTTTCCGGTGCGAAACCGCCTCAAAAAATATGTACGCATCCCATTCGCACCTAAAGAATCAGTACATCATCCGCCCCCATTATATCCTTAGTCCCGATATGCTCAACCTTTGAAGCATACCTGTCACCCAGGTAATAAAACCGTAAACTGTCCCTATCCTTGTCAATGATCCCCGCCAGCTTCGCCTTAACCACTCTGCATAAAGCAGCGTCCATAATGCACTCAAATACAGAATTCTGTACCCTCACACCATAGTTGACGCATTCCTTTGCAACCCTCCTGAGCCTCGTCCTCCCCGCCTTGTCACGGGTGTCAACATCATAAGTTATCAGAACCAGCATACCATCACTTCCATAAAAAAACCGGATAATCATCCAGATCGCCCCTGATGAACCTTGCCATCAGAAGCGCCTGAACATGGGGCACCATGCCCCACTCTACCTTTTCTCCCAGAAACGGATGAGTTATCACCTCGCCCTTTCTCCCCTGCCAGGCCTTAATAAACTTTCTCCGCCCCTCTTCCGTAAGCAGCACACTCCCATTCTCACGCTGCTCAAAATCCCGCACACTGACTACCCTCTTGTTTATCAGCGACAGTACAAACCTGTCACATAGCGCACCCCTGAATTCCTCCACCATATCCAGCGCAAGAGAACGCCTGCCCGGCCTGTCCGTGTGCAGAAACCCCACAAACGGATCAAGCCCCGCCGCCTCCAGCGCAGACGTGCACATTCCCCCCGCAAGACTGTACGCAAATGACATCAGCGCATTCACATTGTCCATAGGCGGCCTCCTGCTCCTGCCCATGAACTTAAAATCCTCCTTCTGCTGCAGTATCATATCGTCAAATACCGAGAAATAAACCGCTGCCGCCTCCCCCTCTATTCCCCGCAGCTCATCAGCATTTTGACACTCCCCGCAGCTTTTTACCGCATTTGATAATATCCCCGATTTCTCCTTGAATTTCCCTGTGTCCACCCTCATTCCGTGATCCCGCACCGTCCGTTCCAATATCCATTTGCAGTTATATATTTTCCCCGCAATGATATTCTTCGAAATAGCCAGCGACGCCTCCCTGTCATCAGCCAGCCTGTACTGCCTGCGCCGCAGCAGCACATTCCCGCTCACTTTCCCCGACGTCCTGCAAAGGAATTTCCCGTTCCTGTCCATAAAGCACAGGTCTATCCCCATCTCCCCGCACTTTCCCATAAGCGCAGGACTTGCTCCCCCATGACCGAAGGTCACTATCCCGTCCAGATTATGCAGCGGCAAACGTCCCACCTCCTGTCCCCCTGCGCTCACCACCACATTCTCGCCGTCAAGAGAAAGATACCTGTCCGGAGACGTTACATACAGGGTGTTAAGCATTTTTTTCATTCTGCCTCACTCCCCTCTCCAAAAGCAGCCGCCATATATTCCCTCGCACTTCTGCTCTTCATCAGCTCTGGCATACATATATTTTTTAGCGAACATGCATTGCAAGCCTTTGTCCGCCTGACCCTCGGCGTGTACTGCCTTTCATAATACCCGTGCATTTCCGCCGCCGCCTCCCTTACCCTCTGCCGCAGCCCCTCATCAAACCCGACTCTGAGCCGCCGCCTCGTTTCACCGTAAAATAAATACCCCTCTTCCACAGTGCAGCAAAGCATTTCTTCCAGACACATTCCCTGAGCGCACAGCTGCATGATATCGCACTCATCCTCCTTGGGGCTTCCCCTCTTGTATTCCACAGGACGTGGCAGCCACCTCCCCTCCCTGCCGTGCAGCTCCACACCGTCCCTGTCTGCCGAAAATTCCACAGCGTCGCATTCCCCCGAAAGCCCCAGTTCACGTGAGCATACCCTCATCGCCCTTATAATGAGCCTGTTTCCCCTGCTCTCGTTAAATCCGCTGTCATGAACGTTCCTGTGCATTACCTCTCCGTCCGCCGTGCGGTAATTCTCCGCCCACTGCTGCTCAATATGAATAAGCGCCCACTGTCTCCTGCAGAACATAAAATGCTGAAGTCCCGATATCATCAGGAAATCATCCTCATCATATACCCTCATACCAGATCGGTTATCTCCGGCGATAACCCCTCCGGGCTGTCTGCACTTATATCGTAATCATCAACAGACATAGGCTTTCCCACTCCGTCCCTTACGGAAATTTTCAGACTGCGGTGAACCTTTGCCGAGGAATATTTCGGCGTTTTGCTCTCATGCTTCCACCAGAAAACCTTGCATACCTCCATGCTTCCGTCGGGTCTCGCCGAGGAACTGTCATTCTCAAAAAGCGTTATCAGAGCCGCCTTTATCTTCTCCGCATCCTCATCTGTAAAACCTGTCTTTTCCGCCAGCTGACAGTTTATCGAGCCGAACAAGGTGTACAGGCCGAAATCCACCATATGCTTCATACCCATTGTGTCAGAGCTTTTGCCCTCCTTGCCGCTCTCGCTGTTCACGCTTTTGGTTATCTGCATACTTACAATATCCACCTGGGAAACACTTCTTGCAAGCCTGATCGAGACAGGACCTCTTACCCCCACAGATACCTCCGACCCCTTGAATGCAAACACCTGTCCGAAGCTCCTTACATCTATCCATTCCTCGCAGGCAGCCTTTGCAAAAGCCTCTCTGTCTGTCTTTTTCCCCTTGGCATATTTGCTCACGTTTTCGCAGCCGTCCGCCCTGCTTCTGAGACTGTCAAATCCGTCGTCGCAGCGGTCGTCCGACTGTACAAAGATCTTCTCCCCCATATCCTGAAGCCTGTTGCGTATCTTCCTTTTTATGCAAACATCCGAGATCTCCCCGTAACCGTCATAGCTTTCCCTTGGCCTGTTCCCGTTCAGAGGGTCTCCGTTGGGATTGGCGCTTGTCACCGAAAACACTACCGCAAAATCAATTTTATTTGAAAGAATACTCATTATTTTTTCCTCCTTGTTTTAAATACATAGTTATACGAATTTTATCTTATCACCGGAATATATTATCTCAGCTGTTCTGCCCGTCCGGAGCTTTTTCCTTTTTACTGTATATGGCTCTCATCTGGCAGCTGTAGCCATGAAGATATTCCGGCTCAAGCTTTGTATTTTTCGCAAAATCCTCACGCTGAAATTTATCCGTTATCTCATGGATAAGATTTTCATAATATATTCTCTGCCCATCTCCAAGCTTTTCCAGATAAGGCTCCAGCCGCTTGCGTATGATCGCCCAGGTAGTATACGGACGGTTTGAAAACGCCTCAAAATAGCGCTTTGCATTGGTCGTTCTCTTGTCGTCCCTGTCATATGAAGCGTTCTCCGCAGCATCTGCCACAGCCAGCAGCCTTCCGTATAAATAATCTCTGTCAAAACAGTTTTCATCAAGTGCCATTGTGCACTCCTCCTCATTTTCATGTTTTAGATTTTCAAGTTTTAATTTTCTCAGCATACCGCAGGCAGCCCCCAACACCCGCTGCCAGTTAAAATAATTGTCATACTTCAGCGGACAGGAAGCCCTGTTCACAAGCGCCCTCACAATATCCCCCGGAATGCTCCGTCCCTCTGTAATACACGGTATCAAGCGACAGGCATAATGAGCGACCAGCTTTTTAGGGCTGCATTCGATAAAATTCCCCTGCTCCGTGCCGAAAGCATACCTGATAATATCTGCCATCGGAAAGGAACTCACCTTGTACCTTTTTTCTTTACCGCTGTAATAAAACCACGCCGTATCCCTGTGCCATTTTTCGACATTTTTCAGAAACTCCGAGCTTCTCAGCTCCGAGTAAATAACAATGGACAGCCTTCCCGTCGTAGCGGAATCAAGCCCCAGTACCATTGCCTTTGAATCCTTGTCGCACGCAAGCTCATTCCGGTTTCCGAATATTGATCTGCGAAGCTCGGCCTTGTATTCTTCATACGGGTCTGCAAACATCTCCTCGGGCTCGTCAAAAAACATCCCCTCCGTAACATCCGGCATCTCACGCATAGCGCTCTCCCACACCACCAGTTCCAGCGAACCTCCGATAGAGACCCCCTGCTTTTCAATTATCCATTTAAGCCCGTTGTGCATTTTCTGGGAAAACTCATAGCTTACGGAAACCGCCTGCTCCTTATTCTGAAACCGCCCCCGATAGGAAAACCCGCTTTCATCATTGGCGGAAATAAGCTTTCCCTTGTCCCCCGCATTTCGTATCTTAGACGGGTGCTTGTAGGTAACAGGCAGCACCTTTCCCGTAGCATAGCAAAGCTGCCTTTCCTGCTCCCGTGAAGAGTTGTAAGCGATAAAGCTGTCATAAAGGGAAACATCCTTCCATGTTTCTGCCGCCTGTCCGTCGTCATAATCTACCCTGAACCGCACAAAGCAGTCGGACAGCGCAATGCCGTCTATTTTCTCCCCCGCCCTCGGTTTCCCCGTCGCCTCATCCTTTTCAAACACCCTGCATTCCATAAGGTCGCCTATCAGATTCCCCTTTTCAAGATACGCAAGCACAGCCCTCACCGACCTGTGCGAATGCTCCGACTCTGCCCATTCCCGCAGTCCGCTTATGTAGCTTTCAAAATACTTTCCGCTGTCCTTGCCGCCGTCTCCGAAATACTTTCCGTAATCGCCGGCAGTATATATCAGCTTGTCCGCAAATGGGTGAGGACTTATGCCCGATGAACGTGCAGCGGAATCCTCCGTTACAGGAATAACCGTCACCGTCTCGTCAATTACGGGTTCATCATCCTCACTCTTTCCCGCCTTTTTCTTCGGCGAGCTGAGCGGATAAGCGCCTGCAAAAGTGCCGTCCTCCCTGAGCTTTACCGTTATCTGCGCCTTTGCCGTTGAATGGTAAAGGGGCAGCAGACCCGAATCGGGATTGCCGCAGTTTCTCTCATAAACATTGTACAGCTCTTCAGTCCAGCTCAATCTCATCACCTCCCCCGAATTCCGCAGCTCCGGAGAAATTCTCTCTGTCTTTCCCGAAAGCCTTTATTTCCATATCCCTGATATGCCGCTTTACAGTGCATTCCTCGGGTCTTATAAATTCGATAATGCCGTCCCTCATCACAGGCTGCCACAGCCTTACAGTCATCTTCCCCTTATCCTCGGACAGCACAGCCTCGTCTGCATAAGTAATTCCATGGTAAACAAGGCCAAACCTCACTTCGCTGTGCCGTTCGTTCTCCCCCTTTTCGCTCCCTTCCTCCGGGTCATAGTATCCCTTTCCCTCTCCGAAAACGCAAGGCTCCACATATGCCCCGCACTCTCTTGTCCCCAGGAAACAGTCACGCCGCCCGCCCCTCTCGATCATACGTCTTGCAATATTGTGGTGCTTGTGCTCCAGCCTGTCCCCCGCCAGCTCGGGGCGGTTCTCGTTCCATTCAAAATGCGCCCTGACCTGATAGCTCACATCCGCCAGATAAGTTGCAAATGCAAGATCGTTTCCGCCGCCGTAGTGAACAGGCCTTGTCCCCTTGCGGAATGTCCGTATAGGGTTCATGACCCGCACTGCGTCAACAAACCAGATAAACGTAGGCTTCCAATAAACGCTGTGAAGCACGCCCTTCAAAGCCTCATACGATGGCACAGGCGAACTGAAGCGCTCTCCCCCTGCCCTTGTCAGAATATCCGAAAACATTGCATATTCTCCCGTTACTGAAAATTCCACTGTATTCCGGTAGATCATTTTACCACTCCTTTTCTGTAAAATAGGATTTGACAATTGCCTGATCCATATATTTAAAGCACATCATTTTCCGGGCGCCGCAAAGGGATCCCGAAAAAATTCATACTTTCTTAACATATCGGAAATTATAATATGATATAATAAAAATACCTTAACGTCGCCAGCAAACGACCGCCTCGAAGCATCAGTTCGTCGTGGATCGATAAAACTGGCGTGGATTGAAAATATAATAAATATATGGCGGCATAGCAGCATGTCATATCAAGCCCTGCAAAGAACTTCTTTGCAGGGCTTGTCTTTTTCCGGCAATGCCCTGCCGCCCGACCGTATCATAAAATAAGCACCTCACGCTCGCCTCCCTGAAGATCGATACCCGTCTCTTTGCTGAAACAGGACTTGTCCAGAGCGTAAATACCGCCCGATCTCAGGCAGTGCACCCGCCCCTCTCCCAGCAGCCTGTCAAAATTATCGGGATACAGCCCCACACAGTATTTCTGCGCCTGCCGCAAAAGCCGCAGCGCCTCTCCAGCGCCTATATCCGAATTAAGGCCGGCAATGATATCCTCCGCATCCTTATCATAGGGAACAATAACATCCCTTGTATTCCCGTCTATCACCTTGAAAACACTCCCCGCCGTCATAAACGCCTGCCCGTCATCGGGACGGTCTCTGCACATCCTGCCCCGCTCCTTATTCAACGACAGCAGATTCAGCAGCGTGGTATTTACGCCCCTGTCCGAAACAGGATAATCCAGCATTTTTTCATATCTGCCGTACAGTCTCCCGAAATACTCCTCCATCGTTTCATTTGACAGCAGATCGTATTTCCCGCTGTAAGCCATACTCTCAAAAATATCCCTGCCTGCCCTTATCTGCCCGAGATTTCCCAGATTTTCGTCCTTGATATTTATAACATAAACAGGACAGATCCCCCTTTCGCCGTGGCGGTTGCACCTGCCTGCCGCCTGCGCCGCACTGTCCAGCCCCGCCGCCGAGCGGATAACGCACCCGAAAGAAATATCCACACCCGCCTCAATAAGCTGAGTGGTAACGCATATCACAGGCTTTTTATCCGCCAGAAGCCGACGCACCCTGTCAAGAGTATCTCTCCTGTGCTTCGGGCACATCATAGTGCTCAGGTGCACTGTAACAGCCTCGTCACCCCTTTCTTTGAGCCTCTCCCCCAGCAAACGGAAAATTTCCGCAGCCGCTTTTTTTGTATTCAGTATCATCAGCAGATCATTGCTCCGACAGAATTTTTCATAAGCATACTCTGCCGCCTCTTCAAAAGTATACTGCTGTATGCGGATATCGGAGATCATCTCCGTCCGCTTGAACTTCGTAAAATCCTCCGTATAATCTCCTGTCATGCTCTCCACCTCATCTGTCAGCAGCGGGTGCCTGAGCGCCCGTAAGGGAGGCTGAGTCGCCGAGCAAAGCACTGTCACCGCCCCGCAGACCCTCGACAGAAAATTTAAGGCAAGATTAAAAATGTGCACGCACTTTATCGGCAGCGACTGTATCTCATCAATTATTATCACCGCTCCCGCCAGTCTGTGAAACCGCCTTACACAGGACATTTTCCCCGAAAAAAGCGTGTCCAGGAACTGCACCGCCGTTGCAGCCACCACAGGATCCGCCCAGTTTTCGCACCGCAGCTCATATTCCTCCAATTCATCTGCGTCATCTATCCGTGCAGCAAAATCCGAGTGGTGCTCCAGAAAATTCTCCTCCCCTGCGATCTCCCTGAGAACCTTGCCGTTCTGCTCCAGGATCGACATGAACGGTGCAATATAAAATATCCTTTTCTTTCCGAACCTCCTGCAATACTCCACCGCAAACCGCATGGAGGAAACAGTCTTTCCCCCACCCGTAGGAACCACCAGACGGCATATCCCCCGCTCCCTTTCCGCAAATTCTGCGCACCTGTCGGAAATGTCCATACGGTATTTCGATATCTCATCTGTCTTTTTACCGAATTCGCC
Source organism: uncultured Ruminococcus sp. (assembly GCA_964523835.1). Classification (GTDB taxonomy): domain Bacteria; phylum Bacillota; class Clostridia; order Oscillospirales; family Ruminococcaceae; genus Huintestinicola. The sequence continues at coordinate 17,104 of CAZGAZ010000021.1, forward strand.
GAACATAGCATCCAGCCGCAAAGCGCATTCCTCCCACACTCCCGCATTATCCTCACCCCTGACCGTCCTGCCGTCCGTAAACGCCGCCGTGTCCGTCCTGTCAGCGTCCACCAGAACAGACTCCGCCAACCGCTCAAACATTCCCCTGTAAAAGAAATATTCCTCCTTGTACTTTTTCCCGTCCCTTTCACAAAGCCTCATCAGCTTCCCCGAAACCGCCTTGTATTCCGCCGCCGCACCAAGCAGCAGACTTTCCGTCTCACTGCCGCTTATAAAATTCTTTACTCCCTCGCATATCTCCTCATACCGCTCTGTTTTCTCCGTCCTGTATTTCAGTCTGTCCCTGTGCTCGCAGTCTATCCAGTCCTGAAGCCCGTGATGAGCGGCGATCACCCTGGCAATAAAACCTGCCGTCCTGCGGATATTGTCCCGGCTGTCCTCATCCTCCGTATTTGCTGCAATCCCTTCCGCCATTTCCATTATGTATTTCGCCCCTGCATAGCTGTGATCGATCTGCCCCCTGCGGATATTGTTTTCGCCCATTATGTATCCCGCAAAATCACCGTTCATCTTTCCTGCGTCGTGAAGCAGCCCCGCCGTCCTCACAATGCTTTTTATGCCAAGCCCGCAGGCAAATTCCTCCGCAAGCTTTGCCGTGTCCTCGCAGTGCCTGTCCACAGTCTGTATCGCCTTGTCGCCCTTACGGAAATGTGCAATATACATTTATCCTGCCTCCCATTGATTTTCATAATATCCCTATAATAATTATACCACAAACCACTGTATCATTTTCAGGACACCCGGAAATATTTCCCAAAAAATATACTCCGATCCCGAAAGATTCAGTCCCCCCGTATTTCGTTTTTTCCCTATGCCATAACCCTTATGACATTGCCATGAAAGACATGGGTGTTTTTGAAATACATTATTTTTTTCTATAAAAAATAAATGGCTCTATTTTTCTTGATTTTGTATTTTAATGATACACCATTTTTCCTGATCTGTCAAGAGCTTATGGAAAAATTCACATTTTTTTAACATTTAACAAAAAATGCAATAAAAAACCTTTCCAGCCGAACCGGCTATACCCGACAGTGCCTGTCCGTTTTTTTGCACACGCTTGATCCTTTTACAAATCAGCATATCTCATTTTTCGAAAAGAATAACTTCATAATACCGAAAACCGCCGTATCACAGACGGAACGCCAGTAAATGTTTCCCAAATAATCCAAAGCTTTTCCGGAGATCATTCCGAACGGCACAGCAGAAAATAATTCCCCCGTTCAAGCCAAATTGTAACCGAAGCAAAATTTATATCCCCATTACAGTAAATACAAAAATCCGCAGAATATCAATATATATAAGACAAGCCGCATTTTTTCGGGAATAAGGACGATCTTACGGCTTCTCATACCGGAGATCATAAAATTTATTGTATCATATCCGATAAATTTCTCATACAGGTATGTTTTTGTATACAGACAAGCGCAGTAAAAAATGATTGGTGTCGGGCGCATGAGCAAATATGTACCCCTCCGGTAAACGGAGGGTTCTGTCAGGTTGCCGCCGTACAGCACTCAAAGTCGGAGTCGATATAATGTGAAAATATCTTTGCATTGAAGGTTCTTAAATTGCAGCTTCCTGCGTCTGTTCCTGAAACGTTCAGATCGTCGGGGAGGATAAACTTTATGCAGCGCACGGTAACGTCACGGCAGGTTGCCTCGGTATGGGCGGGAACAGTCATGGTTTTCATGCCTCTTCTGTATTCGTTGCCCTCGGGATCGGTCTCATTGAGGATGACCGCCAGCGCCAGCCGCTTATTAGGGCAGACGTTCTGAACGGTAACGTCAAGCTGAAGAATGCGTCCTGTAGATTCGAGTATAATATTGCCTGCGTCAAATTCGATAGTATCGCTGCAGCCATCTGCGGAAATATCAACAGCAACAGGGCAGCTTTCGGGGATAACGACAACACCGCAGTCCACATCTATCTCCGGCGAAGGGAAGGTAACAACGTTGCCCTCGGTATCGCTGTAGGAGACCGATTCGTTAACGGGAACTGTACCCGTGCACTGACCCACATGCTGAACGTTGAACTGAAGCGCAGCCCCCTCGCTTCCGCTTACGCCGAGAGCGGGGATGTTCCATTCAACGGTATTGGAGTCCACCATTGTCGCCGAACCGACTATGGGATTGATAAGAGAGGTTATTCTGAAGCAGGAAGCGACTGTGTCCCTGAGAACGATATTTGTAGCTCCTGTTTTTGTGATGTTGTTTGCAAGATCCTCGAAAAGATTTTCAAGCTCCGTGTCATCGGGGGTAATTGCAACGTAGGACGAGGACGGGTCGGAAGCCCAGTCGTCAAGGGCATTTTCGTCTATCCCGCCGTTGCCCGACAGACCGATACAGTAGATCGTCACGCCCTGTGCCTTAGCCTCGGTCGCAACAGTATTGGGATCGCCCCCCGCAGTTGTAACGCCGTCGGTGAACATTACCATTACCTTTTGGTTGGCCGTGCCCGCAGGGAAAAGCTGCAAAGCCTTTTCAAAAGCGTCGGCATGGTTTGTTGAGCCGCCTGCGGTAAGAGAGGTCACAGCCGCTTTCAGGTCTGCAACGGAGGTTATAAGTCCTGTGTCCTGTGTGGCGGTATCCGCAAAGCTTACCACCGCAATACGGCTGCCGCCGCCTATCTGGCCGTCCCGGGTACCGTCGGTAGCCTCATCTATAATATCAATGAATTTTCCCGCACCGTTTTTCATATTGGCAAGAGGACTTCCCGCCATACTTCCCGAACGGTCAAGAATAAGAACAATATCGGCAGGGTTGCTTACAATGTCGGGCGAAGCCGCCAGGGACAAAGTCACCGCAAACGATCCGCCGCAGCTTATGCTGTCTGTGTTTACTTCCTTGTTGGAGTAGGTTATACCCATTAAATTCATTCCTTTCAAAGCTTTTTTAACTTGAGGGTACTGCCAAAGCCTAGGGGTTTAAGCGGTCCCTCACTGCATTATATGCAGACAGTGAACTGTTGTTAATGTATATAACTGTCCTGCTTCAAGCCTATGAACTTAACAACCGCAAAAAAGTGTAAAAAAACACCCGATCCATAAACGTTTTATGAATCGGGTGTTATGATATTTTTTTTACTTCATAAATACGAACGATCTCATTTCAAAAAGGCATCTGCTTCTGAACGATTCGCCCGACCAGTCATGGGGATATTCGGTAGTCACCTTGAAGAAAACGCTGTGCCTGCCGGTAACGGCTTTTACTCTTCCCGTGATTACTCCGCCGTTTCTTCCTATCCCGATACTGCCTATCTCTTCGCCGTTTTCACCGTCAATGAGAATATGCAGTATACTGTCACATCCCGTGCCGATAATATCGGCGGAAAATTCCATTGTCCTGCTGCCGAAGTCCTCTCCGAAGTCAAAGTATTTGTACCCTATAACGCTTTCCTCGAAAATATTCGTCAGTACACGTTCAAAGACATTTTTCTCGGTAACAATCGCCCCGCCCTTCAGCACGCAGGCTATTTCCGCAGGGGTGATCCTATAGGGATTCAGCGAATCCTCAAATCCAAGGGACGTCATCTCAACAGGCGGGATCGTCCCGTCGGGGAGAATTTCTATTTTTTCAACGCACCCTCTTCTGGACATTATCGTGCCGTTGGTCATTCTGTGATAGAAAATATACCACTGACCGTTTATCTGCATTATCGAACCGTGATCGTTCCCGCCGGGATAATCCACGCCGTTGTCAACGATATATCCCCTGTAGGTAAATGGTCCCACTGGCTTGTCGGACGTTGCGTAAGCAAGCCTGCTGCCCCGTTTGGGAGAGTAGATCAGATAATATGTATCTCCCACCTTTCTGGGTGAACAAGCCTCGAAAAACAGGCTGTCCTCATCGGTAAAGCTTTCGTTTGTTTTTATGGGGATTATGTGCTCAATGCACGTTCCGTCAAGTACCTCATACATATTTTCGCTGTTTATCTCCGCCATGAACGAACGTTCAAAGCCGCAGTATATGTAAGTCCTGCCGTCGTCGTCAACAAGAACGCCGGGGTCGATAAACCAGCCGTTGCAGCAAATTTCATCGGGTATCGTATACTTGTATTTTGACAGCAGTTTAAAGGGTCCCTCGGGCTTGTCGCTGACCGCCACGCAGCCTATCGAATTTAATATGTAGGCATAAAGATAATATTTCCCGTCCTTTTCCACAACGTCGGGAGCGTAAAGATAATTGGATTTATCCGTCCAGTCGGTATCGGCGGGATAGTCCGCTGTTACCTGTGTGCGGAAAATATCGCCGTGGCAGACCCAGTTGTTAAGATCACTGAGAGGCGCACTCCAGCATTTGAGCACATAGTCGCAGAATTTAACAGAGCCTGCATTGTCGTGAGAACCGTAAACATAGATTCTGTCGCCGAAAACTCTCGGCTCGCCGTCGGGAATGTATTCCCAAAGAGGCAGATATGGATTTGGCATAAAAATTTCTCCTTTTGTTTTTCTTATATTTTACAACAAAAAAGCAAAAAAATCAAGACCTTTATGAAATTATGGCAATTATGTGCTCAAAAAATCCGGAAAAATAAAATTGCCGCTGCCGAAGCGTATCTTTGAGAGTGTTACAATGACAGACGGCAGCGCCGCTTACATTACTGCCGGTTTTTTCTTGACACATTTTCCGAAAAATGCTATACTTATCCTGAAGAAAAAACAATGGGAGGAACGGACATATGTATAATTTCCCTGAAAATCTTTTTACGTATGTAAGGTTTGAAAGACACAGTTGAACAGCAGTAAAGCTCCGGTCTGAAAGAAAACAAGCGTGCAGTGAAATTTTTAAAAGCTGCACAATAAAAAAAAATCCAAAGCTATTGCATTTTAAGGAAAAATTTGCTATAATGTATATTAAGGTATTATTGGGGACAATTGAAAATATTGTAATATTGAAAGGAACGTTTATATGAGCGAGATAATTTTAAAGGCGGAAAATCTGGTCAAGACCTACGGCAAGGGCGAGGCGGCGGTTCATGCGCTGAATGACGTGAGCCTTGAGGTGGAAAAGGGTGAATTCCTGGCTGTTGTGGGTCAGAGCGGAAGCGGCAAGTCCACGCTGCTGCATATTCTGGGGGCTATGGATATTCCCGATTCGGGCAGGCTGACGGTGGACGGAGAGGACGTTTTTTCCTACAATGACGACAAGCTTGCCGAATACCGCAGGAGAAAGGCGGGGTTTGTATTCCAGTTTTTCAACCTTTTGCCTGTGATGACCGCAAAGGAGAATATCCTTATACCGCTGTCGCTGGACGGCAAAAAGGCGGATGAAGAATATCTGGATGACCTGACCCGTACCATGGGCATTGACGACAGGCTTTCCCACTACCCTCATCAGCTTTCGGGCGGGCAGCAGCAGAGAGTGGCAATAGCCCGTGCAATGATCGCAAAGCCTGCTGTTATACTGGCGGACGAGCCTACGGGAAACCTTGATTCCGCTTCGGGTGCGGAGATACTTTCGCTTTTAAAGTCCACTATGAAAAAATATGGGCAGACCCTTATTCTGATAACCCACGATATGTCCATTGCTGCCAAGGCGGACAGGACGGTGACTATCAAGGACGGGAAGATCGTCGGATAACAGCGGAGGGCTTACGAATGAGCAAATTATCTTTCATATCCTTTTGCGTTGAATATTATGCCGAGCACATTTCAAAAACAGGGGCTGAGGTCTATGATATTTTCAAACGTGAAAAGCTGCTTGATTTACTGGAAACCGACTATGGCGACCTGCACGGCATGAGTATGGAGTACCTTATGAATTTTTTTGATGAATATATTGGAAACAGCTATAAATCCGCAAAAAGGAAATCCCACCCAACTGTAAGATGTTTGCTCCTGCCCGGCATTGTAAAAATGATCTCCGAAAAATACGGTATGACGGAAAAAGAAGCTTTGGACAAATTTTACACCTCAGCAACAGGGGCAAGCTTCGGTGATGATGAAACGGGGCTTTACGGACAGTCGGCGCTTTATATTTTCGGGCTGTTCTGCGAGGAATGGGAGGATAGGGAGAAAAGTCAAGAGCAGCGGAGGCGATAATATGAAATGTCCGTACTGCGGAGATGATATGGAGGAGGGGATCATTCGGAGTCCGCAGGAAATAGCCCTTATACCCGGAATAAAAGAACGGTTTTCGGTCGGGCGCAGTTTCACGAGGGGGCTGTGGTTTTGAGTGAGTTATCCCTGATGAAGGGTTCGGCGGTGTCGGCTTTTCTTTGCAGAAAGTGCAAAAAGTTATGATCGGCTATGAAAGACAGAACTGTGAATAATTATTTAAAGCAATGTACGGAAAGCTCGGATATATCGGCGTTTTTTGTAACAGTTATTCATTATTCACTTATCAGACGCAAAAGTTTGTGCAATGTGCATAAAAATTTGTAACTATTTTGTAATTTCATTTTTAAAAAATAATTGACAAAGGACGAAAAATATGTTATAATATTAATTAGCAATATATTTGCCTTCTCAAAGTAAATTTCCTTATAGATTGGAGTAATGATGACAATGAGCAATCAATCCGTTTCAAACATCGCCAATGAAAAGCAGATAGCCGCCTACACCTCCGAATTCAGGGAAAACCGCCTGGCAAAGCCTGTGGACATTTCTCTGACGGTAACAGCGGGTCATCTTCACGGACGAGCCTATATATGGGAAAGGGAAGGCACCAAAGAGGGCGACGCCGAATATCAGCGGTTTGTTTGCCCCTTGGAGGAGGTTACAAAGGTTTACATAAATGACAACGTTAAGGCAAGTCCTCTGTACATTCAGTGCGATTCTCATGTAAACAAGGTCTTTCACAGAAAGACGATAGTTGTTCCCTGTCTTGAAAATGTGGCTGCCATTGCGGATCAGATAAACGAACTGCACCGGAAATTCATGGAAAAATACGAGGCAAAACAGCAGCAGGAAATGGAAAGAAAGCGTGAGGCGCTGGCTGCTGAGCGGCAGAAAGAGCTTGCCGAGGCTGAGGGCAAGCCTGCGGATAGCAAGCCACCTGTGGATGGCAAGCTACCTGCGGAGAGCAAGTCCTCCATAGCGCCGCAGCCTGCGATGAAAGCTCCCGAAATAAAGCTGCCCGAGCCGCCCAAGGCTGCGGAGAAGCCTTCCGCAAATACGTCGGTGCTGACCGGTGATGTGGCCGAATCCTTAAAGGCGCTTGAAAAGCTGGAGAGCATTGAGATACCCAAAAAGCCTGTGCTTAATCTTGACAATATTTCAAATAAGACGGAGAGTGCGCCTGTAAAGCCTGATCCCGTACCTGCCCCCGCTCCTATGATAAATGAACTGCCTCCCGTGCCCGAGATCGGGGACTTTGACTCCATAGCTTCTAAGGATAGCAAAGGTGATGGCGACGCCGTTGCCAATGTCTCGGCGGGCGAAAAATCGACAGATGAGATATCGGCAGCCGAAACTTCGGCAGCTGAAACTTCAGCAGCTGAGCCGGTAAATGCTGCCCCTGCGCCTATCCCTGCGCCCGAGCCGTCGGAGGGACTGGACGGCTTTGAAAAGGCTGTAAAGGCGCTTAAAGCACGACTTGACGGAGGCGAGATAAGCGCCGAGGATTTCAGGGCGGAGAGGAAAAAGCTTATTGCGGCGCTGTATTAACGGGAGTATCCCATTGTGTTGAAAATGACTGTAGTTTATGTATTTCTCCCTTGAGACAATAGGGAGAAATACTTATTTATCGGAATATTTCGTAAAGTTGAGGGCAGTTATCCGCAATGGGAGGCTGCTCTTTTGGTTTGGACAGGCTCTGAAAAGCTTGTCCGCAGATCGCTTAAAGCTCCTTATTGGCTGACATTTACAGGGTGCAGAGGGGGAATTATTAAAATTTCCGGAGTTTTTTAATCTTCGGGGCAAAAATTTTAATCAACTTTTAATCTTATTTAAAGTACAATTTAATGTTCGTGTGCTATAATATAAATAACCTCAAAAAACACAGCAAAAAACCAGGGATTTTTTGCGGAAAGGAAATCAAACCATGAGTGAATATGAATCTGTAAGCGAGCTTGTGAATAAGACCGGGGCTACCTATAATGAAGCGAAATACGCATATGAAGCCTGCGGCGGCGATATGCTGGAAGCAGTAATAATGCTGGAAAAGGCAAAGAGAATAAACCTTGAAAAGCCCGTGACGGGAAATGCGGAGACGGCAAAGGAACGCTTTGCAGATCCGGGAAACGAGGCATTGAACAATGGCGTCAAAAAGGCGGGAAAGGCCTTTGGGCGAGCCTGCGTCAAGAGGGTGAAGGTGACGGGGAACAGGGATTATTTTGATGTGCCCCTGCCTGTGTTCATAGCAGTATTCGGACTCGCCTGGGAGTTTTCTATGCCTGCGTTTATCATATCGCTTATTTTCGGAGTGAATTACACCATTTCGGGTGAAGGTGCAAAGGATATGGTCATTTCCCTGAACCGCAAGCAGCGGCAGACAGCCGAAAATCCTGCGGGCGATTCAGCAAATAATTCGGGCGGATTTACGCCTCCGCCTTCATACGGTCAGTATTGGAACGGCAGTCAAGCGGCAAACGCACCTGTTTCGGAACAGCCTGCAAAAAATCCCGTGCCGCAGAATCCCTCGGTGCAGATCCCCCGTCCCGTGCAGAATGCACGTCCTATGGAATATGCCGGCGGCAATCCGCTGGATTCGGAGGATAAAGGCTTTTTCAATTAAAAGCAGGATTGGCAGAGGCAGGAAAATTCTGCGGCTGCTTTTGACCGGACGGTAATTCATCTAAAATGATCTGCAAATTTATTTAAGTTAAAAAGATCCGAAAGGAGTATGCCTATGGATAAGCTGGAAATGGCGGAAAAGCTTGTGGAAAAATGCGGGATAAGCTATGAGGAAGCGGGCGAGGTGCTGCGTGAGGCCGATTTTGACCTGCTGGAGGCTATGATAATCCTTGAAAAGCGAGGCAAGACGGGAGGCGCACGGAATTCATTCTCCACGGGGATCCCCAAGTCGGAAAAACGGCAAAGCAAGACGGCGGCGGACGCAGAAAGCTTTGGGGAATTTATCGGGATAGCATTCGGGGCGCTCGGCGATCGGTTAAGGGACATTTTAAAATATCAGGTGTTCGTTACAAAGGAAGGTCGGGAGGTCTTGAAAATGCCCCTGATAGTGGGGCTTATCATCATATGCTTCTCGGCGGGACTGGCTTTTGCTGCCATGCTTATTTCCGTGGCGGCGGGGTGCAGCTACACGGTGAAAAAGGCGGAATAAATAATAAGGGAAAGGGATGAACAATAAGTTTGAAACATAGCGGGAACAGCCCCTAAGTTTCAAAGTACCTTTGGTGCGAATAACAAATCAGCGGGAGGTAAAAGTTTGAAAGTTAGCGATAATCCCCTAAGTTTCAGAGAAACTTTGGTGCGAACGAAAGATTAGCGGGAGGTAAAAATATGTCAAAAATACTGATAATAGAGGATGAACCTCAGCTGGCGAGGTTTGTTCAGTTAGAGCTGGAGCATGAGGAATATGAAACGGTCATTTCGGGAGACGGCAGAGAGGGGCTTGCATTAGCCGAAGAGGGGGGATTTGACGTTATACTGCTGGACATAATGCTGCCGGGGCTGAACGGGCTGGAGGTGCTCAGACGGCTGCGCAAGTCGGAAATGCAGACGCCCGTTATAATGCTGACGGCAAGAGATTCGGTAATGGACAAGGTCTCGGGGCTGGACATGGGGGCGGATGATTACATTACAAAGCCCTTTGCAATAGAGGAGCTGCTGGCGAGGATAAGGGCGGCTTTACGCAAGAGGTCAGGCCCCGAAAGCGTTACGGAGGACTCCCCTATCATCACTGTGGGCGAGCTGGAGCTGGATATGGCAAAGCACACCATAAGCTGCTGCGGAGAACTTATGGACCTTACGGTAAAGGAATTCGGGCTGCTTCAGGCGCTTATGGAAAACGCTCCCTCGGTTATGACCAGAGAACAGCTGCTTGAACGGGTATGGGGGTACAATTATTTCGGGGAGACCAATGTGGTGGACGTTTACATACGCTATCTGCGGGGAAAGCTGGAGGAATACTCAAAGGTGAAATATGTTCAGACCGTAAGGGGCGTGGGGTATGCGCTGAAAGAGCCCGAAGCAGAGGAATGAGCGGCAGAAAATGCTGCGGGACATTGGAATGTTATACGGAGTAATTTTTGAAAAATGATACATCGGTATTTTCCGTGATATCAGAGGGTTTAAGGAGTTGTGCAGAATGCCGCTTAAATATCCGATACTTTTAGCCCATGGAATGGGGTTCAGGGACGACAGGCCGATAGGCTACTGGGGGCGTATCCCCGGGGCGCTGGAGGCAAGGGGCGAACGCATTTTCTACAGCCGCAGCGACGGCAACGGCAGCATTGAGGGAAATGCACGGCAGATGAGGGCAAGCTTTGATAAGCTGACTCGTGAAACAGGTGCGGAAAAGGTGAACATTATCGCTCACTCAAAGGGCGGTCTGGAGGCAAGGTATCTTATTTCCACATTGGGGTACGGGGACAGGGTGGCTTCTCTTACTACCCTGTCCACTCCCCACAACGGTTCTGTAACCGTTGACAGGCTTATGGAAAGGCTGCGGCCTGCCATTCGTCTGGGGTGCAGGGCGACAGACTTTTTTATGAAGATAGGCGGGGACAAAAGTCCCGACACTTACGGAGCGGTTTGCGCTTTTGAAACGGCGAATGCGGAGAGATTCAACAGGGAAAATCCCGATATTGACGGGGTCTATTATCAGAGCTACGCATTTGTGATGAACAGCCCTGCGGCGCATTTGTTTATGAGCATTCCCATGATGACTGTGAGGTACTTCGAGGGTGAGAATGACGGCTTGCTTGCCCCCTCGCAGGTTTGCAGGGGTGATTTCAAGGGGGTTTACACGGGCAGCGGCATACGTGGGATTTCCCACTGCGATGAGGTGGATATGCGGCGGGCGAAAATTCCCATAGCCAAAAAGAATGAGGGCGAATGCGGGGATATTATAGGACTGTACATCAAGATCACGGAGGAGCTTGCGGCAATGGGGTTTTAAACGGCGGTCATATCTTGCAGATCAATTTTATTTATATGGAGATGATATTTTGAAAATCGTTATCATTCACGGGCAAAGCCATGAGGGGTCTACTTGCCGGATCGCACGTATGCTTGCGGAAAAACTGAACGGTGATACCGGTAATACCGGTACTACCAACATTACCACCGAATTTTTTCTTCCGAGGGATTTCGATAAATTTTGCACAGGGTGCACGGCTTGCTTTACAAAAAGCGAAACGCTCTGCCCCCACTACAAAAAATTACAGCCGATAACAGAGGCTATGGATGAGGCGGATGTTATAATTTTTGCAAGTCCTGTGTATGTTTATCATGCAACGGGGGCAATGAAGGCTTTTTTAGATCATTACGGGTACCGCTGGATGGTGCACCGTCCGGATGAAAAAATGTTCGGGAAACAGGCGGTGTGCATTTCAACTGCTGCGGGTGCGGGAACGGGCAGCACTAACAAGGACATGGCGGACAGCGCATTCTTCTGGGGGTGCGGAAGGATATACAAGCTGGGAATAGGCGTCAGGGCGACGTCCTGGAAAGAGGTAGACCCCAAAATAAAGGCAAGAACGGAGCGCATGGTCGAAGCTATCGCCGACAAGATAATAAAAAGAAACGGCGGCGGCAAAGTGAAACCGACGATAAAAACAAAGCTGTTTTTTTCGGTCATGCGTATGATGGGCGGCCTCAGTGAATCGGATAAGGTTTACTGGCAGGAAAAAGGGTGGCTTGGAAAGGCTCGTCCGTGGAAATAAAATAAGGCGCATGAAAACTTTATTTAAAAGGAATTTCGGTTATGAAAAAAATACAGAGAACGGTGCATAATATTTTTATTTCGGCAGGGTTCGGGACGATGATATTTGTCACAATGCTGATATTGGACAACGGTCTGAATGAAACGCTTAAATCGGTGCTTATATGGGTTGCGGCTTCCTGTCTGTACGGGCTGTCCTTTGAAATAATGCGGATCAGGGCAAAATCACGGATAAAATTTCCGCTGCACATTGGCATTTGCTTTTTGATTACTGTTGCTGCCCGTGTTACATATTCATTCATTACAAAAGGATGTGCCGATCTTTTGGGTATGGCGATAATCACGATACCGATTTTTGCCGCTGTTTATACTGCGCTGTATTTTTTTATGAAATTTACGGGCAGCTTAGAAGCTTACAGGTAAATTATAAGACCGGAAAAGGAGGCGGACGGTTATGGCTAAAAAGCCTGCGGACAGCAGTTCTATTGCGGGACAGATAGCTTCAAACAGGCAGATCGAAAAGCTGCTGGGATATCTGGTTTTTAACTTTCTTATATTTATGGCGGGGTTTATCGGCTGGGCGGCTGCTACGGAAACGGCTTATGCGGGAGAGATTGCCCGTGATATTGAACGCAGGGTGAATTTTGACACGGGTGCAGACGGATTCTGGGCAACAGTGGACACGGGGGTTTATTATTTCGGTGAACATTCGGCTGAATGCGGCGAATTTATGCGGGGGCTTATTTTTTGCATGATGGGCATTGGGATAATTGAGGTGATAGTATGGCTTATAAGCTGTTTCCCTGCGTATTTCAGCGCAAAGAGAATGCTGCGGCCGCTGAACAAAATGGCGTTTACGGCGACGGAGCTTACAAAGGCGGCTCATGGGGAAAATACCAACCTGGACGATATTGAGTCGGCTTTGGGAAGCATTGACCCTATGTCCTCGGATATGCATATTTCCACGGGAAACAGGGATCTGAAGGGCTTGGAACAGGCGGTGAACGATTTGCTGGACAGAATGAGGGAAGCTTACAAAAGTCAGTCAAGGTTTGTGTCGGACGCTTCCCATGAGCTGCGGACACCTATTGCGGTGATAAAGGGGTATGCGGATATGCTTGCAAGGTGGGGCAAATCCGATGAAAAGATACTTGATGAAAGCATTGCTGCAATAAAAAAAGAGTCGGACGGCATGAACCGTCTGGTGGAGCAGCTGTTATTTCTTGCGAGGGGCGACAACGGCAAGCAGCCTCTGGCTATGACGGATTTTTCCCTGTCGGACATGATACGGGAGGTGCATTTGGAGGCGGAGATGATAGACCCCGATCATGAATATGCACTGGAAATAAAGGATGATATAAAGGTGTTCGGAGACGTTTCCATGCTAAAACAGACGGCGAGGATATTATGCGACAATGCGGCGAAGTACACGCCGAATGGTAACAAGATAACTCTGCGGGCTATGATAAACGGCAGCGGAGAATGCTGCTTTGAGGTACAGGACACGGGAATAGGTATTGAGGCAAAGGATATGCCTCACATATTCGACAGATTTTTCCGCTCCGACCCTGCAAGAAGCAGGGAAACAGGCGGCACGGGGCTGGGGCTTTCCATTGCAAAGTGGATAGTGGACAGGCACGGGGGACATTTTGAGGTCACAAGCTACAAGGACATAGGAACAAGGATAACAGTTTGCTTACAGGAAGCAAGAAAGGCAGAGGCAAGAAGCAGGAACTGATATAAGGAATTTTTAGGGAATTTATAAAAAGTTTATAAAATGTGATTTATTTGGCGGGCAGGTCGGGGCATAATATAGATAGGGTCGTTTTTTGAATTTGCTGCGGTTTTTTGAAAGGAGATTTTTTATGAGCAAGCTTATTTTAAATGATGAAAATGAATTTAACGAAAAGGTTCTGGATTCGGGTGATACGGTACTGGTGGACTTTTTTGCGGACTGGTGCGGTCCTTGTCAGATGCTGGCGCCGCTTATGGAGGAGCTCGTCAGTGAGGGGCACAAGGTTTACAAGGTGAATGTGGACGAAGCTTCCGGGCTGGCGGAAAAGTACGGGATCGTGAGCATTCCCTGCGTTATCGCTTTTGAGGGAGGCAAGGAAAAGGACCGCATTGTTGGGCTTTGCGAAAAAGAAGAGCTTATAGGAATGGTTTCCTGAGCAGCTGTAAAGTTTTAAGAATCAAATATGTTTTAAGCCCTGTGAAAAAAATTTTCATGAGGGCTTAAAGGTATTTGGGTGCAAATATTTGTGTGTGATTTTGCGTTGATTCATATTTACATAAAGCGGGTGAGGATTTGAAAATTGCGGTGGTTGAGGATGAGGATGTTTTTGCGGAAAAGCTGATAGGATGTGTGGAAGGTTTTTTCGTTAAAATGGGTGACAAGACGGAGATCTGCCGTTTTGAGGACGGCGCTCCCCTATTGGAGGTTTACGGAAAGAGCGGGGGCTTTGATCTTATCTTTCTGGACATTCAGCTGAAAACCGATGACGGAATGGACATTGCGGGGAAGATACGGGAATATGACAGGAATGCGGGGATTATATTTGTTACGGGGCTGGAAAACCGTGCTGCGGAGGGGTATGCGGTGGAGGCTTTCGATTACATTGTAAAATCACGGTTTGCGGAACGGTTGGAAAATGTACTGGAGAGGTATTTAAAGAGGCTTGGCGAGGGGAATCTGACAATTATGACGGCAAGCGGCGGCAGGGCTGTGATACCCTTTCGGGAGATATATGCGGTGGAATCAAGGGGGCGTGGGGCGCTGGTGCACACGGTTTCGGGGAGGGTGGATGCGAATATGGCTGTGGGAAAAATTGCAGAGCTTTTGCCCGGGGGATGTTACTTTGAAGTTCACAAGGGGGTTTATGTAAGGGTGGAGGAGATACGCTCGGTGGATTCGGACAGGCTGAAAATGCGGGACGGCAGCGTTTTCCCTGTGAGCAGGCGGAGAAGAAAGCCTTTGCTGGAAGAGATTCTGCGGGTGAATTGACGGTGCATGACTTAGCGGTATGTTTTTTCGGGTTCTATGTATCATTGTTTGCGTTTATAAAAAATTAACCAAATATTCATTTTAGTTCAATGGACATTTTTATTGCACTGTGTTATAATATTAATATAAGGAATGTGCTGTGGGCAAATGCAGAATGAGAAACTTATATTGGGTATGTGGAAATGTGTAAGGAAATTTGTTGAAAAAATATGTGTTCACGGGATATGACTGTAATAAATTCACAGAAGCTTAAGTGACTGTTATGGATATTAAAAAATGGGGGTTTAAGAAATTACGATGAAAGGGTTTTACAAATTTGCTTTTTTCGGGGTACTGATAGGGGCTGCGGTGCTGAATTTGCTTATTTGCTTTACAAATTCCGTGTCCGGCGAATATGCGGTTACGGAGGACGGGGCGGTAAAGACAAGTATTATAAGGACGGCAAGGGGTATACTGGGGGAAATAGAATATAATGAATATGAGGACGCTCTGGACAGGCTGTACGGTGAGCAGACGGCGCTGACGGAATATATTGAGGCAAACAGGAGACTTACGAGGGGGAGGGAAAGTCTGCCTTATTTGCAGAGATACACAAGGGATGAAGCGGAGGAAATTGCGGGAAGGTACGAGCTGACGGAAAAAGAGGCGCAGAGCCGTCTGGATGTGCTGGGGTACTGCATAGGGCGGCTGGAGTATTCGCTTGGATATGGGGATTATCTGGCGAGGCTGAACAGGAATGCGGCTCAGATGTCACAGGTGAGCATATTTGACGGAAGCGTGGCAAGGGGGGCGGCAAAGGCGAGGGCGGATTTTTACGGGTTGGAGAGTTTGCGGATAAGCGCTGAGCCTGAGGAGGGGGTTGCTGCGGCAGTGGGAGGCGGCGTTTGCGATCTGCTCGCCGCTATGGCGGCGGCGGTTTGCGGGGTATTGTATGCGCTGAGGACAAGAGAGTTTGCGGGCAAGGGAAATTACAAGGCGAGGGGTATGGGCTTCGGGGCGGCGTTTATTATCGGGATATGCTGCATTTACGGGGGGAATATTCTTGCGGCGGACAGGCTTATAGGGCTTGGCGATCTGTCGAGGGCGGTGCAGTCGGTAAGCGCTTTCCGCTCCTGCTGCTATCCGCTTTCGGCGGGGGCGTTTCTGGGGCTGGGGGTAATTTGCAGGGTCTTTGTATGTCTTGCGGTTTACCTTGTTTCGGCGGGGGTTATGGGTATGGACAGCAGGGTCAAGAGGGTGTTTGCGGGGGCGGTGTTCTTTACTGCGGCGGCTTTTTTGGGGTCGGGGTATTTTACGTCGGGCGGCAGCGGAGCAGGTTATCCTTATAAGATAATAGGGGTTTACAGGCAGGCGGATATTTTCGGAGAAGCGGTAAATCCTGCGGGACTGCTGTTTTTAGGGATATGCATGGGGGTGACGTTTAGCGGGATATTTGCGGCAAGGCAGCTGAAAAGGGCGAGAGACACGGCGATGCGGCAGGCGGAGGTGGATCACTACAACCGCATTAACGAACGCTGGGCGGAGGCAAGGCAGATACGCCATGACATAGGCAATCACATGGCGGCGGTATCGGCGCTTCTGGACAAGGGGGATATTGAGGGAGCAAGGAAATATCTGGGTGAGGCGAGAAATGAGCTGCTGGGCGCTCCCCTGCCTGCAAAGACGGGATCGGCGGTGTTGGATATGCTGATAGCAGCTAAAGAGTCGGAGATGAAAAAAGAGGGTGTTGTGCTTCTGACGGAGTTTTCGGCGGATCTTTCGGGCGGGGGGATCTCCGATTTTGATCTGTGCGTTATTTTCGGGAATTTGCTGGACAATGCCTATGAGGCGGCGGCAAAGCTATCCTCGGGAGACAGGGTGGTAAGGCTGACGGTAAAACGGCAGATGGACATGGTGATGATATACTGTGAAAATAAATTTGAGGGGGAACGTCCTGCGAAAAACGGTTTTGCCACTGCGAAAAGGGACAAGGGGCTTCATGGGAACGGTCTGCGAGGGATAAGGCGGACTGCCGAGAAATACGGCGGGCATATGAATGTAAGTGATGATAACGGGGTGTTTTCGGCGGCGGTAATTATTAGAGGCTGGAAGTAAGAGGCTAGAGGCTAGAAGCCAGATGTAAAGATAGTAGAAATGGGATAGTATATATTTTTACTTTTTGAGAGTTTTGACTAAAAGTTGTTGACAAACTGCACTTAAAAGTGTATAATTATTATAAATCAAACTTTGGAAATGGAGGTATTTTATGAAGTTCAAAAAAATACTGGCGAATTTTATGGCAACGGTCATAATGGCGGGGGCTGTTTCCTCGCTGACGGCGGACAGCGCTGCGGCGGCGGACAAGAAAACCGAAATGCGGAATATGTCGACAATGGAGATCGTAAATGACATGGGTATTGGCATTAATCTCGGCAACACCTTTGAATCCTGCGGAGACTGGATAGGCCAGTGGGGGGACGGCACGCCTAAGGCTTACGAGACTGCCTGGGGAAGTCCTGTGGTAACGGAGGATATGATAAAGGGCTACAAAAAGGCAGGGTTTGACACGCTGCGTATCCCTGTGGGCTGGTCAAATCTGATGAGCGATGACGGAAAGTACACGATCAGCAAGGCGTATATGGAAAGGGTCAACGAGGTTGTGGATATGGCGCTGGAGGCAGACCTGTATGTTATCATAAATCTGCACTGGGACAGCGGTTGGCTGGAAAATGTTCCGACGGATTTTGACAATTGTCTGAAAAAATATGAGGCTATCTGGAAGCAGGTGGCGAAAAATTTCAAGAATTACGGCGACAAGCTTATATTTGAGTCACAGAATGAGGAGCTGGGGTGGATATCTGTCTGGAATCACTACGGCGGAAATAAGGGCAAGGAAGAAAGCTACGGTTATGTCAACAAGATCAATCAGAAGTTTGTTGATGTGGTGAGAAAATCGGGCGGTAACAACGGCAAGCGGCATTTGCTTATTTCGGGCTACAACACCGATATTGAACACACCTGCGACCCGCTTTTCAAAATGCCCAAGGACGAGGCAAAGCGCTGCGCTGTTTCGGTGCACTACTACAATCCCTCTACCTTTGCCATTCTTACGGAGGACGCAAGCTGGGGCAAGTCTGCTTACACCTGGGGAACCAAGGCGGATTTTGCGGAAATGGACAAGCAGATGGATATGCTGAAAAAGACCTTTGTGGACAAGGGCATACCCGTTATTATAGGCGAATACGGCTGCCCTAAGGAAAACAAGGATGAGGCTTCGGTAAGGCGGTATTTATCAAAGGTCTGCGACACTTCTCTTGCAAGGGGCGGCATATGCCCTGTGTTATGGGATATTACGGGGCTGCATTACGACCGTAACAAGTGCGTTATGACCGACAAAACTTTGCAGAAAACTTTGGTGGGGCTGAAAAAGAAATATACTCAAAAGGAAAAATAAACAAATGACTTTGGGGTTCGGCTTTTCTCCTGCAGTAGTCGGGGGAAAAGCATATAATCGGCAATTCCGTTAAAAAATATACGACCGCTTGTGCAGGATTTTCGACCGCTTCTGCAAAAGCGGTTGTTTTTTTGTGTGATGAGGTTTATAATAAATGTAAAGACATTCCCGGGAAAATGCAAAAGGAAGTTGATACTATGAGAAAACGGTTAATAATGACGGCAGCGGCGATGTGCCTTATGCTGCTTACGGGCTGCGGACAGGGTGCACAAAAAAATGATGAGCTTCCCGAGGATATGCCATGGAATCACGGCAATAATGCTGTTATGGAAACGGAAATGGGTTGGTACACCAATATGAGCCGCACGAATCTGCTTAATCTTCATTATATCGACAAGGACAGCGGTGTGGATATTTTTCTGTGCAGCCGCCCGGAATGTATGCACGAGGGGGGCAGCAGCTGCACTGCCACATACAATGGACTTGAAACGTTAAACACGGTAATGTATAACGGGGATATTTACTTTGCTGCCTATGAACAGGACGAGGAAACGGCGGGGATAGCTCTTTACAGGGCGGCTGCGGACGGTTCTTCCATAGACAAGGTTTCGGACGTTTACAAGGTAAAGTTTCCCCGGGACGACAGGTGCGATATAGGGCATGAACCTTTTATTATCCACAAGGGATATGCTTATATTCCCTTTGATATATCAAAGAGCAGTCTGCCGGGATTCGGCGGATATATTGACAGCGGAATGATGAAAGTCAATATTTACACGGGGGAAACTACAGAGATTGTTTCCGATGACGAGGGGTATTTTTCCCCAAGGGTGCGCAGCCTGATGGGCTGCGGTGATTTTGTTTATTTTGATTGGTCGGGGGGAACATGGCAATATGATACTGCGGCGGACGTGTGCTCCCCTGTTGATATCAAAAGCAAGGAAAAATATATTACGGGAGTCACCGATAAAGCTTTTTTTATAAGAACTTTAAATGAAAAAGACTGCCTTAAAATTGAGGCTTATGACAAGGAAGCTCTGGAGTTTTCATATGTTGCCGCCGAATTGGAGGAAGAGAATTTTGTCGTCCATACTCTTTTTTACAATGATATGATATTCCTATGCGGAGATAATGATATCAGCGTTTACAAGGACGGCGAAAAAATAGGCGGCACTGCCTGCGGCATGGGCAGGGAAAGATACAGCAGAAACGGTTTTGATTATGACGGGCATTTGAACGATTTTAAAATTTCCGGGGAGTATTTGTATGTGATAGAGAGTAATTTTAGGAATTACAATTATGAGACCCGTGTGCTTTGCAATGTTTACCGCTGCCCTTTGGAGGATATAATTTCGGGTGAGGGTGAATTTGAAGAGGTTTTCAGTGTGACGGACAACAAAAGTGCGGAAGCTTTATGGGGAGAACATTTTGCTGCGATAAAGAAAGGAAGCTGATAATATGAAAAAAAGGTTTATAACAATGGCAATGTGCCTTATGCTGCTTACGGGCTGCGGGCGTGGCGGGAACAATGCAGAGCACCCGGAGGACACTCCTTGGAACAACGGTTTTCATGCTATAATGGAAAACGACAAGGGGTGGTACACCAATGAAAGCGCTGCGGATATTCTGAGTTTACGGTACACGGACAAGGAAAGCGGGGCGCAGGTGTATTTGTGCAGCCGCCCGGAATGTATGCACGAGGGGGGCGGCAGCTGCACTGCCACATACAATGACCTTGAACCTGTAAACACTCTGATGTATGAGGGGGATATTTATTTTGCTGCTTACGAACAGGACGAGGAAACGGCGGGAATTGCTCTTTACAGGGCGGCGGCGGACGGCTCGGCTCTGGACAAGGCGGCGGATGTTTACAAGATAAAGTTTCCCCGGGACGACAGGTGCGATATCGGTCAGGAGCCTTTTATTATCCACAAGGGATATGCTTATATTCCGTTTGATTTATCAAAGCGCAGTCTGCCAGGATTCGGAGGATATATTGACAGCGGGCTGATGAAGGTCAATATTTACACGGGTGAAACGACAGAGATAGTTTCCGATGATGAGGGATATTTTTCACGCAGGGTGAGCAGGTTAAAGGGCTGCGGAGATTATGTTTACTTTGATTA
The DNA here is from genome assembly GCA_964523835.1 of uncultured Ruminococcus sp. Taxonomy (GTDB): domain Bacteria; phylum Bacillota; class Clostridia; order Oscillospirales; family Ruminococcaceae; genus Huintestinicola. The sequence goes on from CAZGAZ010000021.1 coordinate 37,519, forward strand.
CACGGGAATGAAACCGGGGGGCGGGACTTACCGCTATAATATCACAAGCGGAGAGGTCTCCCCTACCGTTGTTAATGATGAAATTTACACAGTGCTTTCGGGGGTCACGCCCGACAGGGTTTATGTAAGCACGGCAAATGAAAATTTTTGTCTCAGGATAGAAAGCTATGACAGCGAGACCTTTGAATATATAGGCATTGCCGCAGATACAGATGAGAGGAATATGGCCTCCTGCACGCTTTTTTATAATGATATGATCTTTATCTGCGGAGATAATGATATAAGCGTTTACAGGGACGGCGAAAGGATAGGGGGGCTGGCGGACTGCGGAGAAGCCGATGATTTTGAATACAGCGATAATATATCCTATTACAGGTATCAGAATTATATATGGAAGATCTCGGATAATTATTTTTACAGGATAAGGTACGGGGATTATTTTTTCGAGGAACGCATTATATATTATATCGACCGCTGCCCTTTGGAGGATATAATTTCGGGGGAGGGTGAATTTGAAGAGGTCGTGAGGGTAATGGACGAAAGGGGGAGAACCATTCTTTTAGGGGGATATACGGGGGAAGTTTACTATGAAGATCCCAAAGAGGAGGCGGAAGAAAATGAGCCTTGAAATAAAAAATTTAACAAAAAAATACGGTGAGTTCACTGCTCTTGACAATGTGAATTTATCGCTTGGGAAAGGGATATACGGGCTGCTGGGGGCTAACGGTGCTGGGAAATCCACATTTCTCAACCTTATTACCGATAATCTTAAACGCACGGGGGGCGAGGTGCTGTATAACGGCAGGGAGATACTGGGAATGGGGGCGGAGTACCGCAGAAAGGTGGGGTATACGCCGCAGCTTCAAGGGATCTACGAGGACTTTACGGCGGGGCAGTTTATGCGGTACATAGGTGCGCTTAAAGGAATGAAGGGGCGGGAGATAAAGAGGCAGTCGGGCGAGCTTTTAGAGCTGGTGGGGCTGTCAAAGGTCAGTCACAAGAAGCTGGGGTCGTTTTCGGGGGGAATGCGGCAGAGGACGCTTTTGGCGGCGGCAATGCTGGACGACCCGGAGATACTTATACTTGATGAGCCGACGGCGGGACTTGACCCGGAAGAGAGGATACGTCTGCGGAATCACATTGCAAGTCTGGGGAGCAACAGGACGGTTATTCTTGCCACTCATGTGGTGGACGATATTGAGTGCATTGCGGACAGGGTGATACTGCTGAGAAGCGGCTCTGTGCTGCGGTTTGACACACCCGGCAGGCTTATGGAGGAAATAAGCGGCAAGGTGGGAGAATATAAGGGCAGCTTTGAGGATACGGAACGTTTGCGTGAAAAATTCGGCAAGGGGCAGACCATAAGACGAAAGGACGGTTTCATTTTCCGTGCGGCGGCGGACGGTCTGCCTGATGGATTCTCGCCTGTGACCGATATTACGCTGGAGGATGTTTATCTTTATTACGGGGAGGGGCGGAAATGAATGAGGCAAGGCGGGCATACTGCGGAAAGATACCTATAATTATTATTTTGATTGTACTGAACTTAGGAATGTTCCTTATTTCCTGCGGAGGGTACAGGGGCAGGGATGTGACGATGACGGGTGAGGAACTGGAGGCTTACATTTCATCTTATCCCGAATTTTTGAGGCGGACGGAGGAAAATGCAAAGCAGCTGGGCGCTCTGCCCATGTACAGGGACGACAGCTTCGGGGCGGAGTCTATGGCAAGGGCTGCCGAAAAGTACAGCGGTCTTACGGGACTGCGCCTCAAAAGCGGCGATAATTTCGGGGTGGTATTGCTGATTAATTTCGGACTGAGCGATATTCTGCTGACGGCGTTTTTAGCGGCGGTTGCTATAGGGTTTCAGGCGGAGAGGCGGAAGGGGCTTGTGAATATGGTGCGTGCAACGGCTTACGGCAGGGGGAGGCTGTGCGCTGTACGGATAGTTATTTTAGGGCTGTCGGCGGTGCTGGGAGGGGCGCTTTTATACGGGGAAAATTTTATCGGGGCGGTCATGGCGTTTGGAAAATGTGATTTTAGCAGGGCTGTTCAGTCGCTGCCGGAATTTATGGAATGCCCTTACAGGGTGACTATAGGGGAATTTCTGCTGATATGCTTTGGCGTGAAGATTTGGGCGGCGTTTATGGCGGGGCTGGGTCTTTATCTGCTGACAAGTGTTTTCCGCACGGCGGCGGCTTTCGGGGCGGCGGGAGTGATAGGGGCGGTGCAAATGCTGCTGTACAGGCTGCTTATTCCCGTTTCACGAATGAATGGGTTTAAGTACATCAACATTTTTGCGGCATTCGATTTTCGGGAGATATTTTCCGCTTGCAGGTTCATTAACATGGGCGGCAGGGCTGTGGAAGCGCTTCACTGCCTTGTTGCTGCTATGGCGGCGATGACGGTTTTGCTGTGCGCTGCGCTTATGATCGTTCACGGGAAAATGCAGCCTGTTTCACGGGGGATACTCACGGGGATAAGTGAAAGGTTTGCAAGGCTTGGCGAAAGGATAAAAGTCAACAGGACGGTTTTCGGCTGGGAGCTTCGGAAGCTGCTCATTAACGGCAGGGGGATATTTTTTCTCGGGGCGGCGCTGCTGCTGACTCTTAACAGTGCAAAAAAGTATGACTATGTTTACCCCGTAAACCCTTATGAATCGGAATGGTACGGGAAATTTGAGGGAATTATTACCGAGGAAATGATTGATAACATTGCCAAAAACCGTGAACGCCTGGAATGGAACATTGAGCGGACAAACAAACAGATAGAAAGCTGCATAGCTAAGGAAAATCCCGATAATGACCTTTTAGGGCGGCTTATTATGCAGCTGGAGGAATACACAAAGCAGCTGGAGGGGCTGCTGCCTGTGCAGGAAAACGCCGAGGACGGGCTGCGGTACAGCAGGAGCAGCGGACGTGAGGTTTGGCTTATAAAGCCTTATGCATACGAGCTTTTATTCAAAAAGGATATGGGCACGCTGCGGCGGGTATGCTTATACGCTCTGATTGGGGTTATTGCGGCTGTGTCGGGAGTATATGCTTACGACAGACAGAACGGAATGGGGACGGTCATTCACAGTGCGTACAAGGGGCGGCGGGTAACTGACGCTGCAAAGCTTATTTCGGTTTTGCTCATATGCTTTATAACCTGTTCGGGGCTGCACCTTATTCAGCTCTGGCAGATAGGCGAGCTTCTGGGATTGAGCGACCTGTCTGCGCCGCTGCAAAGTCTGGAATGTATGCGGGATTTTCCGCTGTATATGCCGCTGCGGAGTTACATTATCCTGCTGTTTGCTGTAAGGGGCATTGCGGGCTACGTTATCGGTGGGATATGCACCCTTATAAGCAGGCTTTCACCCGACACGGGGTCGGCTATGGGGATATCCGCTTTTCTGCTGGTCATTCCCGCTATGGCGGCGGAAATTTTCGGCGGCGGGATACCCGATATGATATATTTTCTGAGCGGGGAATTTATGATGTAACTGCTCTTGACATTATCCTGCAATTATGTTATAATATCCGTATTGCAGGATAATTATATATGAGGGAGCAGGATGAATGGACAAGGAATTTGAGCGGCAGATGTGCAAAAGCTTTTTTGATAAAAACAAATTGGAACGCCTTTACTATGAGCTTTCCTCGGATAAAAAGAGGAAGAATTTTTTCAGAAAAATGTCCCACACGGCAGAGGAATATCTGGGCTGTGTTATCTCGGAGAGTTTTAAAATGCCTCCCGATATTGACAGGATAGAGGGATTTCTCAAAGGCAGGGAATGTTACTTTATTGTACAGGGAGACTGTGACGGGAAATTTCTGAACACCCGTGGAGCTCTTTCGGAGCTGTACCGGCTGGGAACGCCTTATATGGCGGTCACTCCCGACTGCGCTCTTGCATATTTGGAGACAGAGTATGATTTTTCCGACCATAAGGCGTATTTTTTGAGGGCTGAATAAAATGCGGACAAAATTTAATGTCCGCATTTTTTATTTACTGATATATAAACAGGGCAAATTAAAAAGACTTGGAACGGTACTTGCAAGATTCAAAAAAGTATGATATAATATTAACATTAAACCGAAAGGCAAGTGATAATATGAAAGAAATTCTTACATTGGCGGCGGAATCTGGAGCGTCCGAAATTGCCGAGGAAGCGGCGCATATGGCGGAGGCTGTGGCAAGAGGAAATGTGAACAAAACAATGCTGCAAAGCTTCGGGGACACCCTTATCGGCTTTCTGCCCACGGTTATTTTTGCGGTGATACTGTACATTGTGGGTAAAATTGCCGTTAAGATAGCTGTTAAGCTTATTGACAAGGCCATGGGGCGCACAAGGATAGAGGAAACTGCACGGGGCTTTTTAATGTCCTTGCTGAATATTACGCTGTCCGCTTTTGTTATCGTTATTGCTCTGTCGGCTTTGGGTATTCCTATGACAAGCATTGTTACGGTAATAGGCACGGCGGGGGTTGCCATTGGCCTTGCTCTGCAAAACAGCCTTTCAAATGTGGCAGGAGGATTTATTATTCTGTTCACAAAGCCATTTTCCAAGGGGGATTATATTATAGCAAGCGGCATTGAAGGGATTGTTGAGGAAATAAAAATTCTCTCCACTGCCCTTAAAACCAATGACAACAAGGTCATTTTCATTCCAAACGGCATGGTTGCGGGGGGGACTATCACCAATTTCAGCCGTGAGGAAAAGCGGCGTGTTGACCTTAAATTTGGCATTTCCTATGAAAGCGATTTCAAGGCTGCCATTGAAACGGTAAAGGAAGTCATAGGGGCGCATGAGCTTATTTTACAGGATGAGGACTGCTTTGTGCGGGTCTCGGAGCTGGCGGACAGTGCGGTTATTATAACTGCCCGTGTATGGACGAAAACCGCCGATTACTGGACGGTGCATTTTGACCTTATTGAACAGGTCAAGACTGCCTTTGATGAAAAGGGCATTGAGATCCCATACACAAAGGTCGATGTTAATATCAAATCCGACACATGATGCCGAGCTTGTAAAGAGAAATAATAATTATTATGCGGAGGAATTTTTTATGTACGAAAGAATGCTCAATAAACAAGAAACACCTACCCAGGAAGAAATGATAAGATTCTGCGGAGAGAATGCAGAAAGATTTTCTATACTTAATAAGTGGCTGACATCTGCCTTTGATACAGAGCAAAAAATTGTTTTCCCTTATGGTAATAAATATGGCTGGGGCGTTTCTCATAAAAAGAAAAACAAGCTTATATGCAATGTTTTTGCGGAAAACAATGCTTTCACTGTCATGATGAAATTATCGGACAAGCAATATAGATCAGTTTATGACAAGCTTCAAAAATATACGCAGGAATGTATAGACAACAAATATCCTTGCAGTGACGGCGGGTGGATTCATTACCGTGTTACGAGCAAGGAGTATTTTGACGACATAAAAACTTTATTATCCGTTAAATGTTCAAAATAATCAATATTATTGCCATGTGGACACAAACTTCTTCTAAAAATAATGCAATATATGCAGCAAATGACGTTTACTGCAAAGTATTTAATGAATACATAGGCTATAATTATTGCAGGAGGCTGATAATATGGATTACATTGAAGGGCTTAATCTGTCAATTGCATATATAGAAGATAATCTGTCTGAGGATATTGATTATGAAAGGGCTGCCGGAATAGCAGGAATGTCTAAGTCAACTTATCAACGTTTCTTTTTGTTAATTGCCGGTATGACATTGGATGAATATATCAGAAAACGCAGGCTTCAATATGCGGTAAAAGAATTAACGGACACCGGACACAGAGTCATTGATATTGCTATGAAGTACGGTTACAGTTCGGAGGCGGCGTTTTCACGGGCGGTGAGAAATTTTGCGGGAAATACTCCAAGTAAGATCAGAAAAGAGGGTCTTGATGTCTGTTTTCCTAAACTGAATTTTCAAATCAGTATAAAAGAAGGTGAGATGATAATGAATGAAACTGCTATCGTAAAAATTGAAGAACATAGAAATGAAAAGGTTGTTTGTTTCACTGCAGATTGTATTGATCCCGAAAATGAAGCATGGGGACAAATGTCGGAATGGTGTAAAAAGTATATACCCGACCGCACCGCCCGAAGGTATGCAGGAGTGGCATTATCGGGACATCACCCTCAGGGCGGAGAACATCAGAACGCCTCAGAACATATAAAACACCCATACAAAGCAATGATGTATCTTGTGGGTGATGAATGCGGCAAGAAAGAATTTTTCGGGCTGGAGGTTGAGGATGCTCCTTCGGGTTTGTTTCTGGTAAGTGATGTCACACTTAATCAGTTTGACGAAAATGACGAGCTGGATATTGCGCTCAGCATGATGAAGGCTTCCGAGGCTTTTGTTGAGTTTATAAAAAATACTTCAGGGTATGAGTTTGATTGTCCGTCGGGGATATTTTATGAGGAACATGTTTTTTCGGAAAAATGGTTTCAAAATGGCGGTGTTCCGAATGGGATCCGTATGTGGGTGCCGGTCATCAAAAAGTAAGGCAAGTGCATCTTCTGTAATCGGCAGCTCAACCGTAAGTTTAGTTTTCTCCTAAAAAAACAACCCGTCATATATGGACATTGCATTACATAATTGCTATAATAAAATTGCAGCATATAACTGCAATAAAAATAAAGGAGAAAAAATAATATGTTTGATGTGAAAAAAATGGGAGAGCAAATTGCATATCTGCGTACAAAAAACAAATTGACCCAGGAGCAGCTTGCCGAAAAATTAACAGTCTCACCGCAGGCGGTCAGCAAATGGGAGAACGGAAAAGCCGTTCCCGAAGTGCCAATGCTTTGTGAAATATCCAAGCTTTTTGATTGTTCCGTAGACAAGATCCTTGACCCGTCGTCAAGTGTTTTGCGTAATATGGACTTTGATTATGAATTCATTGTGAGACCCAGACTTCCCGTAGCCGATTATTCGGGACTTGAATGGCCGAAAAGTATCTCATCTGCTTCCCTTTTAACTGCGTTAAAATTGTTTTTCGGATTGGAACAGCGTATGGATAACCAAAATCGTCAGATAAATGATGACGAGGAATATATTTTACAGTCTGCTATTATGAATATATGTTTTGGATATTCATATGGGCCGGACGAATGGATTCATGACAGCTTTTTAATATACGGCTTGGATTATGAAATTCATTCAATGGCAGATCATTCGGAGGATGAATTTATTGCTCTTGCTTGCAGTCAGATCGAACACGGTTATCCCGTTATAATTATCCCTAAAGAATATACGGATACTGTTTTTGCTGTCGGCTTTTCCGACCATGGACGGACTTTAAAAGGGCTCGGTTTCTTAGAGGGAGACGATCAGAAAAATGCACGGATGGACTTTGAACAGCTTGATAGATACGCCGGCTGGTACAGAATTGACTGTGATATGCTGACGCTGAGGCCTGCCAATGAAAAAATGACTTTGGCAGCGGCGTGTACTAATGCGCTTCTCAAAGGTATAACACTTTTGTTAAACGAAAGTCATTGCGGAGAAGATAAAATGCAGGGCCACGGCATGGTTATTTACAGGAACTGGTGCGAGCTGTTACGTGAAGAAAACCAAAGAAATACAGATCAGATCGAATGCGTTTTTCCTCATGCGTTTATTCATTATGAAAACAAGTTCAGAACCAAACAGTTTTTTGAATTATGCATAAAAATAATTCCCGGTATTGATAAGGAACTCATGATTTTGGCAATAGATCAATATAATGACATTGTAACCTCTGCAACAGAAATAGCAACTATTGCTCATCTGCGTGATTCATTTCCCAAGGATTCCCTCAAAGAAAAAAGAAATCACATAATTGAACTGCTGCGCAGAAGCAGTGAACAGGAGGAACTTGCCTTATCTTATATACAAAAGGCAGCGGCAAATATTCGGAAATAAGGCTAACAAAAAGATCGCTGCAAGAATTCGTAAATGCGGGGATATTATCAATGAGGTTGTGAAAATGCAAATGAAAATAAAATAAGTTTTTATGCTTGTAATGATTTATTTTGTATATCGGTGAAGCAGTTTTTCTGCCATTCGTGCATTATTTTGACCGTTCGTTCCAGAAATCACACATCCTTTAATTTTAGTGGTATAATAAAATTAAGGGATGTGATTTAATATGCAGGAAAAATAGACGCTGTTTTTATGTGATCACGTTCCGTTATTATAATTTTGTCTTATATCCAATAAATGTGTTGACTTTTTATACAGACATTATTATAATTATAAAAACCTATAAAAATATATGGAGGTAAAAATCAATGGAATTTGAACAATTATGCTTTACACCTATGGTAAAAGACGATATTCCGCTTCTGACCCCTATTATGAAACGTTCTTTTGATAATGACTCGCAGCTGTTTTTTAATAAACCCGAAGGCGGACCTCCGGGTTATGATGACGGCAGCTTTT
>CAZGAZ010000022.1:0-12568 GCA_964523835.1 uncultured Ruminococcus sp.
AATTGTTGGGGTCAACGGCAATTCTCTCGCCGTTTCCTCTGCCCATGCCGTTGCCATGCACCTTTATCATATCCGAAACGTCCACCACGTCGAAATGCTCGCCGTAATCGTGGGAAACAAATACACATGTTTTAGCTCCGCTGAAATACTCCGTCCCTGCGATCATGTAAACGGAGGCTGCGTCATTGGGGTCGACCGCAATGCCGTCTATTCCCAGAAGCCCCTTGTCGTCGTCGGAAACGGAATAGGAAAGGGATATCCACATATCCTTGTCCTTATCCCACCTGTATGCGCCGCCCACGTCCGTGCGGGCGTAGAAAAGCCCCGGCTCGCAGGTGCTGATTATTCCCGTAACAAAGCCGCCGCCGCTTATGGCGACCTGTCCGTAGCTCCAGTCGGGGTTTTCGTAAACGCTTGCCAAGGGGGTATTTTCTGCGGCAGGGCTTTCCACAGCCGCACTGCCCGTTTCCTGCGGCTCGTTTTCTTTATCTCCGCAGCCTGTGAGACACAGCATACTAAGGCTCATAACGGCAGCTGTTACTGCTATCAGGGATGTTTTTCCTGAATATTTCACTTTATCGACGCTCCTTTTATGTTTGTTTTCTGAAAATTGTCCTCTCGTTTAGGGGGACTTTTTTTCGGGCTGTAAATATTTCCCGTTCACATGATTTTATTATACCATTAAATTGCCCATATGTCAATCGTTTACATAATAAATTTTTTGTGAAATATTTACAGCCAAATCATCTTATGTCACGTCAAAAAGCAATTTGCATTATTCATGGATATTTTCGTTTTCCGGTTTATCAAAGTTGATCTCGCCATGCTCTTCCTCAAATTCATTTATGCATTTTTGCAAAAAAAGAATGATCTGACCGTTGACGGAGAAGTTTTCGTAACATGTGATGTAACACAGTTTTTTAAGCATTTCCTCACCGATTCTGAATTTCAGATTTATGACAGACATATATTCACTTCCTTTTTATAATTTATTTTGTGTCGGCAAGATTTATCACGGCTTTTTGGTTCTTGCGAGCCTTTTGGACATATTTCGCCGCACCGCCAAAATCGTGGGTAATATAGCATATTATCATATCCGCCTGCTTTATCATCCATTCATTCCGAAATGATATAGCATATTTTTTAGGTACAGCCTCTGTCCCCTCGGGATAAATCGTAGGCACGTCACATAAAAAATCGTTCGTTCTGTCTGCGGCAGCCGATGGAAGATAGGCAAGCACCACATTATAGGCTATGCCGGGATAATTTTCCGACAATTTCTTTAACACCGATATGACCATACTGTCAAAGCTTCCGTTGTGTCCGACATAGAATTTTGCGCCCGGATAACGTTCTGTTACTTGTTTTATTTTTGCTTTCAGAAGCGGCTTTATGCTTTCGGGCGTGTTTTTATGCCCGAAAAAAGTACATATCATAAAAATCACCTTTCTTTATGTGGGATATATCCCTATTATAACATATTTTTGTAATTTGGGATATATCCCACACATAAATTTTTTAATTTTGGTAATATCATATTAAGGATATATCCCACATAAGGAGATTTTTGTATATGAATGCCAAACAAGCCGTAAAGGCGAGAATACTTGAGCTTTGCAGTATGCGTGGTATGGCGGTAAATTCTCTTGCAAACAGTGCGGGTATGCCGCCCACGACGATATACAGTATGCTGAACGAAAAAAGTCAGAATCCGGGAGTTGTTTCCTTGCAGAAAATTTGCGACGGCTTTGGAATTTCACTGCGTGAGTTTTTCGACAGCGATATTTTTGAAAATATTGAACAGGAAATTAAATAGAAAACCGCACGGTCTGTATAAAACAGGTCGTGCGGTTTTTTATGTCGGGTGATTGAAAAACGATTTCCTTAATAATAATTTAATGTTACTGTGTCACGGCTCGGCAGTGACGCTTGCCGTTACCTATTGCGCCCTTACGGGCGGCAGCGATGAAAATGTGCAACTAAAGTTGCACTCGGCATTCGCCGTGCGTTTCTATGCTGCTGCAACTTTAGTTGCAATGACGCACCGATTTTTACTTTTTGAGTAGTTGTGAGATGTCGTGTTATGCGTGACTTCGACTTATAGGTCAAGTGAATCGGGCGGCGCATTTTTGGGGGGGGGCTCTTGAATTGCTTTCATTTGCGGCGGCTGTCAGAGGGGGTTGTTTTGCAAAAACATATTGCCCCCCGACCCCCGCAAGGGCTGTTTTGCAAAAACACATTTCCCTCTGACCCGCCAAAGGGGTCCCCCCTTTGGAAACCCAAGTGAAGTGTGTGCTCTTGTAAACCGTTTCTTACTTCCTGCCTCTTGCCTCTTAATTTCTTGCCTCTAGTAGCATAGTTCAGGAAATCCCCGAATATAATTATCTCAAAGAGGACAATCAGGCAGTGCAAAAAAAATGATCAAGCCCCAAGGCGCTGCCATATTAATTTAGGAGGATTGATGGATCTTGAATTTCAAAGTAAACAAAGAATCGGTAAAATCATTCGAGAAGATCTGCCAGACAGTTCAGGAGCAGCCCGTGGAGCTGGATTACGTGCTGCCCGATTATTACCCGGAAATATTCCGGATAATGGGCTGCGAGGCAGAACCGAGAGTTACCCTTTGCGGTATCAGCGGCGACCGTGTGACCTATGAACTGACCGTTTGCATAAGGGTCATCTACTGCCCCGAATCCGGAGGACAGCCCGAGGCAGTGGAACAAAAGCTGAGCTACAGCCGTACGGTGAACCTGGACAAACAGGCTGTGAATGCGGCAGTGTTCATCAAGGCAAGCCCCGACCACATAAACTGCCGTGCCGTAAACCGCCGCCGCATAGATGTAAGGGGAGCGGTAACGGTTACCGTGGAGGTAATGGGCGAGACCGATGTTCAGGTCATCTGCGACGCTTTCGGCGGTTCTGTGGAGCTGAAAAAATCCGCCTGCCTCTGCCCCTCGTCCATAATCCACGGAGCAAGGCGTGTCACTGTTTCCGACGAACTGGAGATCGGCGATAACCCTCCCGTAGGCAGCATAATAAAATGCGGCGCACGGGTAATATCCACCGACAAAAAGCTTGTGGCAGGCAAGCTTGCCGCCAAGGGCGAACTTAAAATCTCCCTTGTTTACACCCCCTCGGGGGAGAATCCCGACCGCCCCGTATGCGCCCTGCAATTCACTCTGCCCTATTCCCAGCTTATAGATATGGAGGGCCTTGACGGCGATTACGACTGCTCTGTATATACCGAGGTAGTTTCCTGCGAGATTATTCCCCGTTCCTCTGGGGACGGCGAGGCGACCGCTCTTGAATGCGAGGTAATGCTCTTTATCGACTGCACCGCCGTTAAGAGCACCCTTTGCGACATTGCCTGCGACGAATACTCCACCGCATATAATTCCTCTCATTCGAGCGTTCCCGTAAAGATTCGCAGCGAGCCCGAAAATATCGACAGCGTTATTGTCGTAAAGGGCGCTTGCGAAAACAAGGACAGTCCCCTTGCGGAAATTTACGATGTTTCCTGCCGCACCGACAAGCTGCGCACCGAGCGTGAGGGCGATAAAATAAAGGTCACGGGGACTGTAAGATTCACCGTTATAGGCAAAGCGGAAAACGGCGATTTTATCCTTTGCGAAAGCGACGTGCCCGTGGAGGAGATCATTTCGGGAGGCGGCAGCTTTTCCGAAAATGCCGTCAGCCGTCTTACCTTTGACGTTCTTTCCTGCACCTATACCATAGGCTCTGAAAACACTGCGGAGATCAAAGCGGAGATAGCCGTAAGAGGGCGGATCGAGGATTACAGGACAGTAAATGCCGTTACCGAAATAACCCTTGACGAGCAGACTCCCAGAGAAAAGCAGGAGGAATTTGCCCTGAAGCTTTACTTTGCCGACCCCGGGGAGGATCTTTGGGACATTGCCAAGGGCTGCGGCGCCTCCGTAGGTATGGTAATGGAGGAAAACGAGCTTGATTCGGGCACTCTTTCCGAGGGACGAATGCTGCTTATCCCCATGGCATAACGTTTTTCCTTTGGAAACGCTGATTAAATCGCCTTTAGGGATTTTCTTGATAAAAAATGGCTGTGGGTGGAGGTATTTCCCCGCAGGTCATGTATGACCATGGCGGTTGGGAAATACCTTTAATCGGAAGTTTCCATTAAATACAGCAACCGAAACAGCGGCAGACTGCTGCAAAAACGTCTAAAAAAAGCAAGTTAGGAGAATATATTTTTATGAATACAGTTCAGAACAATATTTACAAGGATATTGCCAGACGAACCGACGGCGATATCTACATAGGCATTGTAGGGCCTGTGAGAACAGGTAAATCCACCTTTATAAAAAGGTTCATGGAGCAGCTGGTCATTCCCAATATAGAGAGCGATTTCAGGCGGGAGCGGGCGGTAGACGAGCTGCCCCAGTCCGCTGCGGGCAAGACTATAATGACCACCGAACCTAAGTTTATCCCCGAGGACGCTGTGGAAATTTCCGTTGGCGAGAATGATTTCAACGCCCGCTTTAATGTGCGCCTTATAGACTGCGTGGGATATATCGTACCCAGCTCTATCGGGTATATCGAAAACGAAGCCCCCCGAATGGTCATGACCCCTTGGTTTTCCGAGGAAGTGCCCTTTAATATGGCGGCTGAAGTGGGCACACGCAAGGTGATAACCGAGCACAGCACCATAGGCCTTGTTGTCACCACCGACGGCAGCATTTCAGATATCCCCCGCAATGAATACGAGGAATCCGAGCAGCGTGTCATAGGCGAGCTTAAAGCCATTAACAAGCCCTTTGTGGTGCTCCTTAACTGCACCGACCCCAAAAGCGGCAAATCGGAGACCCTCCGCAGTGAAATGGAGGAAAAATACGGCACTCCCGTCATAGCCGTAAACTGTCTGGAGCTTTCGGGAGACGATATCGACAATATTTTAAAGCAGGTTCTTTTCAGCTTCCCCGTCAGGGAGATAAACATCGCCATGCCCAAATGGATAACGGGTCTCGGCAAGGATCACTGGCTCAAAAACGAGATATACAGCGCCATACGTCAGGCTGCGGAAAATGTAAAGACCGTCCGTGACGCAGGAAACATTGCGGAAAACATTCTCACCTGCGAGCATATCACCTATTCGGATATACGCTCAATCGACCTCGGCAAGGGCTGTGCGGATATTTCCGTTACCGTAAAGAGCGAGCTTTTCTATAAAATTTTAGGGGAGACCACAGGCATAGAAATTTCGGGCGAAAGCGACCTTATGCCCCTGCTTAAAGATCTGACGGCAGTCCGCAAAAAGTACGAGAAGATAGAAAACGCCCTCAAAGAAGTGGAAGCAACAGGCTACGGCATAGTAATGCCCACCATTGAAGAACTGACTTTGGAAGAACCCGAGATCGTCCGTCAAGGGGGCAAATACGGCGTGAAGCTCAAAGCCTCCGCCCCGTCCATACATATGATGAAAGCGGATATTATAACCGAGGTAAGCCCTATCGTCGGCAGCGAAAAGCAGTCGGAGGAGCTGGTCATGTACCTGCTGCGTGACTTTGAGGAAAACCCGGGAAAGATATGGGAGTCCAATATATTCGGCAAATCTCTCCACGAGCTTGTAAACGAAGGGCTTCACAACAAGCTTTACCGTATGCCCGTGGACGCACGCCTGAAATTGCAGGAGACCCTCGAAAGAATAATCAACGAGGGCTGCGGCGGGCTGATCTGCTTTATACTATGAGAAGCTAGAGGTTAGATGGCTAGAGGCTGGAAAAATGCGGGGGCTGTTGCTGCAAAGCAGCAGCCCCGCTTTATATTAGGATTATTCCGTTTCCGATTTTGTTTCCGTTATTTCGGCTTCCGGCGTTTGAGTTTCCTCGGCCGGCGCTATACATTCGATAACAAATTCGTTTTCCCTGCTGTTCACCTTTATCACCGTGAACGGTTCAGGATCGTTTGCTATCATGGTTCTTGCAATAAGGGTCTCAATGCGGCTCTGAATGTACCGCTTCAAGGGTCTTGCGCCGTAAATGGGGTCGTAGCCCTCTTTTACAATAAGCTCCTTTGCCCCGTTTGTCACCTCCACCGACAGCTGCTTGTCACGCAGCCGCCTTGAAAGGGATTTCAGCATAAGGTCGATTATGGGGTAAATCTCCTTTTTGGAAAGGGGCTTGTAGAAAACTATCTCGTCCAGCCTGTTCAAGAATTCGGGACGGAAACGGCTTTTTAACAGCCCCGACACCTGCTCCCTTGCTTCCTCGGTTATCTCATTGCTTTCGTCGATACCATCCAAAATATAGTCCGAGCCAAGGTTAGATGTCAGGATTATAATGGTGTTTTTGAAATCCACCGTCCGCCCCTGTGAATCGGTTATCCTGCCGTCGTCCAGCACCTGCAGGAGAATGTTGAACACATCCGGGTGCGCCTTTTCCACCTCGTCAAAAAGTATTACCGCATAGGGCTTCCTGCGCACCGCCTCGGTCAGCTGACCGCCCTCCTCATAGCCCACATATCCCGGAGGCGCTCCGATAAGCCTTGACACCGAATGCTTCTCCATATATTCCGTCATATCGATCCGCACAATGTTCTTCTCATCATCAAACAGCGCCTCGGACAACGCCTTTGCAAGCTCGGTCTTGCCGACGCCCGTAGGCCCCATAAACATAAACGAACCCAGCGGACGGTTAGGGTCCTGTATACCCGCACGGGAGCGGAGAATAGCCTCGCTGACCTTTTTAACAGCCTCGTCCTGCCCGATAACCCTGCGGTGCAGAAGCTCCTCCAGGCGCAGAAGCTTTTCTCTTTCGCCCTCCATAAGCTTAGATACGGGAATACCCGTCCACCTTGCAACTATCTTTGCAATTTCCTCGTCCGTCACCTTGTCACGGATAAGCGTGTGTTTTTCGTAATCGTCCGCAGCCGCCTCTGCCTCTTCAAGCTCCTTTTTCAGCGCAGGCAGCTTGCCGTATTTCAGTTCCGCCGCACGGTTAAGGTCATAACCCCGCTCGGCATTTGTTATCTCGCTGTTTGTCTGCTCAATATCCTCACGGAGCTTCTGCAAACGTGCCACCGAATCCTTTTCATTTTCCCAGCGGGTCTTCATTTCATTGAATTCGTCCCTCAGCTCGGAAAGCTCCCTCTGCACCTCTGTCAGCTGCTCTCTCGAAAGCTTGTCCTCTTCCTTTTTAAGAGCCGTCTCCGCAATTTCCTTTTGCATGATCTTCCTTGCAATGTCGTCCAGCTCCGTGGGCATGGAGTTCATCTCCGTGCGAATAAGAGCGCAGGCCTCGTCCACCAGGTCAATAGCCTTGTCGGGCAGAAACCTGTCGGAAATGTACCTGTTGGAAAGTGTCGCCGCAGTAATAAGCGCACTGTCCTGAATCTTCACTCCATGGAAAACCTCGTAACGCTCCTTTAGCCCACGCAGTATGGAAACAGCGTCCTCCACCGTAGGCTCGGGCACGGTCACAGGCTGAAAACGCCTTGCCAGCGCAGGGTCTTTTTCAATGTACATTCTGTACTCGTTAAGCGTAGTCGCACCAATGCAGTGCAGCTCACCCCTTGCAAGCATGGGCTTTAAAAGATTACCCGCATCCATTGCCCCGTCGGTCTTTCCCGCCCCCACAATGGTGTGCAGCTCGTCAATGAAAAGGATGATCCGCCCGTCGGATTTTTTGACCTCTTCAAGCACAGCCTTGAGCCTTTCTTCAAACTCGCCTCTGAACTTTGCCCCCGAAATAAGCGCACCCATATCCAGCGAAAAGATCTTCCTGTCCTTTAAATTGTCGGGCACGTCCCCCCGCACTATACGTTGTGCAAGTCCCTCCGCAATGGCAGTTTTTCCCACGCCCGGCTCGCCTATAAGCACGGGATTGTTCTTGGTTTTTCTCGACAATATACGCACGGCGTTGCGTATCTCGCTGTCCCTGCCGATAACAGGGTCAAGCTTGTTTTTCCTTGCAAGGTCAACCAGATCCTGTCCGTATTTTTTCAGTACATCATAAGTGTCCTCGGGAGTGTCGTTTGTCACCCTCTGATTGCCCCGCACGTCCTGCAATGCACTCAGAAAGCTGTTTTTATCAAGTGCAAAGTCCTTGAACAAACGCTCAATATCCTTGTCCCCGTTGTCGAAATAGGAGAGCATAATGTGTTCCACCGAAACAAATTCGTCCCCCATATTTTTGGCAATGACCTCCGCCGCATTCAGCAGACGGTCAAGGGACTGGGAAATATAAACCGTGTTCATATCCCGACCGCTGCCCGTGACCTTGGGGATCCTGCCGATTATCCTCTCAATGCTGCCCGCAATAAGAGCGGCGTCCTTGCCCATTTTCTTCATCAGCTGAGGGATAAGCCCGTTTTCCTGGGTCATCACCGCCAGCAGCAAATGGGACTGGTCAACGTTGGTATTCTGATATTCGACCGCCGTGTCCTGTGCTGCCTGGATAGCCTCAATGGTTTTTTTGGTAAGCTTTTGCATATTCATGAGTTTAAACCTCCTGTAAATATTTTTTTATTTTAAGGAACTGCTGATTAAAGGTATTTCCCAACCGCCATGGTCATACATGACCTGCGGGGGAAATACCGTCCTGCATAGCCATTTTAAAAATGGGAAATATTTTAAAAGCGATTTAATAAGTGGTTTCTTAATATAACTTTCATCTAAACCGATGTGTTGCCAAAAGACTTATCAATGCACAGATAAATTGTTTTTTATTATTTCCATGTATCGCAAAGCCTCTTCTCTGTCCGAAGGATTCTGGGCGATAAAACGTTCAACTCTGTTTTTCAGTGCGTCATAAAACACTTGATTGGTAACAATAACCATAACATCGCTTCTGTTTGCGGGCGGCTGAATTGTGATTTTAACACTGTCGTCAGCAAAATAATCCTCATCTCCGTATTTGATTCCCTCGGACGTCATACAAGCACAATACTCTCCTCCAAATCCTTTTATTTCTATTAAATCGGATAGCTTTATTAATAAGCAGCGATCCGGAAAAAAATTCATAAATTTTTCCAATATAGTTTTTATTTCTGCTTCAATCATAATAAATAACCTCCATATACATATATTCTTATAATACAGTCTATCTCTCAATTTGATTTATAATATTTCCGCTCTCATCATATTCAATCTTTCCTCGCTCACCGCTCCGCTTTTTTTCGGTTTCTTAAGTATAGCTTTTCTTCTGAGTAAAAGCGCAGGTGTTAAAAACGTCATGCTATTCATCATAAATGCCATTTTCAAACATACCATCTCCTTTTTCTTGCTGATTTTCTATTTGAAAAAGTTTTTCCGAAAAATTTCAAAAAATCCCTTGACAAAGGCGAAAATAAGTGATATAATGTAAATCACGGATTTTCAGAAACAGGAGGGGAGTGCCTTGGGCGTGACCGACAAGAAAAATTTCAAAACCATTGCCGAAAACCGCAAGGCAAGGCACGATTACTTTATTCTCGAAAGCTATGAAGCGGGTATCGAGCTTGTGGGCACCGAGGTCAAAGCCATTCGTGGGGGCGGCGTAAACCTGAAGGACGCCTGGTGCAGCATAGATAACGGCGAGCTTTGGGTAAAGGGAATGCATATTTCCCCCTACGATCACGGCAATATCTTCAACCGTGACCCCATGCGTGTGCGCAGGCTCTTGCTCCATAAAAAGGAGATCTCAAAGCTTTACGGCACACTCAAACAGGAGGGCCTCACCCTTATCCCCATTTCCCTTTATTTCAAGGGTTCGAGGGTCAAGGTGCAGGTGGGGCTGTGCAAGGGCAAGAAGCTCCACGATAAGCGTGACGATATGGCTGCAAAGGCTGCAAACCGTGATATCGAGCGTGCGTTAAAGGAGCGCTTGCGATAGCGTTGCTATCGCACGACAAGTTTTTGAATATCCTTAAAATTATGGGGATGTAAAGGCTTCGACGGGGACTTTGAAGCAGGATAAGCGAGCAGAGGACGGTGCTGATCTCTTTAACCCGCACTCGTTTTAAAATTAGACGACAACGATAATTTTGAATTAGCAGCTGCCTAAGCGCACTGCTCGTCCGTCCGGGGAGTACCGTGGCCTTGGAACGGGCGCCGATTAAGCGGTGAACGTCACTGACCAAAACCTGTAAGTCTGTGATGTATTACAGGTTACCGATAAGCTCAGCATGTCTGCCTGCGGGGCTTTGAGGGAATGCAAATGACAGACTGCGCTCGAAGAAAGTCTTGTGAATAGGTTTTCGGACACGGGTTCGATTCCCGTCATCTCCACTGTCAGAGGCAAGAAGGTTAGAGGCAAGAGGCAAGATTTGCTTCTTGTTTCGATCTCCTTGCTTTTTATTGCACCATATTTTTATGAATATTTCGTTACATATCGATTGAAATTTTGTAAATTTTTGCATTACGCAGATTTAATTTGCGGACTTTCCTGCTCCAACAACCTTCTGCACATCTTTTCGCCGACATGCCGAAACGGGCAGGATGTGCTTCTTTTTTCAATCTTACTGCTTTTTATTATACGGCTTATTTGTGAACATTTGATTGTTATCCGATTAAATTTATGTAAACTTTAGCACTCTACGGGTTAGAGTGCTAATTTTGCTTCTTCTCTGTCTCCGAATAAAATTATACCATATTTTTCCGCAAATGTCCAGAGGACATAAAAATTCTAATGCAATTTTAATCTTATTTTAATGTTGATGAATTAAGCAGATGAACTACCCGGGATTGTCTTTTTACGGGTTTAATGCATTGAAGTTATAGTCCCATATCAGAAAAGCTGCAACGATTCCGATCAGGCTAAGGCATACCGCAATATAAATTATTATAAGTATCTTTCTGAGCTTGGAGCTTACAAAGGTCACAGGCTTGCTGTATGGAGACTTGTGCCCTCCCACGGAAATGATAACCTCCCATTTCCCGACGGAGTGATGATTTACCGGTGCAGCACCCGACCCACGCCCGAAGCCGCTTGCGATCGTCAAAGCCGCCTCGTGGGAAAACAGCATTCCGAAAAGCAGGTCTGCCGCCCCCTTGCGGAACTGCGGCTCGTAAATAAAATCATCCAGCTCCTCGCTCACAAAAAAATCCATCCACATTTCCGTATTATTTCGGCTGCTCTCGTCCGAGACCATCTTCCGCATATTTTTCAGCAGCATTTTCCTTTTTTCGTCCCTTGAAAGCTCCGTCCTGTCTATATTATCCGTATGTATTCCCGAAAAATCAAACTCGCCGGCAGCTTCGCCGTCATCCTCGGGAGCGTCATTCTCCGATCGGTTCATGGCTGAAAAATCCGATCCCTCCGTATTCTCCGAAGCCGTGGGACTTGTCCCGTTTTCGCCTTTGCCCGAATTTTCTCTCACATTCCTTGCATACCTGCAAGCTGCCCTGTACGCTTCAAATATCCGCTTGAATTCCTCGGGCTTTTCCTCGGGATTATATTGCTTTGCAAGCCTCGCATACGCCGATTTTATTTCCTGTATATCGCCTGTTGGGGCAATGCCCAGCGTTTCCCACATTTCCCGCCGCTCCCTTCGTCAATGAACGCCAATGCAAAAAGCTTATGTTTCGGCGTTTTCTTTTTTCTGTTCATACACTCCCGTATATTCATTTCCGTCCCTGTCGGTGCAGATAAGTCTCCTTCCCTCAGCAGAAAAAATATGCGCCGTGAGCTTCATACCGTCCACATCTTCATTTTCGCTGCGGACTAACATATACAGAACAGCCCCCTTAGACGCTGCCTCAGTAAATACCGTACCTTCTGAAACCTCTCCGTTAAAGCTTATCTTTGCCTTATGGTCGTCGGCAAATTCCATATATCCGAAATCGAACAGCCATTTGCCCCGGCAGCTTTCATAAAGAAAATCCTCCTCATAGGTCTGTTCCTCGGCAACCGCTAAAGCTGCCTCAAAAATATATTCGCCCGCGTCGCCGCCTTCTTCGTAAGGCGGCAAAGTGATTATGCCGGGAGAAGTATTGGTTTCCGTATGTGAATGTGCCGTCATACTCTCGGGATCTTGAACAAAAAGAAAGATCATAGGCCCCCAAAGAACCGCTATCGCCACCGCAGCAACAATGATCTTTATCATTATATCTTTCCTGTCCTTTTTTTGAGGCGGAGTCCTCCTTGCGGTGTTATTGCGTGAATACGAATAATGATTGTTTCTTCCGTCGGAAATTATTACCGTATACCGCCCGTATCCCTCGTCAATAAACTGAGTGCCCGCCCCGAATTTCTCCGCCACAAGCTTTGCCGTCAGATGAGGGAGAGACTTATGAAAAAAGACCTCCCTTGCCTGCAGGCGAAAATCCACATCAAAAACCAGTTCGTCAAAATAGGTGTCGTAAAAAAAGCTTTGCCATGTTTTGATGTCCGCCTCTCTGCGGCTGTCAAAAATTTTCTTCAGCTTGCGTATCAGATATATCCGCAGGCTGCTTGTCCTGTCCATTCCGTTTAAATCGCTGAAGTTCGGATCTATGCTGCTGAAATCGAAATTTTCCGTTGGAGCATTTTCCTTTTTGCCGAGTTTTTTTTCGCCGCCAACCGCCGAAAAATCATATTCTTGCTCAGCGTTGCCGTCCGCCGGATTTTCGTTGTGAGCG
>CAZGAZ010000022.1:12668-44821 GCA_964523835.1 uncultured Ruminococcus sp.
GCTCAGCGTTGCCGTCCGCCGGATTTTCGTTGTGAGCGGTATTTTTTTGAACGTCCACCGCCGAAAAATCATATCCTTGTGCATCTTGACCGGCTGATGTATCTTTTTTATCATCCACATTCCTGGATATGAATTCTGTCTCATTGCCCTCATGTTTTTTATGTTCTTTTTTCGCAAAAAATTTCTCCGTGCTTTTTGCATATATGCAGGCAGCCTTGTAAGCTTCAAATATCTGCTTGAATTCCTCCGGCTTTTCTTCCGGGTTATACTGCTTTGCAAGCCTTGCATATGCAGATTTTATTTCCTTTATGTCCCTTGTGGGGGCAATGCCCAGTATTTTCCACATATCCCGCAGTTCCTTTCAGATATTTTTGTATTCATAAAAAGCTTTATAAAGTCTTCCGCCCTGACCCCTGCCGCATACGAAGACGGGACGATCTCATTAAATTTCATCCAGCCTGTCCAGAAGCCCGCTCAGCCGTTCATATTCCGCCCTTATGCTGTGGTTGTTTCCGGATTTGAGCGCCGCATTGAATCCGCCTAAAAATTCGGAAATTATCTCTCTTTCATTCCCTATGGATTCCTCAAAAAGCCTTTCCGCACGGGCAATAAGCAGGCGGTTTTCCTCCTTGTCCGCAGGGCTTATTTTAAACTGCTCCATTTTCTTTACGCAGCTTTGCACCTCCGCCTCGCTCATAGCGCTGCCCTTACTGAGGATGACCTTGCTGTAATGCTTCTTGTCCGCCAGGGTCGTAACATCCACCACCAGTATGCCGTTTATGTCATAGGTCATCCGCACACGGCAGGTAGGCTCATGCTTGTCCGCAGCAGGGTGCAATACCTCCAGCTCGCCCAGATAAAGATTTTTCGCAGGTATCCTGCTTTCCCCCTGATAAAAATTGAATTTTGCCGCAGTCTGTCCGTTTGAAGCGGCGCAGTAGGTCTCCTCCTTGCTTGTGGGCAGGGGAGAATTCCTCTCAATAATAAAGCTCATGATCTCCTCACCCGACTGCCTGTCAAGCACGCCTGTGCCCAGGGAAAACGGGCATATGTCCGTCAGTATGATATCCTTCAGCTTATCGTTCCTGTCCTTTATTCCCGCAAAAATTCCCGCACCCACAGCTATAGCCGTGTCAGGGTCAATATCCGTGCAAGGTCTTTTTCCTGTGATCTTCTCAATGAAAGCCCTTACCGTGGGCATTTTGCAGGAGCCGCCCACTAAAATTATCTCGTCAATATCCTCTATCCGGCAGCGGCTGTCACGAAGGGCTTTTCTTATCGGCTCCGCTATCCGCTCAAATATTCCCGGGGATATCTCAATAAGCTTGTTGTTATCCAGAGTCAGGGAATATTTTTTATCGCCTATATTTGCTATCATCATTGCCACAGGCTGCGTGGTAAGGGCTATTTTGCACTGCTCCGCAAGGCGGTATACAATGGCTCTGTCGTCAGCGGAAAGAGCGCTTCTGTCAATACCGTTCGACTTACAGAAATGATCCGCAACAGCCTCGTTGAAATCCTTACCACCAAGGTGATTGTTTCCCGCCACCGCAAGGATCTCCATAACGCTGTCAAAGGAATCCACAATGGAAACATCCAGCGTGCCTCCGCCGAAATCCACTATCATATATGTGCCGTCCGCAAAACCGTGCTCTGCCTGATAGGCAAGCGCCGCTGCCGACGGTTCATTCACCAGCCGCTCCGTTTTAAGCCCCGCAAGCCTTGCTGCAAGCTTCGTGGCGCTGCGGCAGTTGTCGTCAAAATATGCAGGGACGCTTATTACAGCCTCCGTGACCTCTTCACCAAGGTATTTTTCGGCGTCCTCCTTTATCTTTTTGAGCACCAGCGAGGACAGTTCCTCCGGAGAAAAACTCTTTTTTCCGAGGACAATATTTTTTCTCAGTCCCATGCTCCGCTTGAATTCCGCCGCCGTAACATCCGGGTGGGAAATAAGCCGCTCTCCCGCAATCCTGCCCACAAGTATCTCTCCGTTATCGTCAATACTTACCGCCGACGGTGTGTAAATATCCCCGAGAGAATTTCCGATTATCTCCGCCCTGCCGTCCCTGTAGCATACCGCAAGACTGTTTGTCGTCCCCAGATCAATACCTATAATTGCCATATAAAACATCCT
This sequence comes from uncultured Ruminococcus sp., assembly GCA_964523835.1. Classification (GTDB taxonomy): domain Bacteria; phylum Bacillota; class Clostridia; order Oscillospirales; family Ruminococcaceae; genus Huintestinicola. Next base: position 14,803 of record CAZGAZ010000022.1, read on the forward strand.
CTCTGTTACTCACCCGAAGGCCTGTTGTTCCGAGCCGCTCAAAACCGTATACGAAAGCATTTCAGCGGCATTTTTGCAGAGCATTCAAACAAAGATCGGCATCACCGCATCTCAATAACAACATTATACCATAAATTTCCCCATAAGTCAAGAAGCATATTTCCGTATAAAAAAGCAGCCCCGGTCATTCCCGAAGCCGCTCCTATACTGACCGCCGTAAAATACCGATTCTGCAGCGGTCAGTTACAATATCCGTCAGTCCGCAAATTCGCTTTTTATCATATCCGCACAGCTGTGCAGGTCGTCCTCGCTGGTTATTTCCGAGGAGTGGAGCATTACGCCCCCCTGAATGTAATCGGGCAGCGAGCCGAAATAATTCTTCGCCTTTTGGTTTTCCGAAAGCAGCGCATTAAGTCCTGTTTTTTCCATTTGACATTACTCCTTTTTAGGGAATATTTTATATTCCGAGGAATATTTATATTCCTATTCTCTTGGGACATTTCCCCGTCCCGAGGGGTCTGTAATGAGTATATGCCAAATTTGCCCGATTATCACAGTCCGGTGAATTCTTTTATCCTGTCAATATTTGCCATACAAAGGTCATAGCCCTCCTGCCAGTATCCACGCAGCTTTTCCACATCCTTCTGAAAGCTGTCCAGCTTATTTTCGGGGCGGAAGATGAGCGCCTTGCCACGTCTCTCCAGTTCCTCGCAAAAGGCTATCTGGCTGTTGTAAAGGCGGTGGCGGGCAAGGAGCGCCATTTCCATTGCAGGGTATTTTTTGCGGATCATCTGGCTCATGGCAATGTTTCCCTTGCCGCATTTTTTCACGAAGCCCTTGGGCTGGGTCAGAATTATTACATTCTTTTTGCACCCGTCCTTAATGGCGGGCTTGATGCTGACAGGGCAGGAAAGCCCCCCGTCATAATAAGGCGAGCCGTTTATCTCAATGGCGGGAAAGTACCCCGGAATAGCGCAGGAGGCACGCAAAAACTGCCACTTGTCCGTGTCCGTTTTTCCGTCCATAAATTCGGGTCTGCCCGTTACGGCATTGGTGACCCCCACCACAAATTTCGTGCCGCAGCTTCTGAAAGTTTCGTAATCAAAGGGAACAAGGCTGTTGGGTATCTCATCGTAAACGAAATCAAGTCCGAAATAGCTTTTGCATTTTCGGTAATTGCCTATCCCCAGATACCGCTTGTCGTTGCGGTATTTTTCAAAAATTTCCATGTTCCTTCCGAACTGTCCCGAAACATATGAGGCAGCGTTTGATATTCCCGCAGATACCCCTATCACATAGGGAAAATGCACACCGCATTCAATAAGAGCGTCCATAAAACCTGCGGAAAAAGTCCCCCTGAAAGTTCCGCCCTCCAGTACAAGTCCTACCATTTGAATAACATCTTCTTTCCCTGCCAATATATTGCAGTTTTTTTTAGTTAAAATCTATTGAAATGATTTTTGAAATATGGTATAATAAATATCGGATGAGGCATTAAAAAATCCGACCTCAAAAGAAATTCCCGATACATAGGGAAGTGCTGATTAAAGGTGTTTTCCCCGCCGCAGGCGGGGAAAACACCGCCACACATAGACGTTTTTAAAATGGGAAATTTTTTAAAGCGATTTATTCAGTGCTTCCATAGATCTAAAGGTGGATCGAACTTGCGAAAATGAAAAACATTGTTTTATGCGTGACCTTAGCCGTGGCAGCCGTGGCAGCCGCAGGGGCGTATGATTATGTCAGCGCAGATATTTCCTTCCGCAGCGCCATGAGTGAAAAGATAACCTATGCCGGGCTGGACGCCGATATACATAAGCGCTACCGTGGCTATACCGTTGAGGAGCTTTCCGCAGGGTACGCCCCCGCAGAAAATTTTCTCGGCAAGTCACAGATACCCATGAATGTGTTAAACCAGCACCCCGAGCTGCCTGTGGGGTGCGAGGTCACATGCGCTGCCGCAATGCTGAATTTCCTGGGCTTTGACATTGACAAATGCAGCCTTGCGGATAATTACCTGCCTGTGAGCGACGGGGACTTTTCCGAAAAAAACGGCACTCTTTACGGCGCAGACCCCAATGAATTTTTTATCGGCGACCCCTACGGCAAGGGCTACGGCTGCTATGCCCCCGTAATAGCGGAGGTGCTCAACGACTATTTTTCCTCCCATGGTTCCGACCATAAAGCCCTCGTGCTGGACGACCCCAACTCTGCCGACCTGGAGCGGATCATCGACGGGGGAGCGCCTGTTATCGTCTGGGCGTCCATAGATATGAAGCCCTACCGCCATAACGCAGTTTCCGAATGGGTGACCCGGAGCGGCAGGACTATATCCTGGCTTACCAATTCCCATACCCTTATTTTAACAGGTTATGACGCAAATTATTACTATTTTATGGACCCCAACGATAAAACCGATATTATGCGCTACAATAAGCTGACGTTCCTTTCCCGCTGGGAGGAAAACGGCAGCCAGAGCATAGTGGTGAAAAAGGGCGGGTGATAAGGAAAGCCTATCCCATAAGAGCGTAAAGCGCCAGCGTAAACAAAAGCAGATAAATAAAATCGGAGACCGCAGCGCATACGACTCCCAGCAGAGCGAGACTGACCTTGCTTTTCCCGTCTTTTATTTTGGGAATATTTTCCCTTTTGGCGTTCATAAACAATACCGCCGCCCCGGCGCAGTGGAGCAAAGCGGAAATTATCACCCACCACACCGCCGTGTATCGGAAAATGGAATAGGTGTACACCACCGCAAGCATAAACACAATATTTATCGCCAGATGCCGCATTTCGCCGATGTCCGCTTTTGCGATTCTGGAAAACAGCAGATTAGCGGGGAATGTGATAACCGCCGCCAGCAGCACAAGAAAAACATTGCTCCCCGCCATAGACATAAAGAAAAGGGAGTAAAAAGGCAGCGGAAAAATATTCAGCAGTATCACCCACAGCACCGCCAGCCCTCCGAAAAGGAGAGCCGGCTTTTTTTTCCTTTTTAAAGCGCTTTTAAGATTGGTCGCACCGTCTGCGCCGCCCTTGGCATTGCCGCCTTTGACACTTTCATTGCCTTTGGCGGACTGCTTTTCCTTGCCGCTCATGCTATGCCCCGCCCCAGTTCAAAGGCTTTAAGGTTTACATCAAGGACTTTCGGGGGAACGCACTGTTTCAGAGCGTCCAGCCAGACCTGCTCGTCAAATTCTGCGGTTTTGGACACCATGCCCATAAGCACCACATTCACAGCCTTCGGCGTTCCCGCCTCAACCGCCAGAGAAAGAGCGTCCGCCGCAGTAATGTCCACCCCTGCCGCCTTTATGTTTTCCACAATATTTTCGGGATATTTCACAGCTCCCGTAATAACGGGCATAGGCTCTATCTGCTGGGTGTTGGTGATTATCTTCCCGCCCTTTTTAAGGTAGGACACCCACCTTGCCGCCTCGAGTATCTCAAAGGAAATTATAAGATCGGCCTGTCCCTTTTCAATAATGGGAGAAGCCACCTTGTCCCCGTAGCGGACATATGTCACCACCGAACCGCCTCTCTGGCTCATTCCGTGAACCTCGCTCACCTTTACATCATATCCCCCCGTCAGCAGCACGCTGCCTATAACACGGCTGGCAAGCAAAGTACCCTGACCGCCTACCCCGACTATCATAATAGATCTTGTATCCATATTTTTACCTCCCGCTGATTTGTTGTTCGCACCAAAGATACTCCGAAACTTAGGGTTTATTTCCGACTTTCAAACGCCGCCCTCCTTTATAGCGTCAAACTTGCAAAGCCCGCCGCAAACGCCGCAGCCCACGCAAAGGGTGTTGTCAATCTTTGCCTTGCCCGTGGACATGGATATGGCAGGGCAGCCTATTTTCATACAAGCCTTGCAGGAGCGGCACTTGCCGCTGTCCACTACCGCCGAGGGCCCCGGCTTTACGGATTTGAGCAGCGCACAGGGACGGCGTGTGATAATCACCGAGGGGGCTTTTGCCGCCAGTTCCTCTTTTACCGCCTCTTCCGTCCGCACAAGGTCGTTGGGGTCAACTACCCTTACCCTGTCGATCCCCACAGCCCGACAGACAGCTTCAATGTCCACTGCAGAAGCAGGGTCTCCCTTGATGTTGTAGCCGTTGGCAGGATTGTTCTGATGTCCCGTCATTCCCGTAATGGAGTTGTCGAGAACTATCACCGTGGAATTTGAGGCATTGTAGGCAATGTTTATAAGCCCCGTTATCCCCGAATGGATAAATGTGGAGTCGCCTATTACAGCCACAGCCTTACCCTCAAATTCGCCCCGCCTTGCCACATTAAAGCCATGGAGACCGCTGACCGAAGCGCCCATGCAAATGGTAGTGTCCATAGCGGAAAGAGGCGCAGCCGCACCCAAAGTGTAGCAGCCAATGTCGCCGCTGACCGTAACACCCAGCTTATGCAGAATGTAGAACAGTCCTCTGTGGGGACATCCTGCGCACATTACAGGCGGCCGCACAGGCACATTCTCGGGATATTCGGTATACTCCGCTTTTTCTCCCAAAATCTTTTCCCGCAGATACGCCGGGGAATATTCGCCTATGTATGTGAAAAGCTCCTTGCCGACCGGGGAAAGCCCTATTTTGCGGCAGTGGGTCTCGATAATGTCGTCCAGCTCCTCCACCACATAAAGCCTCTCCACCTTAGCGGCAAAGTCCTTGATAAGCTTTTCGGGCAGGGGATTTATAAGCCCCAGCTTTAAATAGCTTGCCTCATCTCCGAAAGCCTCTTTTGCATATTGATAGGAAATGCCAGAGGTGATTATGCCTATACCTGTACCGTTCATTTCAACAAGGTTAAAAGAGCAGCTTTCCGCATATTCACGCAGATCCTCCGTCCGCTTTTCCACCGTCACGTGACGGGGACGTGCATTGGCAGGCATCATAACGTATTTTTCGCTGTTCTTTACATATTCGCCCGTATCATGAGGTATCCTCTCGCTCTCGTTAACCACGCTCTGGGAATGAGCGATACGGGTCGTAAGCCGCAGTATCACGGGCGTGTCAAACTTCTCCGATAATTCAAAAGCAGCCTTTGTATATTCGAGGCATTCCGCCGAATCTGCAGGCTCTACAAGGGGCACCTTAGCGGCAATCGCATAATGGCGGCTGTCCTGTTCATTCTGACTGGAGTGCATTCCCGGGTCGTCGGCAACGCCTATCACAAGCCCCCCGTTCACACCCGAGTAGCTCACCGTAAAAAGAGGGTCGGCAGCCACATTCAGCCCCACATGCTTCATTCCGCAAAAGGCTCTCGCCCCCGCAATGGAAGCGCCGATCGCCGCCTCGCAGGCGACCTTTTCATTGGGCGCCCATTCGGTGTGCATTTCGTCATATTTGGCGGCAAATTCGGTTATCTCCGTGCTGGGCGTGCCCGGGTATGATGAAACCACGTTCACGCCTGCCTCGTATAATCCTCTGGCAACTGCCATGTTGCCGAGCATAAGCTTAGACATATCAGATGTACCTCCGTTGAATTTTATTTATTTGGAAAATTTTGTAAAAATTGTTTTTCTTTTTAATGGAGCACTAACAGACCGCTCCCGATAATTATAACATATTTTCAGGCAAAAGTCCACAGGTAAATATCTGAATGGAAATTTTTCTTTTTCCGTATTTTTCAAAATTTTAATTATATTTTTTTTAGTTATCTACAAAAATGTAAACCGCACGCATTTCATCTTCGGGATCAACATCAGACCCTTTTGATTTAAAAGCAAACTCAATTCTTAAATTGCAGGCACCGTCATTGAAAGCATAGTTTAATTTGTTTTTGTATTGTCCGTAAGGATCATTATTCTCTTCCCCAAACAGTAATATAACATCTTCCGAATTGCTGTTAAGGTCTATACCGCAGGACAGCTTAAAATCCAGTCCGGCTTCTTCCAAGTCGCTGCCGAATCCGCTTGAAAAACTCCGGATCATAGCCGATGAGATATTTTCAAAATTATCTATTTCAACGACACACGCCTGCAAAACAAACGTGCCGTTATAGTAAATATCGTAGAACAGGTGTCCTTGATCTTCATAATATTCATCCAAGCTGTTGTAAGCATCTGCATAAGCAAGTTCATATGAAAATCCGTCATCTATTGCCATAATATTGTCAAGTGTAGCGGGCATGGTAAGTGTTTTCCCATTTATCTGAATCATATTCAGCAGATCGTTCATAGTCATATCCAGCGGAAGAACGGTTTCCCGTTCAATTTCGGGCGAATCCTCTGTGTCATTTTCACTTGCACTTTCCGCAGCGGTCGTGGTTTGTTCGTTCGCCTGCTCGGTATCAACCGATTCTGCCGCCTTATCACCTTGACACCCCGCCAAACCAAGCAGCATTGCACTTACTGTCAGTATAGCCCAAAATTGTTTTAGTCTCATAAAAATACCTCCCGAATGTTTTATATTTATGCCATTTTATAAGGTAAAGGCAGAAACGGAATATACCGCTCCGCCCACTACCTCTTGTTTCTTGCCTCTTAAAATTCTTGCTTCTGTCAGCTGAAACGGAATATACCGCTCCGCCCACTACCTCTTGTTTCTTGCCTCTTAAAATTCTTGCTTCTGTCAGCTGAAACGAAATACACCGCTCCGCCCACTACCTCTTGTTTCTTGCCTCTTATGAAATCTTGCTTCTATCAGCAATCCACTGCGATTTCCAGAATAGGCTCTGCAACCGAAGCCCCCGCAGGAACCATGGGCAGAACATTTATATCCTTGTCGATAACGCAGTTCACAAGCACAGGTCTGCCGCATTTTACCGCCATTTCAAGCTTTTCCCTTACCTCGCTCTTTTTGGTAATGGTCACAGCCTCAATGCCGAAGCCCTTTGCAAGGGTCTCAAAATCCGTGGGCTTTTCGAGAGTGGTCTGCGAGAAATGGCAGTTGTAGAAAAGCCGCTGCCACTGGCGCACCATGCCCAGCACCGAGTTGTTGAAAATAAGCTCTATCACGGGAATGTTGTACTTTGCAAGGGTGGAAAGCTCGCACATATTCATGTAAAAGCTGCCGTCCCCCGCAATGTTGACAACCGTCTTGCCGGGGTTGCCGCATTTTGCGCCGATAGCCGCACCCAGACCGTAGCCCATAGTGCCGAGACCTCCCGATGTAGCCATACTTTTGGGAGAGGTGAACGGATAATATTCCGCCGTCCACATCTGATGCTGCCCCACCTCTGTGGTAATAACCGAATTGCCTTCCGTTATCTCCTCCAGGGTCTCCAGCACATACTGGGGCAGTACCGCCTCGGAGTCGGCAGCCACCTGCTTTAAGGGATATTCCTCTTTCCACTTTGCAACCTTGCTCATCCAATCGGGGTGCTTTATTTCGCCCTTGTCCGCAAGCAGCTTCATTATCTCATCAAGGGCAAGCCCCACATCGCTCTGCACATGAACATGAGCGGGAACATTCTTGTCAAATTCCGCAGGGTCAATCTCAATGTGAACTATCTTTGCATTCTTGACATTCTCCATAAACGAATCTGTGCTGCAGGTCACTCTGTCGGAAAAACGAGTGCCTACCGCAATTATAACATCGCTTTCGGTCAGCGCCATGGCAGAGGGCTTTGTGCCGTGCATACCCAGCATTCCGAGATACCTCTCGCTCTTGTTGTCAAGCGCCGTCATGCCCATAAGGGACAGTGACACGGGAGCGTCTGTCATATCCGCAAATTTTTTCAGCTTATCCTCAGCCCCCGACAGGCAAACGCCGCCCCCCGCAAAAATAAACGGACGTTCCGCCGAAGCAATGACCTCTGCCGCAGTCTCTATCTCCGCCTTGTTCACGCTGTAGGAATGCCCCACAGGGGTGCGGGGTTCGTATTCGCACTTTGCAGCAGTAATATCCTTGGGAATGTCAATAAGCACAGGACCCTTTCTGCCGTCATTGGCAATGAAAAAGGCCTCTCTTATGGTGTCCGCAAGCTTCGTAACATCCTTTACTATGTAATTGTGCTTGGTAATGGGCATGGTTATCCCCGTAATGTCCACCTCCTGGAATGAATCCAGCCCCAGAAGGCTTGTCCCCACATTTCCGGTAATGGCGACCATGGGAATGCTGTCCATATTGGCAGTGGCAATGGCAGTGACAAGGTTGGTAGCCCCGGGGCCGGAGGTCGCAAAAACAACGCCCGTTTTTCCCGTGGTGCGGGAATATCCGTCCGCAGCGTGTCCCGCATGCTGCTCATGGGACATAAGGATATGGGTGATCTTATCGCTGTAATCGTAAAGCGCATCGTAAATATTGAGCACAGCTCCGCCCGGATAGCCGAAAACCGTGTCCACGCCCTGCTCCAGAAGGCATTCAAGTATGATCTGTGAACCGTTCAGGTACATTCGTATTTCTCCCTTATTATTTATTTTTGTGTAAAATATTACACGCATACATATTAATTATACCACAGATCACACTGTGTGTCAAGTGTTGAATTTGATATTTCACGGCATTTCAACAGTGTAAATCTCTAAAACGCATTTCGCAGCGGATAGTGGATTTTTGTTTCGCTATCGGCAAATTTTTTTGAATCTCTTGACAAAATATATATCTTGGTATATACTATATACAGAGGTGATTTTATGGAAACTGCAAAAATTTTTGAAAACGGAAGAAGTCAGGCGGTACGTTTACCTAAACAAATCCGCTTTACAGGCAATGAGGTTTTTATTAAGCAGGTTGGAAAGAGTGTAATGCTTATTCCGAAAGATGAGGACGCAGCTTGGAACACATTCCTGAATGGTCTGCACAGTTTTACGGATGATTTTATGGCAGACGGTCGAGCAGAGGATATTCCGTCAAAGAGGGAAACAATATGAAATATATGCTTGATACTAACATCTGTATCTACGCCATAAAGAAAGACCCTGATGCGGTTGTTGACAAATTAAACAAATGTCGCTCCAAAGGTGTTTGTATCTCAACTCTGACCTTGGCGGAGCTGCAGCTTGGCGTTGAGAAAAGCGCACGTCCCGAAAAAAAACGCTGACGCACTTGCTCAGCTTATTGCTATTCTGACAGTATTGCCATTTGATGACAAGGCAGCCACGGAATACGGAAAAATATGTGCATATCTTCAAAAGCGAGGAACGCCTATAGGAACGATAGATACACTTATAGCAGCACACGCAAAATCTGAGGGTATGACATTGGTAACAAACAATGTTCGTGAATTTGAACGTGTGCCGGAATTAAATATCGAAAACTGGGCTCAATGAAAATTGTGAATTTGTACTCAAAAAGAATTATAAATCCCCGCAAAGCCTTTTTTAACAAGGCTTTGCGGGGATTTGTCAAGTTATTCCCATTCAATAGTCGCCGGCGGCTTGGTCGTCACATCATAAACCACCCTGTTAACGGACTTAACTTCATTAACTATCCTCGAAGAAGCCGTCTCCAGCACCTCATAAGGAATCTTCGCAAAATCCGCCGTCATAAAGTCGGTAGTCGTGACTGCACGCAGGGCAAGGGTGTAATCATACGTCCTGCCGTCGCCCATAACTCCCACGGAGCGCATATTCGTCAGCACCGCAAAATATTGGTGAATATCCCTGTCCAGACCCGCCTTTGCAATTTCCTCACGGAATATGTAATCGGCGTCCTGAAGTATTTCCAGTTTCTCATCGGTTATCTCCCCGATGATACGAATGGCAAGCCCCGGCCCCGGGAACGGCTGACGGTTAACAAGCACGTCCGACAGCCCCAGCTCACGCCCCAGCGCCCTTACCTCATCCTTAAACAGCAGCCTCAGCGGCTCAATAATTTCCTTAAAATCCACATAATCGGGCAGCCCCCCCACATTGTGATGACTCTTTATTACCGCTGCGTCCCCCGTGCCGCTCTCAATAATGTCGGGATAAATAGTTCCCTGAACAAGAAAATCCACACGTCCTATCTTCTTCGCCTCAGCCTCGAAAACCCTTATAAACTCCTCGCCAATGGTCTTTCTCTTTGTCTCGGGGTCGGAAACTCCCCTCAGCTTTTCCATAAACCTCTCTTTTGCATTTACCCTCACAAAATTGAGACCCCAGCCCGCAAACGCCGCCTCGACCTCGTCCCCCTCGTTTTTGCGCATAAACCCGTGGTCAACGAAAATGCAGGTAAGTTTGTCCCCAACAGCTTTTGCCAGAAGCGCCGCCGCCACCGAACTGTCCACGCCCCCCGAAAGCGCCAGCAGTACCTTTCCGTCCCCGACTTTTCTGCGAATGTCCTCAATGGCCGTCTTTGCATAGCTGCCCATTGTCCAGTCGCCCACGCACCCGCAGACTTTTTTAAGGAAATTGTCGATCATAGCCGTGCCCTTTTCCGTGTGGTTTACCTCGGGGTGAAACTGCACCGCATATAATTTTTTCTCTTCATTTTCCATAGCCGCAACAGGGCAGCCCGCCGTGTGAGCGGTAATCCTGAACCCCTCGGGCACCTCCGAAACATAATCCGTGTGGCTCATCCAGCTTACAGCTTTTTCAGAGATCTTTTCCGAAAACAGCAAACTCTCCTTGTCGTATACCGTTTCCGTCTTGCCGTACTCCGAGGAATCGCACGCCGACACCTTGCCGCCCAGCAAATGCGCCATGACCTGGCAGCCGTAGCATATGCCGAGAATGGGTATGCCAATTTCAAAAATTTCCTTTGAGCAAAGGGGAGAACCGTCTGCATAAACGCTGCTCGGGCCTCCCGTAAAAATAATCCCCGCAGGCTTTTCATCTTTAATTTGTGCAACAGGGGTCTTATAGGATTTTACCTCGCAGTAAACGCCGCATTCCCGCACACGCCTTGCAATAAGCTGATTGTACTGTCCCCCGAAGTCCAGAACGATTATTTTCTGATGTTCCATTTATATTCATTCCTTTCCGGATAATGGCTGCAAAGCATTATCCCTTTAAACGGCTGATTTTTTACGTAAAATGATTATTATATCATTATAACAAATTATCCGCCGAAAATCAAGGCGGATAATTGAGATAAATGTAAATTTTTCAATAACGAACAGACAAGCTCGTATTTTTTATTATAAATTCTTTTTTGCCATAGCCCATATCTATTAATTGCAATTTATTCCGAAATCTTTTTTGTGAAATATTTTCCCATATTTTCTGAACTTCCTTCCAATCTCACAAAGGAAATATATTTGTGCCATTCCGGAATGTCGCATAAAATGCGAAGCATTGCAAATTCTTTGACGATATATTCGTTTCCAAGCTCATCAATAACAGTGTCATTTATCTTTAAATTAATGCGGTTATCCAATGCAGCAATCAATCTATTATACATATTAATGATTTTCAGTGCCTGATAATAAACAACGCCATTGATATTAATTGTTTTATCCGAAGAATCAATATAACGCTGAAGAACTACAGAAAAGTCCTCATTTTCTTCGAGCCTATACGGGTCATATAAAATCTCTACGGTCTTTTTCTTTTTTGTTTTGTTCTTTTTCATTATTAAAACTCCTGTACTCTGTATCATTCCATAATAATATAGTTTTGCTTTATTCTGAAAGCTTTTTTGTGAAATATTTTCCCATATTATCCGGACTGCCCTCTAAATTTACAGAGGAAATATATTTATACCATTCCGGAATGTCTCCTAAAAAGTGCGGCATTTCAACGGCTTTGACGATATATTCATTTCCGAACTCATCAATAACAGTGTCATTTATCTTTAAATTAATGCGGTTATCCAATGCAGCGAGCAAAAAATGTCCTCTTATTTTCAGATCAAGGATTTGAAGCGCATGATAAAAAACAACGCCGTTTATTTCTGTAGTTTTATCCGAGGAATCCATATAACGTTCAAAAATTACGGAAAAATTTTCGTTTTCCCCAAGTGAGTACGGATTATATAAAACATCTATGGTTATATCTTTTTTGAACTTTTTTTTCATAATTTAAACTTCCTTACTTGTGAATAAATTTAAATCGTCAGATAATGTAATAGTTATGTTTGCGGTCGGAAAAAGAGGCAGGTAAAATAATATATGCAATATATCAAATACGGATATTGTCCATAGCCGCCTTAAGTCTCCGAATATACTCTCCCGGCTCATCACCCCTCATCAGCGAGGACATCACGCACACCCCCGCCGCCCCCGCACGGACGCAAATCCCCGCATTATCGGGCGTTATCCCCCCAATGGCATAAACGGGGATATTCACGGCAGAGCAAATTTCCCGCAAAAAATCCGCACCTCTCGGAGGCACACCCTTTTTGCAGTCGGTTGCAAAAATATGTCCCGCAATAAGATAGTCCGCCCCATATTTGACCGCAGTCACCGCCTCGTCTACGCTGTGTACCGACACCCCGACAATGTCAAAATCCCCTCTGATCTTCCGGAATTCCTCCGACATAAAGCCCGAAAAGCTTAAATGAATATCCCCCGATATTTCACGCATATCCAAATGACTGTGCACCGACAAGGACACGCCGCCGCACACCGCCAAAACCCCTTTTGCAAGGGCAAAATAGTCCTCCCGGTTCATATCCTTTTCCCGGAGAATTATTCTGTCGGGAACAGCCACACCGGAGCAGATTTTTTCAGTCTGTCTCAAAAATTCATCACCTGCAAGACTGCGGCAGGTCACGCATATCACCTTACACATAAATATAATCATGCATTACCGGCTGCAAGCCCTTAACTGTAAGCGCACGGTATATCTCATCAAAATTTCTCGGGTCGGATATCTCAAACTGCCCGTCCCCCTTGTCCTCACTCCCGCTGTGTCCCCCTATCCCCACATCGACCCCTGCGGAAATTTTCGTCGCCGCAATTTTCATGGCATTGTCCCTGAACTCCGCCCGTTCCCTCGTGGAAACGGTGATACTTGCATATGGCAGGAAAATCCTGTAAGCGCATATTATCTGCAAAAGCCGCCTTTCGTCCACATCACCCGGGTTAATATTCCCGTCGGATTTGGTAGGCCGCAGCCTGGGACAGGACAGGGCAATTTCCGCATGAGGATATTTTTTCTGTATCAGATATGCATGATACCCCGCTGCAAAAGCGTCCTTTCTGAAATCGTTAAGTCCCAGCAAAGCTCCGAAGCCGACGCCCCTCATTCCCCCCATGACCGCCCTCTCCTGCGCATTTATCCTATAAGGGTAAATACGTTTGCTGCCCACAGGGTGAAGCGTTTCATATTTATCGGGATCGTAGGTCTCCTGAAAAACCGTCACAAAATCCGCCCCGCACTCATGCAAATATTTGTATTCCTCCGAGTTCACAGGGTAAATTTCCAGTCCCAGCAGTCTGAAATATTCCGAGGCAATCTTACAGGCATTCCCGATATATTCCACATCCGAATATTTCCTGCTTTCCCCCGTCAGCAGGAGGATCTCCGTAAGCCCCGTGGCGGCAATATTTTCCATTTCCGCCCGAATCTCCGCTTCATTCAGACGTGCACGCCTTATTTTATTTTTGCAGTTGAAGCCGCAGTAAACGCAGCCGTTTTCGCAGTAGTTGGAAATGTACAGGGGAGTGAACATATACACCGAATTTCCGAAATGGGCAGTGCGTTCCTTTTGCGCTTTCACAGCCATTTCCTCCAGAAAATTTTCACCCGCAGGGGACAGCAGCGCCATAAAATCCCGAGGGCTGCAAATATCCTTTGACAAAGCCCTGCACACGTCTTCCTCCGTAAAATCGCCGCTGTTAAAAGAAGCTATCATTTCTGCTATTTTATTCTGAATTTCCGTGCCTATATTTTCCATGCCCGTAAGATATTCCATGTGGTTTGTTTTTTCCATGTTATCACCTCAAAAATGTATAACGCATTCAGGGAATTTTTTCTTCAGTCCGTCCACATCATACCGGTCAATGGGATTTCCGCCGAGCCATATGTACTTCGGATTTTTCAGCTCATACAATGGGCTTATGTCCCGTATGCGGTTGTTGTCAAGTCTTATTTCTTTGAGCTTTGAAAGCCCTTTCAGCGGACTTATGTCGCTTATCATATTATCCGGCAGATACAGACTGTCCAGCTTTTTAAGCTCCGCCAGCGGACTTATATCGCTTATTCTGTTGTCCCAAAGAAACAGCCTTACAAGGCTCTTCCTGCTCCCCAAGAGACTTATATCCGTTAAATCCATGGAGCACAGCCCAAGTTCAAAAAGCTTATCCAGCTTTTCCAAAGGTCTTATATCTGTTTTATTGCCGTTCAGATATAAGATCGACAGCTCAGGCAGCCCCTCCAGCGGACTGATATCCGTGATCTTTGTATTTTCCGCAGACAGTATATGTATTTCCGAGGCCGAGCATACAGGGCTTATATCACTGACATTTGTCTCGTTCAGATGCAGAGAAAAAAGTTTTGAAAGTCCGCTCAGAGGCGACAGATCATCTATGGGATTACCCGATATATTTACGGATTCAAGTGATGTAAGCCCTGCCAGCGGCTTGACAGAGCTGATACGGTTGTTCCATAGAACAAGTTCTTTAAGCTCTGTAAGACCCTCCAGCGGACTTATATCCTCCACTTTATTATAATGCATATCAAGCTCCGTAAGGCTCGTCATACCCTTCAAAGGGCTGATATCGCTTATACTGTTTTTGTCCATACTAAGCCTTTCCAGCTTTGTAAGCCCTGAAAGGGGGGTTATGTCGCTTATGAGATTGTCGGAAATATCCAGTCCCCGAAGCTTTGTAAGTCCTGCCAGCGGACTCAGATCACTTATCATATTTCCGTCCAGATACAGATCGAGTGAGAGCTTTGTCATTTTGCTCAGTTCCCGTATATCCTCATCGGACAGATATTCTTTCGATAACATAAGACATGTAAGCTTTGCAGGATACCGCTCACCCTTTATGGTAATATATTCCTCCGATTTATTTTCACGTTCAGCATTCATACCGCATTTTATCCTTTCTGTTTATCTTAAAAATCCCGTCAGCGGCGACGAGGCGCTCGCCGCATCTCTCACAGCTCCCAACCCCGCAAGATACGCCCTTCTGCCCGCCTTAACAGCCGCACCGAACGCCTCCGCCATAGCAGGGATAACCCTCGCCGAGGCAATAGCCGTGTTAGCCATTACCGCCGCCGCTCCCATTTCCATAACCTCGCACGCCTGAGAGGGCTTTCCTATCCCTGCGTCCACTATTACAGGCAGGCTGCATTCCTCAATAATTATCCGTATAAATTCCCTCGTGCACAGCCCCTTGTTTGTGCCGATAGGCGCAGCCAAGGGCATTATCGCCGCCGCCCCCGCATTTTCAAGGTCTCTCGCCGCATTAAGGTCGGGGTACATATAGGGCAGCACCACAAACCCCTCCGCCGCCAGGATTTCCGTTGCCTTTATAGTTTCGGCATTATCCGGCAGCAGATATTTCGAGTCACGGATCACCTCAATTTTAACAAAATCGCCGCACCCCGCTTCCCGTGAAAGCCGTGCTATCCGCACCGCCTCATCTGCATTTCTTGCCCCCGAAGTGTTGGGCAGCAAAGTCACTCCCTTTGGGATGTAATCGAGAATATTCGCCGCACCGCCGCTGTTCGCCCGCCGCAAAGCAAGTGTGATTATCTCCGCTCCCGCATTTTCGCAGGCAGCCTTGATAAGCTCCAGCGAATATTTTCCCGAGCCTAAAATAAACCTTGAATCAAATTCATGCCCGCCTAAAACAAGCTTATCCTCTTTCATAAAATCAGTCCTTTTCATAATTTTTGGGATATTAAGAAAATACTTTGATCGGTGCTTCCTTAAAAGCGATTTCTGCTTCTTGCCTTCTATTAGCGCCTATCAGCCCCCGCCCACAAAGGAAACTATCTCAATAATGTCGTTTTCTTCAATTACCCTCCCGGGGTATTCGCTTTTCTTAATGATAACGCCGTTTATCTCCACAGCGATTCCCGCCTCGGGGTAGCCCTTTTCCTTTAAATAATCCGTTAAATTTTTTCCTGCCGCCTCTGCTTCGGGCTTTCCGTTAATGACAGTCATTATAAAAATCATCCTTTCATACTAAAAAAGGCACACGAAAACAGACACCCGTGGTGGTGTCCCCCTTCATGAGCCGAATTTATGAGAACAGATATTAACTTTTGCAAATTTATTATATCACATAAAATTAAAAATGTCAATAGGCGTGATTTTTTTCTTGCCATTCTCAAAAACAGAATAAAAAATCATTCCGAAACATGACCGCTTCGGTTACTCTTGTTCAAAAACGTTCACAAAAAAGTTACAAACATTGCTTTATAAAAAACGAAAACGGTATATAATTAGAATTAGATATTGTGAAAAAAGCGCCGACGGGGACGGACAGTCCGCATTGTGGATCCTCCAGAGAGCCTGCATTTGGTGAAAGCAGGCGGTTTCACGGATAACTCCCATCACCCCCGAGCTTTGCCGCTGAACATTGGTTTACGCTGTAACCCCCATTTTAAGCGGCAGCGGGATTCTCCCGTTACAGAGAGTTTCCGTTCTCATGCGGAAAAACGAGCGGCAGATATTTTTATCTGCAACAAGAGTGGTAACGTGGGCAGGCTCACCTCTTGAAAAAGAGGGGGGCTTTTTCTGTTAGAGGCAGGAATTTTCAGAGGCAAGAGATAAAATTTTTCAGAAAGGGTGTATAAAAATGCTGACATTGGATATGGTCTACAGCGCTTCATACAAGTTAAAGGAGGTTATCCGCAGAACGGACCTTATTCCCGCTCCGAAAATTTCCGATAAATGCAGCGTTTATCTTAAAACGGAGAATTTGCAGGTAACGGGTTCGTTTAAGGTAAGAGGCGCATATTATAAAATTTCACGGCTTACCGACGAGGAAAAAAGCAGGGGAGTTATCGCCTGCAGCGCAGGAAATCACGCCCAGGGCGTGGCGCTTGCCGCCGCAAGAAACGGCATAAAATCGGTCATCTGCCTGCCCGATTCCGCCCCTATTTCAAAGATAGAGGCGACCCGTTCCTACGGGGCGGAGATATGCCTTGTGGACGGCGTTTACGACGACGCCTATGCAAAAGCTATCAGTCTGCGTGACGAAATGGGTTACACCTTTATCCACCCCTTTGACGACGAATATGTTATCGCAGGTCAGGGGACAATAGGTCTGGAGCTTCTCGAGCAGCTCCCCGATGCGGAGGCTGTGGTTGTGCCCATAGGCGGCGGCGGACTTATCTCGGGAATTGCCTTTACCCTGAAAAAGCTCAAGCCCGAAATAAAGGTCTACGGCGTTCAGGCGGCAGGCGCACCCAGTATGGAGGTTTCTCAAAGGGACGGGAAAATCGAAAAGCTGGAGCAGGTCGCCACCATTGCCGACGGCATTAAGGTAAAAGAACCGGGGGAGCATACCTTTGACCTTTGCAGGGAATATGTGGACGGAATTGTCACCGTCACCGACGACGAAATTTCCTCCGCCATACTTACCCTTATGGAGCAGCAGAAGCTGGTCAGCGAGGGAGCGGGAGCAGTGCCCGTGGCAGCGGTGATGTTCGATAAGATTCCCGAAATAGAGGGCAAAAAGGTCATCTGCCTGGTGTCAGGGGGCAATATAGACGTTACCATTCTCAGCCGTGTCATTGAAAGAGGTCTTATTAAATCGGGGCGCAACTGCCTCCTCAATATCGAGCTTATCGACAAGCCGGGTCAGCTCAGGGGCGTTTCGGAAATTATCGCCTCCCTCGGCGGAAACGTTATCTCCATTCACCACGAGCGGGCAGGGGAGGGCAATGACATAAACGGCTGCTACCTGCGCATAATCATGGAGACCCGCAACCATGAGCATATAAATGAGATACGCTCTGCGCTTATTTCAAAAGGCTATGTACTTAAATAAATTATAATGCGGACATACTTTACCGGATGTCCGCATTTTTGGTTCCGGCTGAGGCAATTTCCGTTTTCACGGCGAGTGGCGGGCGCAGTAAAATTTTATGTTAAAATGATGAAATCCTATCAAATTCTCTTGAAATTCAAGGAAATATGTGGTATAATAAGAATATATAAAAATCCCCTTAGCAGAACGGAGGAATGTAATTGTTTGATTATACAGGCTACGAATGCAAGTCATGCAAGAAAAAATTTGAAGAAAACGACGATATAGTGGTGTGCCCCGACTGCGGCACGCCCTACCACAGAGAATGCTGGAAGCAAAACGGCAAATGTATAAACGACGAGCTTCACGAAAGCGGAAAAAGCTGGAAAGCCGACATTGAAGAAAAGGTGGAAAGGGGCGAAGCCGCCCGCTGCAAATGCTGCGGAAATTCCCTTAACCCGAAGCAGTTTTTCTGCGACCGCTGCGGCGCACCCACATCATATTATTTCAGTAACAATGAACTTCCGCCTCCGCCGGTCGGGCAGCAGTTCGGGCAGCCGGGGCAATACGGTTCGTCTCAATACGGCAGCCCGCCCGGGTTCGGTCAGCAGCTTGGCGAGGAAATGCACCCTTTTATGATAAACTTCTCCGACCCTCTCTGCGGCTTCAATCCCGACGAGGAGTACGAAGACGGCGTGACTACCCGTGACCTGGGCGAATTTATCGGCTCAAATACCCACTACTATCTGCCCAAATTCAAGCTTATGAAAACGGGGCATTTCAAAATGAGCCTTAACTTTATTGCGCTCTTTTTTCCCGAATTTTATTTTGCCAACAGGAAAATGCCCTTGGCGGCAGTGCTTGCCCTTGTTATAAAGGCCCTGCTGAGGTTGCCCTCGGTGGCAGTGGTGCTGCAAGCCTACCTCAAAGACAGGCAATATTATGAAATGTTCGTAACTTCATTTCCCGACCTTACGGAGCAGTTTAAGCAATTTATGGAAATAAACCTTAACACGGGAATGTTCAACACTCTCTGTGATCTTACTTCCGTTTTCTCCAGCATATTCGCCGTGGGACTGGGGCTTTTCGCCAACTACATCTACTACCGCCATGCCATTAAAAAAGCTGCCGAAATGAAGAAATTATCTCCCCAAAGCGCACCTGAGCTGCTGCGGGAAAAGGGCGGAACATCCGTTGCAATGACCCTTGTTTTCATGGCTCTTTATTTTGCTGCAAATGTGATCTCCGTTTACGGGATACTGGCGATCTTCCTTTGGTAGTTTTTATGGTCTGCGGAAGATAAATGCCGCACAGAAAGACATTGTCACTTATTTTGACAGGGGGCGGAGGTTTGAAAGTTAACGGTAAACCCCTAAGTTTCAGCGGGCCTTTGGTGCGAAAGGTTAATTATCGGAGATGAAAAGTTTGAAAGTTGCAGGGAATCCCCTAAGTTTCAGTGTACCTTTGGTGTGAAAATCTGATTAACGGAGTGGAAAAGAATGAACACATTGATTCACGGGCTTGAAATAAACGCCGGAACAAAAGGGCTGGAGTTCGATGGAATGGGCATTATCAGCGCAAACGGCTCATCAAGGCTGCTGCCCGATTATAAGCACCTGCACCCGGATAAATATTGGGAGATCCTCCGCCTGCTTTTTGATAAGGACAGGGGACTGGGGCTTGCCCTGCTTAAAATTGAAATGGGCAGCGACGTGAACTCGTCCTCGGGAACTGAAGCGAACATTATGCGCACTCCCGATGACGCTCCCGATATTACCCGCTGCACAGGGCTGGAAATAGCGGCGGACGCTAAAACAATAAACCCCGACCTTCTCCTTGATATGCTCTGGTGGAGCACGCCCAAATGGACGGACGAGGCAAGCGACCCCTATGCCGCCCGCTATAAATGGTATAAAGCCCACCTTACGCAGGCTTATGAACGCTACGGTCTGAAATTTGACCTTATCAGCGGCAACCGAAACGAGCGTGCGGTAGAGGGGGAGTGGCTGGGATACCTTAAATCGCAGCTTTTATCCGATAAAGACGCACCCTATGATTTTTCACAAATCAAAATAGTTGCGGCGGACGAGTGCGGCACATGGAATATAGCCGACATAATGACCGACGACGAGGGCGTAAGAAATGCCGTGGACATTATCGGCAGCCACTACACCTCCGACAGCTCCGACAATGCAAGAGCGCTGCTGAAAGACTGCGGCAAACGCCTCTGGTTTTCCGAGGGCAGTCCGCCCATGAGCTATTGCGAGGGCGTGAAGCGGTTTGACGGCTCCGGGCTCAGCGGAATAAACGGTCTGCTGGACGTTGCCAACCGAATTATAACCATGTACGCCCGTGGCAGAATGACCATGTACGAATTTCAGCCCGCCGTCAGCGCCTATTACGACGGCGTGTGCTACTGCCATAAGGAGCTTATCAGTGCAAGCACGCCAAACAGCGGATATTACCGTGTAAACGGCGGCTATTATATGGCGCTGCATTTTGCAAGATTCATCAGAAAAGGCTGGCACTTTATCGACAGCGGCTGCTTTGCCGACGGCACAAACGGCGGCGACGGACACTGTATTGTAAACGGCACTTATAACTGCCTGTCCGCAGCGGATTTTTCTGCGGGGGATTATTCTGCGGCTGATTATTCAGCGGCTGATTATTCAGCCATATTGACTAATACGACCAAAGACAATATTACTTATAACGTTTCCGTAAAGGGGCTGCAAAATGCCTCGGGGAAAGTGTATGTCTGGGAAACAAGCAAAAACGGATTTTTGAAAAAGACCCGTGAAATAACCCCCGTAAATTCGGGAGACAGCTTTACTTATGACATTACATTGTCCCCCGACAGCCTTGTAACCGTAACCACACTCGATCTGCCCGAATTTTCGGAAAAATTCCCCGACCCGTCCGAAAATACGGTTTTCCCTCTGCCCTATAAGGAAAACTTCGACTATCCGAACAATTTCCTTGGATCACGAGGCGGAAAACCCCTCTACACCACCGACCAGGGGGGCGCATTTGAGGTTGCCTTTGAAGGTCAGAAAGTGCTTATGCAAATGATAACAGAGGATCTCCGTGCAAGCGAATGGGGCTATACTCCCGACCCTGTGACCTGTTTCGGGGACAGCCGCTGGTGGAATTACACCCTTACTGCGGGGGTATGCTTTGAAAAAACAAGCAAGCCCCAAAATAACTATGTCGGCATAGGCGTCCGCCACAGCCTCCCCTGCGAGGGCGAATGGGGAGCGGCGCTGAGGCTCTATGAAAACGGCAAATGGGAAGTGAGCGTTAACAAAAAGCTCATTGCATGCGGCTTAATAAAAGGCGTCCGCCCATACAGCTTTCATCCATACGAGGAGCACACTCTCACCCTTACCGCCTCGGGAAATATCATAACCTGCCGCTACCGACAGACCCTGCTGTGCGAGCTCGTTTGCGGTGAACCTCCGTTGGCAGTCCCATTGCCTCCCTCGGGCGGCGGCGCACTTTACAGCAGCTTTAACAAAAACTATTTCACATTTTTTAAGGTCACCAAAGTTACCCCGGAGAAAACACCCTACATTAATTTCATCAATAACACGGATCATGCCGTTTTCTATGCGGGGGACTGGCAGCATGAAATAATGGGCAGCTTTAAAAATTACCTGCGCACATATTCCAAGGGAATCCCGGGCTGCACAGCGGATATTTCCTTTTGCGGCAGCGGAATTGCCGTTGCTGCCGAAACAGAGGGCTGTGCCGCCGAATTTTCCATTGACGGCGGAATGCCCGAAACAATTTCCAAAGGCAGCGCAGATTACAGGGAATGTGTTTACTACAAAACGGGGCTTGCTTCGGGCAGCCATACCCTGCATATAAATATCACCGACGGCAGCCTTGACCTTGACGGCGTTCTTATAGAACCATAAAAATGAAAGGACGGTAAAGTTTGAAAGTTAGCGGTAACCCCCTAAGTTTCAGAGTACCTTTGGTGTGAAAGTCTGATTAAAGGAGTGGATAGTTTGAAACCAATCGAAGAAATACGTGAAGAATTTGCCAAAGACCGCTATGCCACAGAAAACGGCGCAGTGATAGACGAGGTGGGGGAGGGCTATGCCAAATGCTCTGTTACCCTTGAAAACCGCCATAAAAACGCCATGGGCGGCGTTATGGGGGGAGTGTACTTTACACTTGCGGACTTTGCCTTTGCCGTGGCGGCAAATCACGAAAAAATGAGCGTGGTCTCTATAAGCACCAATATCTCATTCCTGAGCGCCTGCAAGGGCGACAAGGTAACAGCCGAGGCAAAAATGGTAAAGGACGGCAGGACCACCTGCTACTATAGCGTTGACGTTACCGACAACACAGGCAGACTTGTGGCGGCAGTTACCGTTACAGGCTGCAAGGTCGGCTAAATTCATATTCGCTGAATAAAAGATCCTGTGCACACCCAAGAAGGTATGCACAGGATCTTTATATTACAGTGCTTTATAACTTTTCTTGTTCCTTAAAGCCCGATCGCAGACAGACCGTCTTTCATGAACACAATAATAAACTGAGAAACCAAAACCACAGCTATCAGCGCAATGGGATAAGCCGCTGCATAAGCCGAAGCCACATCATCAGTCTTTGCCACATGGATAAGCGTACCCAGTGCGGGAGTGGAGGTCATACCGCCTGTAATTCCTCCAAGGTTGTTGAACAGGGGCAGCTTGATAACATATCTTGCCAGAATAAAGCCGCCGATCATGGGAACGATCGTCATCAGCGCACCGTAGAAGAAATAGCTTACCTCGAAGTACTGCACAAAGCTTGCGCCGCCCGGGATTCCTGCGCCGATAAGGAATGCCATAAGCCCGAATTCACGGAATATCTCCAGCATTCTCTTGTCGGGCTTCATACTGAGCGCACCGAAGTGTCCGAAATGGGCAGTGACCAGCGCAGACAGCAGACAGCCGCCTGTAGTTCCCAGCGAAAAGCTTGACGAACCCATGGGTATCTTAATGCCGCCCACAAAAACGCCTATTACAACTGCGACAGCAAAAGCCGCCAGTCCGAAGCCGTCAATTTCAAAAAGCTGCCTGCCCCCCGATTTGTCCTTGCCTGTGTCCACCGAAGATATCTTTTTCCGTTCTTCATCAATGTCAGCCTTGCAGATTTTCGGAATAAGCTGCACGAACAGCACCACGCCGACAACACCGAAAAGGTACGCAATTCCGTGCCCCACCGTAACAATATCCTCGAAGGAGGAGATTATCATGGAGGAAGCCTCCTCGGGCGTCATTCCGCTTTGCTGCGCATAGCTTATCACATCTGCCGAACCTGCGCCGTAAACCGATTTCAGTGTGTCCTTCGCCGAAGAGAATGCGGGAGTAGACGTAAGCGCACCCGACAGCAGACCTACCGCCATGGAAGTTTCGCAGCCGAACACTTTAATGCACAGCACCGTTGTAAGTCCGCCCAGAATAATTATCACCAGCGACAGCAGCGCATATGATTTGAAATTCTTTTTAAGACTGGAAAAGAAGTTACCCCCCGCAATAAAGCCTACCGAAGTAACAAACAAAATCAGCCCTAAATTCTCAATAATTTTCAGATAATTTTTTGAGAAAGACGTGGTCGTTCCCAGTATCGTCGTATCAAGAGTACCCGTTTCGGGGTTGTTCGTAAACATCAGCGCACCCAAAAGCAGCGCCACAATGAACACGCCCGCCGTTCCCAAAGAAATGCCCTTTACGGTAACACGCCCCAGAAGATATCCAAGACCCGCCACCAGGAACACCGTAAACATAAGGAACGTCAGTCCCGTAATGGAAATTATGCCGTTAAACAAATTCATTTAAACCTTTCGCCTCCGTAAGATATGTAAGCTTTTCCGGATAAAATCTGCAAGTTTTCTAAATTAATCCTGCAAACCCAGTCCATATAGAACCCCCGCCACAAATTCGGCAGGGGTTCATTCATAGCCTATTTAATTATAGCGTATATTCGCACGGATTAACAGCCCTTTTCGGCAAAATTAACATAAGATTTACATAAATTTAAGAATTTGCCGATGTTTCGGTTTTTCTGTCGATCACTCAGGCTTTTCTCGCATAATCGGGCAGCAACTGAGGCGAAACCTTGTCGGTCTCGATTCCTGCACCCTTCATTTCCTCTGCGAACTTGTTCACATGGTCAAGAGTAAGCTTGCCCACAGTCACGCTGCCGAACTTCGCTGCAACGCTTCTGCCTGCATTTCTGCCGAATACGATAACGTCCAGCAGAGAGTTGCCCATAAGTCTGTTTCTGCCGTGGATACCGCCGACAGCCTCACCCGCAACATAAAGGTTCTCAATGCCGCTCATGCCGTCGGAGGTGATGTCGATACCGCCGTTCTGATAGTGGAGAGTGGGGTATACGAGAATAGGCTCTTTTCTCAGGTCAATGCCGTATTCCATGAACATTCTGAGCATTGCGGGGATTCTCTTCTCAATAGTTCCCTCGCCGTTTTTCAGCTCTATCATGGGAGTGTCCAGCCATACGCCCAGACCGTCTCCGGTGGAAATGCCCTTGCCTCTTGCCTTGCACTCTCTAATAATGGAGGAAGCGCACACGTCACGGGTCTCCAGCGGATGCATAAATACCTCGCCGTCGCAGTTTACCAGCTTTGCACCCAGCGAACGGACTTTCTCCGTTACCAGTGCGCCGAATATCTGCTCGGGGAATGCAGCCCCCGTGGGGTGATACTGGAGGGAATCCGCATACAAAAGCTTTGCTCCCGCCCTGTAAGCCAGCACCAGACCGTCCGCCGTAGCGCCGTAGTGGTTGGAGGTGGGGAAGCCCTGATAGTGGAGCCGTCCTGCGCCGCCTGTGGCGATAACAACAGTCTTGGCCTTTGCCACCATAAGCTCATGAGTTTCCATATTCATAAGCACAGCGCCCGCAGCCTTACCCGCATCGTCAAGAATGATCTCAACAGCCGCCGTAAAGTCAACCACAGGAATCTGACGGTTAAGCACCTCGTCACGGAGGGTTCTCATGATCTCCGCACCCGAATAGTCCTTGCAGGCGTGCATTCTCTTGCGGGAAGTACCGCCGCCGTGGGTGGTCACCATAGTGCCGTCAGGCATTTTATCAAATTCAACACCCAGTTCATTCAGCCACTTTATAGCGTCAGGAGCCTCGCAGACCAGCTTTTCCACCAGTTCATGCTTTGCCGCAAAGTGACCGCCGCCGTAAGCGTCAATGTAGTGGATAGCAGGGGAGTCGTTGGGCTTGTCAGCCGCCTGAATGCCGCCCTCAGCCATCATAGTGTTGGCGTCGCCGATACGCAGCTTTGTAACTATCATTACGTTTGCGCCGCCGTTGTGCGCCTCGATAGCCGCCGAAGAACCTGCTCCGCCGCCGCCGATTACCAGCACGTCAACGTCATACCTGGGATTTTCAAGATCTATCTTTGCAGGGTCTATCCTGCTGTTTGCCTGCAAGAGAGCCGCCAGCTCATGAGGCACCTTCTCGCCCTTGTTGGGGCCTATTTTCAGCACCTCAAATTCCGACTCGATGTGGTCGGGATGATATGTAGCAAGGATCTCCTCTTTCTGCTCTGCGGTCATTCTTTCGGGCTCATATGCCGCATTTGCGGCTCTGTTGGCTTCGACCTTTTTGATCGAAGCAAGCATTTCCTCATTAGTGTACATTTAAACTCCGCCTCCCTTACTTCTCAATATCTCTGTTGTTGTAACGCTCTTTGAGCTGATCGTTGGATTCAGCCATAAGGGTGTCAAGGAATTCCTTGAAATCGCCGTTGTGGATTTCCTTTACCCTGTTTTCCAGATGTTCGGTCTTAGGCTGTAAATACTTGCCGTTGATGCGTCTTGCAAGCATAGCCACCTGGGGATGAGAAATACCCGCAGGACATCTGGAGGAGCATACGCCGCACATTACGCAGTCAAAGGACTCATCAGCGCATTTGTCAAATTCGCCCCTCTGAGCATACGCTATGTACTGCATAACATTCAGCTTCTGAGTGCAGGCCTTTGTGCAGGCGTTGCAGCCGACGCAGGAGTATATCTCGGGATAGAGCTGCATCATAACCGCCTGTGTGGTGGAAACGGTGTTTATATCGTATATCTGCTTTACCAGAGGGAAGAAGGGCAGGGTCGCAATATACATATTCTCCTGCACCTGGGTCTGGCAGGCAAGACAGGTCTTGAGCTCGGGATCGCCTGCGATCCTGTATATCGTGGCACAGGCGCCGCAGAAACCGTTACGGCAGCCGCAGCCTCTTACCAGCTGATACCCCGCATACTCCATGGCTTTCATTATGGTAAGGCTGGAGGGTACGCTGTAGAGCTTGCCGAACAGATAAATGTTTACATTATTTTCCATTTAACATTCACTCCTTAGTTTATCAATATTCATTGGGCAGCAGGTCAAGCTGATCGAAGCGGAAAACAGGCCCGTCCTTGCAAACGTACTTGTTTCCGATATTGCAGCGTCCGCACTTGCCTATGGCGCACTTCATGCGCAGCTCCATTGTGGTAAATACCTGGGTCTCGATAAATCCCAGCTCTTTTAGACCCGCCAGCGTGAACTTTATCATTATGGGAGGGCCGCACATTACCACTGTCTTGGAAACGTCGGGACTCAGCTCCTTGACATAGTTTGGAACAAAGCCCACATGGCCGTCCCAGCCCTCCTGCTCACGGTCAATGGTAAGGTTGACTTCTATCCCCTCATCCTTCATCCACTCGTCAATGATCTCCTTGTAATCCACAAGGTCGTCCATGGAGCGTGAACCGTAGATTATCTGTACAGAGCCGTAATTTGCCCTGTTGTCACGAACGTAGTTGATTACCGACCGCAGGGGAGCAAGTCCGATACCGCCCGCAATGAACAGCAGATTTTTCCCCTTGAAATCCGATTCCACAGGGAAACCGTTGCCGTAAGGGCCTCTTACCGTTATCTGCTGACCCACGTCCATCATGTGGAGCCATGAAGTAAGGCAGCCGCATTTTTTAATGGAAAATTCCATAAATTCCCTGTTTGTGGGAGACGAGGTTATGGAGAACATACCCTCGCCCACACCGGGAATGCTGAGCATTGCGCATTGACCGGGAATATGCTCAAAAAGCTTGTTTCCGTCAGTGCCCACTACCCTGAATGTCTTAACATCGGGAGTGTCCTGTCTTATATCGGTAACAACGCCTATTCTTGGGATAAGTGTTTCACTGCGCATATTATTCCTCCTCCCCGAAATTCTTGATGACCTTGATGATATTCATGGATATAGGGCAGCGTGACAGGCAGCGTCCGCAGCCTACACAGCCGAATTCGCCCTCGTTGTTGTCGGGGAAATACACCAGCTTGTGCATAAATCTCTGCCTGAATCTCTGAAGCTGCGTGGTACGGGAGTTAGCCGCAGCCATCTTGGTAAAGTCGGAGTACATGCAGCTGTCCCAGGTGCGGTAACGCTTTACGCCGTGCCCCGTGTCATAGTCCTTGATATCGTAGCACTGGCAGGTGGGACATACGAATGTGCAGGTGCCGCAGGCAAGGCAGGATTCGGAAAGCTTCGCCCACTTGTCGGAATTGAATATGTCAAGAAGAGTATTTTTCCTGAAATAATCTGTGCTTACATTGGCAAAGGGCAGCCTGTCAAGAATTTCCTTGGTGGCAGCCTTCTGAGCGTCAACCTCGGCGCTTCCGCACTCTTCCAGAAGTCCCTTTACCGTCTCAATAAATTTTCCGCCCTTTTCGGTAATGGGATTAATATACAGGTAATCTTCCGTCAGCCAACACGCAGCGTCACCCTCGGGATTTGCAGCGTCAATGCCGAAAACATTGCAGAAGCAGTTTTCCTCAGGGGCAGTGCACGCCATTGTAATGACCGTGCCATGCTCTCTCCTTGTGGCATAGTAGGAATCCACAGGCTGGGTCAAGAAAACCTTGTCCAGTATCGAAAAGCTCCTTGCGTCGCAGGCTCTTACGCCGAAAACCGTAAAATCCTCGCTTTCGGTTCGGTTGTCGATTATCTCAATATTCTTGCCGTTCACATTGAAATCGCAAAGATTGGTGGTCTGAGGGAAGAAGAAATCCTTTGCGCTCCTAACAGTGTTAAGAGCCTTTGACATTACCGTACCCTGCTCCCACTTTGTATAAGACGCCTTTCCGTCCTTGCCGTCAACAGGCAGATACAAGGTCTGCGCCGCAGCGATCGCTCCGAAAAATTCATCCATTTTTGAAACAGGAAGTCTGAACATTATTCATTACCTCCTTTTTTGTAAACTATCGACGGCTCGCAGTCGTCAAATGTGTAAGCGTTCAGAGGAGGACGTGTGTCAAGATCTGCCCCCGCCTGATATTCGCCGTAGAATTCATTGATATCCTTGATATATTTTCTGTTCAGCAGGTGCAGTGGAATGTTCTGAGGACAAACCCTCGAGCACTCGCCGCAGTCCGTGCACCGTCCCGCAACATGGAAAGCTCTGATAAGGTGGAACATATTTTCCTCAAAGGAGTTCACAGCCGCCCTCTGCTGAATGCCCGATTCGGGATTATCGAATACGCAGTGCTCGCAGGAGCAGGCAGGACATACGTTTCTGCACGCATTGCAGCGAATGCACTTGGAAAGCTCGCCTCTCCAGAATTCGTATCTCTCATCGGCAGACATAGCCTCCAGCTTTTCCACCGGCTCAAACCGTGCATTGTCGGTGTTTACCTCGCCGTCATTTCCTATAAGCTCGTCATATGCAACGTGCTTTTTCGATTTGCACGCAGCGCACTTTGCACCCTTGGCGTCGTCCTTTTTCAGGGCAGTATCTCCGTACAGAGTGTGAACGGTAACATTTTCGCCGTCCGATTCCATACCCGTGATACCCTTAACGCCGTTCGATTTTATCTTCTCCGCACTGACCTTGCCCGTGCACTCAATGCCTATAACATAAACATTTTCACGGATAATCCTGTGCTCCTTGCAAAGCTGATTGAAGCTGTAAGTGTCACAGGGTTTAAGGAGTGCGAGGATTTTTCCCTCCTTGCGGGATTCCTTTATCAGATATTTCGACAGATTGGCTCCGCAGAAGTCATTGTAAATAAGCTCTTTTTCCACTTCCTCAGCAGATGTGAACACCGCAGGAGTGGTATCGTAAGCGAATTCGCCCGTTTTCCAGCCCAGCACTCTGTTTACAGTGCCGTCAGCCAGAAGTTCAAGCGCACGCTTTACTATTTGCTCTTGCATCTCAGATCCTCCAATCTCTTGTTTTCACCGAGTTTTGTAACAGTTTCCACAAACTCGTTCATGGTGGCGGCAAACTTAGCGCCTTCAGCCGCCGATACCCATTCAACTCTCGTGCGCTCCCTCTCAATGCCCATATAATCCAGCATTGAGAACAGCAGGGTCATTCTGCGGCGTGCAAAGTAGTTGCCCGAGGTGTAGTGGCAGTCACCGGGGTGGCAGCCGCACATTATAACACCGTCCGCACCTCTCTGGAATGCTCTTAAAATGAACATGGGATTAACTCTGCATGAGCAGGGAACACGGATTATCTTAACATCGGCAGGGTAGTTCAGTCTGTTGGTTCCCGCAAGGTCAGCCCCCGCATAGGAACACCAGTTGCAGCAGAATGCAACGATCTTTGGTCTGAATTCATTTTCATTTACTTGCATATCGCATCTACCTCCGCCATGATTTGTTTATTGGAGAAGCCCTTGAGATCCATAGCTCCCGACGGACACGCTACAGTACAAGCGCCGCAGCCCTGGCAGACCGCCTCGTTGACGGAAGCTACCCTGCGGATGGCAACAGTCCTGTCAGGCTGTCTGAACTCCTTGTCGGAATAGGTGATAGCGCCGTAAGGACAAACCTTTTCGCAGGCGGAGCAGCCGTTGCACATCAGCTCGTCCGAGTGAGCGACGCAGGGGTTGCAGGTAAGCTTATCCTTGGATAAGAGACCTATTACCTTAGCCGCAGCCGCACTTGCCTGGGAAACAGTCTCGGGAATATCCTTGGGCCCCTGGCAAACGCCCGACAGGAACACACCTGCCGTGGGGCTTTCCACAGGACGGAGCTTCGCATGAGCCTCTGTGAAGAAGTCGTTGGTATCCATACTTGCAGTGAGCATTGTGGCAATGGAGCGGGCGGACTTGTCAGGCTCGATAGCCGCCGCCAGCACCACCATATCCGCCTCAATGTGCAGCTGCTCATTGGCGATAAGGTCGGAAGCCTGAACCAGCAGCTTGCCGTCGGCTCTGGGGGCTACCTTGCCCACCATTCCCTTGATGTAGTGAACGCCGT
>CAZGAZ010000023.1:0-42517 GCA_964523835.1 uncultured Ruminococcus sp.
CACCAAAGGTACGCTGAAACTTAGGGGTTTACCGCTAACCTTCAAACTTATCCTTTCCTCATCTTGTCTCTACCCGCACAGTGATCTCATCTGTCCCCAGAGCTTCACGGGCTATCTGTCCGGTTCGTTTTGCATTGGGGCTGTCTGTATCTCCGAGAACGATCACGGCACTGGTAATAGATATGCTGCCGTCCGTGGAATTATTTATGTTAACGGAAATTTCCAGGGGATAAATATTTTCATTCCGCAGGATCTCCTCCAGACTGTCGCAGATATTCCGAGATATCCCCTCACTCAGAATACGTTCCGCCGCTTCACCCGCCGCCTCATAGCTGTATGAATCTGCGCCGCCGAAGTCAAGGCTGATGTCCGCCCCGATCATCCGTGGAACGATCACGAGGAGCATAACCAGTGCAAAAATTACTCTTAGCTGTCCCGAAAATTTTTCCGAGGGGAGCATATTTCCCATAATTGAAAAAATTATTCCCAGAAAGCAAGCCGCCGCAGAAACTTCACGAAAAGTACCCATAAATTTAAACCTCCGTCACATGATTAAAGGACACGCAATTTTCCGGCCTCTTGCCTCTGATCCTCTAGCCTCTAAACGCCTACCGCCATCATTATCAGGGTAGACACGATAAAGAGCACACCGAAGCAGGCAATGACCGCAGCTATAATGCTGAGCACAGAAGCTGCTCCCCCGAAAAAGCCCGCCAGCTCACGCTGCCCGAAAAGCTCCGCCGCCGCCTGCCCCGCAGTCATTACAAGATACATGCAGAGGGTCTCCAGAACAGGCGGTAAAAGCACCGTCAGCAGGGCGATTATCCCGAAAGCCCCCGCAGCGCCCTTGAGCATTCCCAGTCCCGAGCGCATGGTGCTGTAAGCCTCCGCCACAGCGCCTCCCACCACGGGAACAAAGTTTGACACCATAAATTTGGCTGCCTTTATCCCCACCGTATCAGCCGCCGTGCCCACAAGACTTTGCAATGATAACAGCCCGGTGAAGATCGTCATCATAAAGCCCATAAGCAGGGAGCACCACTTTTTTATCAGCCCAGTCAGGGTTGACAGGGAAAAATCGGGATTTACAGCGTCGATTATGTGCATTGCCATACAAATGGATGCGGCAGGCATAATGATTTTTTCCGCCGCCCGCACCGCAAATTCCGCCGCCGCTAAAAGTATGCCGCTGTAGGCTGCGGAAGCCCCCATATTCCCCGAGGCGGCGCATATCCCCGCAAAGACGGGAACATAGCTGAGCATAAAATCTCCCCCTGCGGAAAGGGTCGTGGTGACCGAATTTATGCAGCTTTCCATTTTCGGGATAACTATGGTAACAGCCGTCAGCACCGTTACCGTGCGGCATATCTTCAACCCCCCCGGGGTGTTAACAGCGTCTGCCGCAGCATAGGAAGCCCCCGCCATTACGACTATCGCAAACACCATGCCCGCAAGCTTTAAGGGGGCGGCGGCGCTGTTTCTGAGCTTCTCCCACATATAGGCTATGACCGTTTTGGGCGACAATGACATTACTCCCTCGGTGCTGTCGGGAGTGATGTTGTTTTCCGCCAGAAAGTCCGCCGCTTCATAGGAAAGCCCGTCCCCTGCCCTGTCCGCCCCAAGCTCCGCTGCAAGGTCGTTTTCCGCTCCGTAAACGTGAGCACCCGAAAGAAATATAATCCAGAAAGCTGTAAGCAAGGGTAATATGTATTTCACAATCCGCTTCATTTTTTTCCACTCCGTTAATCAGACTTTCACACCAAAGGTACTCTGAAACTTAGGGGTTTACCGCTGACTTTCAAACTTACGTTCCTCCGCATTCACGAAAAACAACCGGCACATATCAAATGAACAAACTATCGCATTCACTGAAGCCGTGCATCAAAACGAACTCACCGCTCATTATTAATTGTTAATCATTAATTATTAATTAAACTTATCGCCAGCTCCGCCGCCTTTTCAAAAAGGGGCAGGGAGATCAGCAGAAGGGAGGTCTTGCCTGCGGTCTCCGCCTGCACCGCCAAAGCCCCCTCGCCGCTGTCACGGCATATTTCCCCTGCAAGGGTGGTAAGATAGCATATCCCCAGACCCTTCATCATTATGTCAAGATACCCGCCGTCCGCTCCCGTGCGGTCGTAAAGCCGACCGATAAGCTCCGCAGCGGGAGCAAGAGCGCCTATGACCGCCGTCATCACAGCCACAGCCGCCGCAGTTTTCACAAATACCGAATATTCCTTGCCGGTGCTTTCAAACACTCTGCAAAGGGCGGCTGTGAACACGCACACCCCTGCTATCATCATCAGCTTATCCCCCGGCATAGGCTATATACCAAAGGCGCTGCGCACAGCGTCAAAAAGCTGTTCTATGTAATCTATAAGCATCATCAGCACCACCACCAGACCTGCAAGGGTGGTCATCAGCGCCTGTTCGTCCCGCTCCGCTTTTTTCAGAAGAATGTTCAGCACCGACACGATTATCCCCACCCCCGCAACCTTGAAAATAAGCTCAATATCCATTATTGTTGACTCTCCCGGATTTTTTGATTTTTTGGGAAACACCGATCAAAGCATTTTCTCCAAAATATGCCGTTTGTCAAATGACTGTCGGGCAGGGCTTTCTTTCACGTCTGCGGCGGAAAGAAAACCCATGACCTGCAATTTCTCAGATGAACAGACTGCCGGAAAAATGTTTATTCGGGTCATTTCATTCGGGGAGCTGCAAGGCCGCTTAAACAATGATTATGGCGATAAGCGCCCCTGCCACAGCCCCCAGAGAACGGTAAAGCCTGCCCTTTGCAGCGTATGCCTCACGGGACAGGGCAGCAAGCCTGTCCGCCTCCGAACCGCACAGAGAAAGAGCCGAAAGCTGCCCCTCGCAGTCGCAGGAGCCGAGGATATCCCCGATATTGTAAAGCAAATCCCGTTCCTCTCCCGAGAACGCCCCAGACCTGTCAACCGCCCGCCGCCAGCAGGCGCAGAAGGTCTCGTTCCCTTCGTAAAACAGAGACGCATTTTTCCAAAGCTCCCTCAGAAAGCAAAGCCCCGACAGGCTTTCATCCTCCGCCAGCCGTCTGGATATCTCCGACACCTCTATGGCCTCATAGCGGATCATCAGCCGCAGCTTTTCTATCATCAGCCGCACCTGCTGCATATTTTCCGCCTTTCTTTTAAGCCCTGCCGAGGCAAAGCACCCTGCTGCGCAGGAGGTCATTATCAGAATGATTATTCCCGGTATCTTCACGCTCCGCCCCCCTTTGTGCCTGCGGGATTCACGCCCAGGGCGCTGCCCTTTATTATCCCCTCTATCCTGCGGTTCTTTACAAACACCGCAAACTCCAGCGCTCCCAATGAAAAGAGCCTGTAAAGCCGTGTGCGCATAATGAGCCTTCCGGGGCCATCGCAGTGGACAGCCGCCGCAATTTTAACGCCGCAGCCTGCCGCATATTCGAGAGCTGCAATATCCTCATCTCCCCCCACCTCGTCGCAGAAGATCATACGGGGGTTCATTGAGCGCACTGCCGTCATAATGCCCTCGGGCTTCAAAAAGCCGTTTAATATATCCGTCTGAAGCCCCACCTTATTGGCGGGAACGCCGTTTGACACTGCTGCTATCTCCTCCCGCTCGTCAATAAGGGTCACGGGGAATTTGTCTCCCGCAATGCGGCAAAGATCACGGAGCACGGTGGTTTTACCCGAACCGGGCTCGCCGCAGATAAGCACTCCGCAGGGCAGCTGCACAGCCGCCGCAATTTCCTCGGCAGCCCCGGGTACTTCACGGGCAATGCGCAGATTTATGCTGCTGATATGGCGGATATTCTCCGTCCTGCCCTCGGAATTTGCAACGGACGTTCCGCAGATACCTGCTCTGTGGCCTCCGGGCAGGGTGATATATCCTTTGGCAATGCTCCCCTGAAAGCTGTGGACTGAATAGCGGCAGACCGCCTCAAAGGTTCTCCGCACGTCCTCCGCAGTTATATGCAGGGCATTCCCCGGGTCGTATTCCCTGCTGCCGTTTTCATTTACAAGAGTGCTGCCCGATGAATCGGTAACGACCAGGGGCAGCCCTGCCCGCAGACGTATCTCGCAGATATCCCCCTTAAAATTTTCTATCGCCTTTAGTACCCCCCCGAAAAAATAACGCAAGTATGTACGATCCATTTTTGTTTGCAACTCCTTTTAGAAGCAAGAGATTTGAGAGGCAAGGTGCAATATATTGCTGCAATAAATTGCAATTGCTCTTTACTGTCAAATCCTGATTTTTATTTAGCCGAGCATAAACTCCTGCAAGCCTGTGAACAGGGTATACGCCACCTGACGGCGGTAGCCCTTATCGCAAAGGCGGGCTGCTTCGGCGGGATTGGATAAAAATCCGCATTCCGCCATAACTGCGGGATTGTTGCAGTAATAGCAAAGATACAGCTCCTTGCCGCAAAGCTTGGTCTCCCTTGTGTTATCGGGCTGGAGATTTTTCACGAAAAGATTCTGGAGAATGGAGGCGAACCGCTCGCTGTCGGGATTTGCGGAGGAATAGAACATCTGCGCTCCGCTGTACCTGGGGTCGGTGAATGTATTCTGATGTATGGACAGGCAAACGGCGTTGGGGAATTTATTGAAAAGCTCCAGCCTGTTTTCCATATCCGAGACCTTTTGATTGCGTATGCCCGTGACGCCCTCGTCGTGAATGGAGGTGTCCCTGTCACGGGTCACTGCCACATCAAAGCCGTACAGCCTGCACATATCACGGACGGTGAGCATAATTTCAAGGTTTATCCCTTTTTCGGTAACTCCCTCTGCCGTTGAACATCCCCCGTCCATACCCCCGTGGCCGCTGTCAAGGACTATCACCCTTGAGGGCGTTTCCGCCAGCGCCTCGGGGGTGTTTACATAAACCGCATTGTTTATCTGCCTTGCGGCGTAACCTATCATAACTGCGGACGCCATTACCGCCATTGCCGAAAATACAGCCGCCCGGTATTTTCTGAATTTTTTATGATCTGCTTTCAAAGCTGCTACCGCCTTTCCGTTTTTTTAATTTATATGAAGTTGTCCGAAAAAATATGACCTGATTTTAATAAACCTACGGTCCATATATAATTTTAAATTCCGCAAAAAATTTAATATATTTTGCTATGTATTTTCTGGAATTACCCCTTGACAAACAGGAAGCAATATGGTATATTTAAGATAGGGAAATTATATCCTGAATTTGCTAAAAGGAGATGATATTTATGGCAATTGGCGGAATAGGCAGTTACAGCGGCTACAATTCCTGGTTGTCGGGCATTTACGGCAGCGGCTACGCATCAAAAAAGAAGACCACAGCTGCAAGCAATTCGGATCTTCAGGCTTTGATGAAGCTGGCGGACGAGGTTCGTTCTCCTGCGTACAGGAAGAAAATGAACGAATTGTTCTCATCTTCCTCGGATAAGACCGGCACAAGTACAAGCAGCGGAGAGATCGGCAGCGTTTCCTCCGAGATGAATCTCGCAAACACCTCCGACAGCCTCAAAAAGGCGGCATCGTCCCTCAGCGCTATGGGCGCAAAGGACATTGAGGACGGCGACGCACTTGTAAGCACGGTAAAGAAATTTACCGAGGCATACAACTCCACCATTGACGCTATGGGCAAGTCGGACAGCGTAAACGCCCTGAGCGAAGGTCTTAGAATGACCGATACTGTTAAAATGCACGCAAAGTCCTTAAAGCGTGTGGGCATTACCGTTGGCAGCGACAACAAGCTTTCCGTAAACGAGGACCTGCTCAAAAGCGCCGACAAGAACGTTGTAAAGAGCTTGTTCACAGGCAACTACTCCCCCGTTAAGCGCATTGCCGACAGAGCTGAGGATATTACCGCAGCAGCCAAGAACAAGGCTCAGACGACCTCGTTCAGAAATATGCTTTACGGCAATTCCACTTCAAATTCCTACGGCTACGGCTCTATGGGTATTTTCGGCGGAAACGGCTTTAACTTTGCCACTGGTCAGCTTATGGATCTGTACATCTAGAGGCTGGAAGTTAGAGGCTAGAGACTAGAAAATTAATACTGTCTCTTGCATTGACGAAAGCACGAAAACAAGAGGCAAGATATTGTAAACCTTTAGTGTGTGTACACTGAAGCTACAAGTATCTTGCCTCTTATTTTTATTCGCTTGCAGATAAATTATCCGCTTATTTTTATGATACCTACCGACTGGAGCAGCAGCATAAACAGCAGTATGGGCGCAATAAACTTTATCATGACCACATAAAGCGTTTTTCTCCCGAATTTTACTCCCCCGTTTGTCACCTCGTCGATTATCACCTTGGGTCCTGTTACCCAGCCTATGAGAATACAGGTAAGCAGCGCAACCAAAGGCATAAGGCAGTTATTGCTGATATAATCCATAATATCCAGCACCTGCGCTGCGGTACCGTTGGGAAGTGTTACCTCAAAGTAAAGCAGGTTATACCCAAGGCACACTATAAGTCCCCCGATAAGGGCGTAAGCCGTCACAATGGCTGCGCCCTTTTTCCGTGTAAATCCGAACTTGTCCATAATGCTGGAAACTATTGCCTCCATTACCGACACAGAAGAGGTCACTGCCGCAAACAGCACCATGATGAAAAAAAGCGAGCCTATAACATTTCACGCCGTACCCATTTCCTCGAAAACCTTCGGCAGGGAAACAAACATAAGCCCCGGCCCTGCGGACATTCCCTCTTCTCCCATAAATGTAAACACTGCAGGCACTATCATAAGCCCTGCCAGCAGCGCAACAATAGTATCGAAAATTTCTATTTGATTAATGGACTTCATCAGGTTCGCGTCCTTTTTAACATACGAACCGTATGTGACCATTATCCCCATGGCAACGCTTATGGAAAAGAACAGCTGACCCAAAGCGTCGGTTATCACTGCCGCAAAGTCCCCGATTGTCATTCCCGAAAAATCGGGAATAAGATATATTTTAAGCCCCTCAAGTCCCGTTCTGGTAACGCCGCTTTCATCGGTAAATTTTAATGTCAGGCTGTAAACGGAGATACCCGCAATAAGTACAAGCAGCGCAGGCATAAGTACCTTGCTGTATTTTTCGATACCCTTGTTCACTCCCGAAAAAACAACGAACGCCGTCAGCCCCAGAAATACTGCCATAAAGATCACAGGGGAAACATTTTGGGTGATATACCCGGTAAAATAACCGTCCTCCGCTGCCAAGCCGCCCTTTCCCGTAATAAAGACCGTCAGATATTTTACCACCCAACCCCCTATAGTGCAGTAATAGGGCAGGATTATCACAGGCACAAGACACGCCGGCACGCCCACCCATTTGAATTTCGGGTGAATAAACCCGTAAGCCGTCAGCGGGCTTTGAGCGGTTTTCCTGCCTATGGCTATTTCCGTGGTCAGCAGCGTAAACCCGAAGGTCACTGCCAGTATCACATAGACCAGTATGAAAATGCCGCCGTTATCCTTTGCGGCAAGATAGGGAAAGCGCCATATATTTCCCAGTCCCACAGCGCTTCCCGCAGCCGCCATGATAAAACCCAGCGTTCCCGTAAAGCTGCTGCGCTTTGCTTTATTTTCCGTTGACATCATCTTCTCCTTTTATTAAAGAGTGCCGATCATTTTCAAATCGGCACTCATATCCTTTTCGGAAATATAAATTTTCCTCTCTCAATGCAGTTTAAACAAATGACCTCTAACCTTTGA
Source organism: uncultured Ruminococcus sp. (assembly GCA_964523835.1). Classification (GTDB taxonomy): domain Bacteria; phylum Bacillota; class Clostridia; order Oscillospirales; family Ruminococcaceae; genus Huintestinicola. Next base: position 7,690 of record CAZGAZ010000023.1, read on the forward strand.
AAAACGCCTCAAAAGCCTTATACGCCATATAAACATCCAGCTTGCTCACGATCTCAAAGGGTGCGTGCATACACAACACAGGCACACCCACATCAATGGTGTCCACATCAAGGTTGGCAATGTATGCAGCTACAGTGCCGCCGCCCCCAAGGTCTACCCTGCCAAGTTCCCCTGTCTGCCATACGATCTTGTTGTTATCCATAAGGCGGCGTATCTCGCCCACAAATTCGGCCGAAGCGTCGGACGTGCCCGATTTTCCCCGTGAGCCTGTGAACTTCGTAACCACCACGCCGTAGTTGATATAAGCGCAGTTTCTCTTTTCGGTAACATCCGGGAATGTAGGGTCAAGAGCGGCATTAACGTCCGCCGAGAGGCACTTTGAACGGCTGAGTACATCTCTGCCCTTTTCGCCCATTGCCTCCGCCAGATCTTCAATGAAATATTTAAGATACGCCGAACGCAGCCCCGTGTTTCCGTCCGAGCCTGTTTCCTCCTTGTCGGTAAGCACGGTCACAGCGGTTATATCGGGAGTTTCCGACAAGTTCAGCTGAGCCGTCAGCGCAGTGTAAGCGCAGACCCTGTCGTCATGACCGTATGAGCCTATCATACTTCTGTCAAAGCCGATGTCCCTTGCTTTAAAGGCAGGCACAGCCTCCAGCTCCGCCGAAATAAGGTCGTCCTCCTTAATGCCGTATTTTTCATTCAGCAGCCGCATAACATTAAGCTTTACCCTGTCGCTTGCCTCGTCGTCCTTAAAGGGACGGGAACCTATGAGAATGTTCAGTTCCTCGCCTTTGATTATCTCCCCGGCAGCCCTTTTCATCTGCTCCTGCGCCAGATGAGGCAAAAGGTCGGTAACGCAGAACACGGGATCGTCGTCCTTTTCTCCCACGCACACATCAACCGTGCTGCCGTCCGCCCTTACAATGACCCCGTGAAGAGCCAGAGGGATAGTTCCCCACTGGTATTTTTTTATGCCGCCGTAATAATGGGTCTTGAAATATGCGGCTTCCTCGCTTTCAAAAAGGGGATGCTGCTTTAAGTCCAGCCGTGGGGAATCAATATGAGCCGCCGCCAGCCGTACTCCCTCTTTAACGCCCTTTTTGCCGATATAAGCAAGCAGGATCGCCTTGCCTCTGTTCACTCTGTAGACCTTGTCTCCCGCCTTCAGCTTCTGCCCCGCCTTAAAGGGCTTATAGCCTTTCTTTTTAGCGGCAGCCTCTGCATATTTCACAGCCTCCCGCTCGGTCTTGCATTCATCAAGGAATTTCTTGTAATCCTCGCAGTAGCTGTCGCACTCTGAGACCGTTTCCTCCTCCACACGCAGAATACCGTTTTTACGGCTGCTCAGAAGCTCCTCCGCCAGCTTCTTTCCCTCTGATTTTTTTGCCATAATAATTTGACCTCCTGTTAAAATATATTTGATTTTTTCAATACAGTAATATTTTTAAGCGCTGTTTAAAAAGTCAAAAGAACATATGCTATTGTCTCAGCTCAACAGCTCCTTGATCTTCTCATCGGACATTCCCATAGCTTTAAATTTGAATATAAGCTCCTGATCTCTTTCTTTTCTGCCCTCGACCCTGCCTATCTCAATGTTCTTTTTCTTCTCCGCCTTGTAGTACTGTTTTTGAAGAAATTCTTCATCAAATAATTCCGACATCATATTATAAACCTCCTTTTCATGAGCGGTAAGATAGGGTACAAGATATCCCTTTTCCTTGCTTATCCTGAAGGTTTCCCTTATACATTCCATCTTATCACTGTAAATTTTCCTCTGCTCGTCATAGGTCTTGCAAAAGCCTATATACTGCCCGTAGATCGTTTTGACATCCTCTCCCAGAAGCACCTTTACACGCACATCCAAAGCAGGATCGCCGCCGAAAAAATCCTGTGAAAGAGATACCTCGTTCGTATCGGGAAAAGAAAATTTCGGCTTGCTGTCTCCGGTGTAGATAACATACATCTCGGGTCTGGGAATATCCACCCTTGACGAACCGTGCTCGCTCTGGTCGGCAGCATAGATATAACGCTTGTAGGTTTCCGAAATATAAAACAGCATTCGCAGCGCAATGTTCGGGTTCCATGTGCTTTGCGCCTCTGCAAGGATAATAAGCTTATCCCTGACCGTAAAGCCCAGATCGTTATACAAGGTATTTACCGTGACCGATTCTATTGTCTGTATGCTGATATCCGCAGGCACAACGGTTTCATCCTCCGGATGAAGGTCCTTGTAGAAAGTACAGATATTATTTATATCGCTGAACAGGTTGGTAAATACACTGTCCTTTGATTTTCGCTTTACCGTTTCAATATCCATTCGGGTATCTCTCCCTTTCTGTTTCCATTATAACATATTTTTTCGAAAAAGCAAATATTTTCCGAAAATTTTCCTATCTGTCATACAAATTATTATAAGCCTCATAAGCCCTCATGACCTTATCGACATAGTGCGCCGTGACAGCCGAGGGTATCTTGTCCAGAACCTTGCCGTCTGAGCTGTATTCGCTGTTTTCCAGCCATCCGTTCACCGTCCCACGTCCCGAATGATATGCCGCCAGCGCCGTCCGCTCATCGCCGTATTCCTCGCAGAGAAGCTTTAATAAATACGTCCCGTATTCGATATTGTATTCCGGAACATACATATAGTCATAGCTTATCTCACGCTCATCCTCCATGCGGTAGCCTACCCAGTCGTAAGCGTCCTCCATAAGCTGCATAAGCCCCCTCGCCCCCACATCCGAACAGGCATTCGGGTCAAAGCCGCTTTCAGTCTTTATCACCGCATAAATAAGCCGCTCGTCCACGCCGTAACGCTTGCTGCACATACTAACCTGCTCGGAATATTTCCTTGGATATATATACTCACGGCTTATCTCCGGAAGTTCCAGAACTCCTGTTATAAGCAGACCCATTATAATTATTCCGGGCAATATCCCTTTCCGTCTGCGCCTTTGTTTTTTTGCAGACATACCCCTCATTTTACGGGGCTCACTCTGTATCGCATTTGCCATAATACTCCTTTATCTTGTCCGCAGCCTCCGCAGCCTTTTGAATAAGCTCTTCTCTGCTGCCGTTGTTTTCTATCACATGATCCGAATGAGCCGTAAAAAACTCCTCGGAAAGCTGGGAGGAAAATCTCTTTTTTGCCATTTCCTCCGTAATGCCGTCCCGCTCGGTTATCCGTGCGAGCCTTATTTCTTCACGGGCGGTAACGCTTACTATAACCTCGCAAAGCCCGTCCGCCCCCGCCTCGAACAGGGTAGGAGCATCCAGTAAAATAAACCTTGCCCCACTCTCCCGAAGGCTGTCGATCTTTAAAGTGATACGGGAAATAATGTAAGGATACATTATCCCGTCCAGCTGCCGCAAACGCTCCCTGTCGGAAAAAACTATTGCACCCAAACGCTTCCTGTCCAGTAAGCCGTCCGGCAGAATTATCTCATGCCCGAAAGCCCCGGATAATTCTTTCAGGCAGGGCGACCCTCTTACCACCACTTCCCTTGCCACCTTGTCGGCGTCTATCACCTCAAAGCCACGCCCGGCAAATACTCCGCTGACCGTGGATTTGCCCCCGCCGCTCTGACCCGTAAGCCCTATTATATGGGGTCTCGGGCAAGTCTTGCTCATAGTGCTCACAGCAATATCACCTCAAACCCCGCTGCACGCAGCAAGCGGTTATAAACCGCCAGACCCACGCCGTCACGCCTCGGCGAACGGACATATACTCTTTCATAACCCTCATCATCCACCCGCCTCAAGCAGTCGAAAACCTGCCTTGCCTGTTCCTCGGACGTATAACCGTAGGTTATGTAATTTTTTCCCCGAAATACCTCTTCATCTCCGTCAAATATCATAGCGCAGACCTTGCTGTTGACAGCGCTGTCCATATTTCCGTCCGTATTTTCCATAAATCCCGCCAATGCCTCGGCGCTTCCCTCAATAAGAGTTACCGCCGCTTTCGGGGAATAATGCCTGTATTTCATTCCCGGGGACATAACTTTTTCCCCCTCGTTTATCCTTTCCGTAACCCCCCTGTCGCAGATGACCCTGCCTATCCCCGTCACAGCCTCAATATCCTCCTTTGAAACAAACCCCGGCCGCAGGATACGCACATCATTATCCCCCTCAAAGCAAACCACCGTTGACTCCACCCCCACAGCGCAGTCCCCGCCGTCCACCGCCCCGGGAATACGTCCGTCCATATCCGCCATTACATGGGAAAACCTCGTGGGACTGGGACTTCCCGATAAATTCGCCGAGGGCGCAGCCAGCGGAAAACCGCATTCCTCAATTATCGCCCTTGCCGCCTTGTGAGCGGGAAATCTTATCCCCACCGTGTCCAGTCCCCCGCTGGTCTCAGGAGGGATAATATCCGCCTTTTTCATCACCATGGTAACAGGCCCCGGCCAGAAAGCCTCCGCCAGTATCTCTGCCGCCCTCGGAACTTCCCTTGCATATTTATATATGTCTGACTTGTCCGAAATATGAACGATCAGCGGATTATCCCCCGGTCTGCCCTTGGCAGAAAATATCCTTTTCACAGCCTCACTGTCAAGGGCGTTTGCCGCCAGTCCGTAGACCGTTTCCGTGGGTATGGCAACGACCCCGCCTTTTATGAGCATCTCCGCTGCCGCCCTTATCCCCTCATCGTCCGGGGATAATATTTTTGTATTGTACTCCATTTTTTATATTGTACTCCATTTTTCAGTTAATAGTTATTATATTCACTGCTGTTTTACGCCTGCGGGGAAAAATCCTCCGCACCCGCCGGGTCAAGCTTTTGTGATTTACCGTTTTTTATGATAAAATAATCGTCCCCGTTTTTCATAAGCACATTGCCGTCCGCACAGAAAAGGCTTATGTCCTCCGTGACCTTTTTTGCGCCGCTGCCGTCCGCAAACCAAAGAGAGAAATTCCCGTCAGTGCCGTAATAAGCGTAAAGCTCGTTCTTGCCGTCGTTGTCAACATCACCGTAAAAACGCTCACGGATAAAGGAGCTTTCGTCCCCCTCTGCTGCGTCGTAGATCATTTCGCCGAAACGCTCGAAGTCGGTTTGAACGGTATCCTCTTTATACCGATAGTTTCCGCCGCCGTCGTAATTTTCCGTAATATCAAAAAGCTTTCCGCTGCGGTATTTCAAAATTTTATTGCTGTAGCCTTCTGCAGAGTAATCCTCAGTCCCGTAAGTCTTTTTTAAATTTACGGTCATAATGCCGTTGCCTCGCTTGATTATTTCGGTAACTGTCCTGCCGTCCCCGGCTGCTTCGTCAATAACAGCCTTTGCGCCGTTATATTCAAGGAAATCCTCTTCGGTAATTTTCCTGCCGCTGTAGCTGTAAGGCTCGTCGTCAAGTACATAATACCAATAGGTTTTCCATGTATGACCCGTACCGTCCGAGTTCATGTCATAAGCGTCGTGAACAGCGGTAAAATCGCCGAACTCTCCATACGGATAAACGCCCTGCCCCCCGGGTACGCCGTAATATTCGGAAGCCGAACTGTCTTTAAGCAGAAAATAGTGTGAAATACTGCTTGCTGCGAAAGCGCAGTCCTCCATTTTAATAAAGGTTTTACCGCAGGAGGTCACTATTTTAGGCGTGAGCCAGTTGCCTCCACGGGCAATGCACTCGGCTTTATCGCCGCTTGCAAACCATATCTCGCCGTCGGCTATATCTCCGAAAAAATCGTCAGTCACACCCAAAGCCGCAATGACCTCGTTTATGCCGTCGCCGTCAAAATCACCGAAAACAGGGCTCACGATCTCTGCGTTTTCTTTTTCCGAAGCTTCAATAATAAGCCTGTGCAGGGCAAGCTGTTCCTCCGGCAAGCCGTAAAACGGGTAAAGGACCGAAAGCAGATAAACGCCCGAATTGCATTCATTTCCCCGAAAATAATTTTTTACCCCCACGCAGTCTCCGCCGCTTACGTCAAAGGTAATGAACTTGTTTACAATGCTGCCGCTGTACTCGCTTTTTTCGGTGTAGTTTATGTTCACGATATTGTTTTTGCGGTAAATTATTTCCGTAATATTTCCGCCCTCGGCTTCTATTTTATCAAGAACCGCCTTGCCGCCGCTGTACTTCATAAAATCGGCCTCGGTGATTTTTTCGCCTACATACTCCTTAAACTCGCCGTTCTCAAAATAAAGCCAGTACAGCTTGTGCGTATAGCCCTCGCCTGCGCCGTACTTGTCATAAGCCTCCGCTTTTGCGGTAAAAACGCCGTTCCCGATATCGGTCACTTCAATAAACTTTCCCGAAATATCAAGCTCCCTCGGAGAGCTTTCCGAAATTTCAAAAAAGTATACCCCGTCGGATTCGTCCTCATAGCTTTGGTTTATTTTGTCAATTCTGAGTATAGTGCGTCCGCCGATATTTTCCGTGCCGATAACCTCGTCGATCCTGTTTACATCAATACCGCTGAGATATTCTCTGTCAAAAAGCTGCACGGCTGTATCGCCGCTTGCAAACCAGATATCTCCGTTATTGCCGCTTAAATAGATTGTCCCGTCGCTTTCCCAAGACCGCCCGTACAAAGCGATAAGCTCGTTTTCTCCGTCGCCGTCCAAATCGCCGAAAAGCAGCGGATAAACATTGTCGTATTTACTCCCATTGTAATTTTCATCGGCGTTTACGGTTTCGAAAATAACCTTCTCAAGCTTCGACTGCCCGTCCTGATTTTGTCTTTCCTCCAAAACAGCTTCCGTTTCGGTATTGCTCACAGCAGGCGTCACCGTCTCCGACACGGTTTGTGAAGCATTATCTTCGGAGCGTTTTTCACATCCGCCCAAAATCACCACGAAAAGAATTGTCCCTAAAATGTATTTTATTTTTTTTGACATGAGTAATCAATCCTTAATTGTTAAATATTTTATGAGTCTTAACATTCTCAGCATTCGCCGCATTTACGCCCTTTAAAGTCTTTTTAACAAACCTTATCAGTACCTTATTGAGCCACGTTCCTGTCTATCGAAAAAATATAATCACCGTTTTCATAAAAACCCCTTTGGATCATTCCTGCCTTTTGCATTACCCTATAAGACCCTGCATTATCCCTTGCGCAACCCCCGTAAATTATGTCATACCCCATATCTTCAAACGCAAAATTTATCAATTGAACAGCGCATTGCGTGGCATAGCCTTGATTTCGGTATTTTTGATCTATCATGTAAAAAAGAACAGTTTTACCATTTTCGGCTTCGCCGTCCAATCCGCACCAGCCTATTATCACATCGGGCCGGTCCTTTAAAAATACGCCTAAGCATAAATGGCAAATTTCTTTCGGACGATTTTTGCTATGAGTATTTTCCATATATTTTAATGCCTCATATGCTTTTTCAACCGTTGTTTCATGGGGATATTCCCACATTCGGGCTATCTCGTCAATATCGTTTTCCGTTACAGTCCGCAGTATCAGATCTTTTGTTGAAAGTTCCATTATTCATTTCCTCTATTCTCTATATTTTTTGTATTAAAGCTTTAACCCGATACCGCAATTATTAATATTGATAAATTCGCACAGCACACAGCACACGCCGTACCGTTAACCGTCAGTTTTCCTCCGCCAGCTTTGCCGCCCTGTCCGCAGTGGTAAGAGCGTCGATGACCTCGTCCAGATCGCCGTTCAGAATACTCTCCAGCCTGTAAACAGTAAGCCCTATACGGTGGTCTGTCAAACGGCTTTCGGGGAAATTATACGTGCGTATCCTCTCCGAGCGGCTGCCCGTGCCCACCTGGGAACGCCTGTCGGAGGCTATCTTCTCGTTTTTCTCCGTCAGAAGTCTGTCGTAAAGCCTCGAACGGAGAATTTTCATAGCCTTGTCCTTGTTCTTGTGCTGGCTTCTCTCGTCCTGACATTCCACTACCGTCCCCGTGGGAATGTGGATTATCCTCACCGCCGATTCGGTCTTGTTAATGTGCTGTCCCCCTGCACCGGAAGCCCTGAACACATCTATTTTAAGATCCACGGGATTTATCTCCAGTTCTATCTCATCCGCCTCGGGCAGCACCGCCACAGTCACCGTGGACGTGTGAATGCGCCCCTGAGACTCGGTCTCGGGAACTCTCTGCACCCTGTGCACGCCGCTTTCATACTTCAAGCGGGAATACGCCCCCGCCCCCTCAACGGAAAACGATACCTCCTTATACCCTCCAAGCTCCGTGGCATTTTCATTTAAAATGTCTATCTTCCACCTGTGCGCCTCGGCATACATACCGTACATCCTGAACAGCGACCCCGCAAAAAGGCTTGCCTCCTCGCCTCCTGCGCCGCCTCTTATCTCGATAACAACATTCTTGTCGTCATTGGGGTCACGGGGTATAAGCAGGACTTTCAGCTCTTCACCCGTCCGCTCCTGCCCCGCCCGTGCCTCGTCAAGCTCCTCACGGGCAAGCTCTTTCATCTCCTTGTCCGAGCCGCTTTCCTCTATTATCTCCAGCGCCTCCGCCTCGGCTTTTCTGTAGCCCTCATATTCCCTGTACTTCTCAACTATCGGCTCTAACGCCTTGTACTCTTTCATCAAGGCCGTGTACTTTTCATTATCACTTATAATATCGGGCATTGTCAGCTTTTCAGAAATATCCTCGAAATGCTCCTCCGTAGCCCGCAGCTTTTCAAACATTTATATCAATTCCTTTCAAAGGTCATTCTTTTTTAAAAGTTCACTATCGGCGTTTCCGGTCAACATTTCTACAAGCTGTCCTCCCGCTTATCCCCGGGCAGTATCTGCTTTACATTTTTCTCGATTTTGCCCCGTGCCGCCATTATCTCATGACCGCACCCCACGCACCGCAGCTTAAAATCCATACCTGCCCGCAACACCAGCATCTTATTATCTCCGCAGGGGTGCGGCTTTTTCATTTTAAGCACATCACCGACTTTTATGTCCATTTTCCGCCGCTCCTTTGGTACAATATAACTATAGCTTGCAGCCGGTACCACGGCGGGATTTACAAGCTAAGCTTATTTTAGTATAATAAGAAGGTAATGGACTGACGACTACTCCTTAGAACCAAGCGTTCGTACACGAAAGCGTCAGCTGCCTTCTTATTATGAAATTCGATTAAGCAGGTTGTCCCGTTTATCGCAGGTTTAGCCTTTGGGCTAGCCCAAAGGCTAAACCTGCGATAAACGCGTTCGCGTAACTAACCAAAATGAATTGTAATAAGCTCCTGTGCGGAAACATTACTAACAAATTTTTGAATGAGGGTCATTTTTATGATTAGTGTAGGCATTGACGTTTCAAAAGGTAAAAGCATGGTTTGTATTATGAAACCCTGCGGTGAAATACTCAAACCGCCTTATGAAGTAAGTCATACTGCCGATGAACTGGATTCATTAGCTTCTCTCATCAAGTCTTTTGACGATGAAGTCCGTGTTGTTCTTGAAGATACAGGACATTATCACTTGCCTGTATCAACCTACCTTGCTTCACAAGGCATTTTTGTTTGCTGCGTAAACGCTTTGCGTATGAAAAAATTCTGTTCGCAAAGTATTCGCCGTGCCAAAACCGATAAGATCGATTCCGTTAAAATTGCCTCTTTCGGCATTACATATTGGAACGAGCTTACCGAAGCTTTTTCATCATCCGCAGTATACGATGAACTGCGTTTTTTAGGCAGACAGTATTATCAGTCAACCTCAATGCTCGTTAAAGCCAAGGTCAATCTCAATAATCTCCTTGACAGGGTCATGCCGGGCATTCAGACTATTTTAAAAAATCAAAAGGATAATCACAAGCTGACTGAATTTGTTGACAGATACATTCATTTTCGGAATATTATCTATATGGGTGAAGAGGCGTTTACTGCCGATTACTGCATCTGGGCAAAAGAAAAGGGATACCGCTGCAATGAGCGCAAGGCTTCGGAAATTTTCGCCCTTGCTCAAAACGGTATCCCCACGCTTCCTAACTCCGTATCCGTCAAAATAGCCGTTAGTGAAGCTGTGAAAGTGATTCATTCAATTGAAGAATCACGCAATACCATTTTATCACAAATGTTGGAAATTTGCAAGCCCCTGCCCGAATTTTCTGTTGCAGTAAATATGAATTGTGTCGGCGAGGTCCTTGCTGTAAGGTTTATCGCCGAGATCGGGGACGTTCGCCGCTTTAACAACAAGCACTCCCTGGTCGCCTATACAGGCATTGATTCGCCGCCTTATCAATCCGGTTCATTTAATGCCTCCGAACGCCATATCTCAAAGCGAGGCAACTCTTATCTGCGCAAAACAGGTTACGAGATCATGCAGTCTTTGATCAAGCACAAACCCAAAGACGATCCTGTTTTTGATTTTATACAAAAGAAACGCTCCGAGGGTAAATGCGCCAATGAAGCTTTGATTGCCGGACTCAATAAATTTCTGCGTGTTTATTACGGCAAGGTTATGGAGATTTATTCTTCTCGGTCAAGCTGCTCACTTCCTTTATGAGTTTACTTTTTTTTGTGCTGCTTTTTAATGGTTAAAATTTTTCTGTTTTTTACCATCTGCTTTGCTGTGTCCTTTTTTACCGGTTTCCTCTTTTTATTTTTGGCTATTTTGACAATTGATTTTTTTTAGCAGGTTTCGTGAAATAAAATTTCATTCTTCCCGCATTAATGCATATAGGTATATTATACCATATTTCCGCCAAAAAGTTCAAGTCCTAAAAAGTATATTTTCATAAAGCGGGAAAATTATAGCGTTACAGCACAAGAACCGATATAAAAGAGTGTGACAATTTATATAAATTTACCAAACCAAAAAGATAACCATAATAAGCATTACCGCAAAACCGGCTATTTTATCCTGAACACCTTATCTATCTCTTCGGCAATGCATACCGGTTCAAAAAACAGGGTCACGTGCCATTTGCGCAATTGCAGCAGTTCAGTCATTTCACGTTTATATTTCCGATATGTTTTTATTTTTTCCGCATAATCGGAAAATGCGCTTAATGACGGCAGATCTTCCCATGGAAAGTTCACCGGAAGCAATTTAATTCTATAGTGATTATCATAATATTCCTCTACACAGTATATCTCAATTTCGTCACCTACTTTATAATTTTTAAGAACGCTGCGTCTTGATATTATCATTACTAAGTTTTCATTACCGGCTTCGGTTGTGAATTCTACATAGACATAGTCAGATGTAAACCGTCCCCCTTCGTGTTTACTGTTTATTTTTGCTTTTATTTTTTCAGCACTATTTTCATAGTATTTTTTTAATAATCTCTGTTTTACCGCAATTACCGTAAGACAGAAAGCACCCGCAAGAAACGGCGAAAATGCGATCAAAAAAGCAAGGAAATAAAGCAAGTAATGATATAACATTTAATTTTCCCCCATTTCAATATAAAGCATATAAAAGTATATTCCGAGCAAACCGGGAAATTATAGTGTTACAGCACAAAAATCGACATAACAAGACAAGTCAGTTTATATAAATTTACCAAAAATAAAGGAGATATCCCTCTATGATCATAACAGCAAAATTCTTTACTCCCGACGAAGCCGAGGCAGCCGCCTCCGCCCTGCGAATGAACCACGAGGGCATATTTGACATTTCCCTGGACCTGCCCCCTACCCGAAACAAAAACGAAATACCCACCCCCATAGGCTTTTTCACCAATATGAGCGTGGGCGGCGTTACGGGCGTACCATTGACCATGTACAGTCCCCCTGCGGAGCGTGACACCCGTGAGCCTCGCCCCACAACCTCGTCCATTCAGGTAATATGCCGCCCCGGCGAAGCAAAGCGGATAATGGGGATAATCCGCAGCAAGGGCGGTCACCAGCTCAGAGGCTCTTAATTTTTTCAAGACTCCAAAAAGATTTTCTCCCCGTCCACAGCTGTGATGCCGAGGACGGGGAGAAGATATTTATACTAACCGTCACTTCTGCGGTCTATACTAACCGAAATTTTCTCTCCCGCCCAAACACAAGCTATCCCCAACACACACCCCAGCACAGCCCCCGCAATAACGTCCGTGGGAAAGTGCACGTAAAAATAAAGCCGTGAAAAAGCAATAAGCGCCGCAGCTGCCCAGACAGCAACTCTTACAGCCCTTTTCTTTATCCTCATTCCAATAACCATCGCTCCCCCGAAGGAAGAACAGGAATGCCCCGAGGGAAAGGAATATCCCCCGGGCGGCGATATGGCAAGAATAATGCCGGGTCTCTGAACAAAAGGACGGGGACGTGCAATAAGATTTTTCAACAGCATATTGTCAAAAAGCAGGGTCAGAATCAGCATAGCCGCCATCATTATCCCCGTTGTCCGCAGCTCTTTTGACCGTGAAAACATCATGCACAGAGAAATTGCTATCCATACCGCTCCCCCGCTGCCGCCGCAGGTGAATATCTTCATAATAACGTCTAAGGCCCGGCAGACAATATTTTCACGGATAAAGTCCAGCACACCGAAATCAAATTCGTATATCCACATTTTTATATCTCCGTTTATATGCCGGCAGCGGTTTTGCGAAGCTTTCTACCTGTCTGCGGCAGAAAGGAAACCTTTAACCGGCAGTTCCTAAAATCTCGCTGCGGATAAATCCCGCCAGCTCCTCCGCCATTTCCTTATGCTCGGAAATTCTCGGATGTCCCGGGGTCGCAGCGCCGTTACGCTTAAACATAAAATGATAGGTCTGCTGCCCGCTGACATTCAGTTCATTTACTATCTCATCAATAGCCCTGTCCCATTCGGGGTCGTGCATAAGCAGCGTTGTTATGAAAATATACTTAGTCCCATTGCCGTAATGTTTATGAATATTACGGGCAATTTTTTTATACCCCTCTTTCCACTTGCTTCGGGTATCGGGGTCGTAAATGTCCACATCATCCTTGCCTGTAATGCCATTGTGCTGATCGTTCTGCCCCAGAGCGAACACTACAATATCGGGAATATACCTTGAAAAATCCCACTCGGTTATCTCGCCCCCCTCGGGGAAATAGCAAAGCTTGTCATAAACCGATTCCATGCCTATCATCTTCGGTGCATGGAACCACCCCGTGTCGTCAAAGACCGCAATTCCCCCTTGGGCAATGTTGTGGAACTGCGCATTCAGAAGTCTTGCCGTCCGCCATGTGTAGCTTTGATAGCTGTTATCATAAGCGCTGTCATGGGAAGCAGGGTCGCCTCTCCCCACAAAATCCTCCGCCTCGCTTACCTCGCCTGCGGAAACGCTGTCCCCGTAAAATTCCAGCTTTAAAGAGGGGCGGGGGGCGGGCTGTAAAAATTCACCGTCGCAGGAGAATGAAACCAGCGTAAAGCTGTGATTTGCCGCCTGCCGCTTAAAAATTATCAGCGTGTGTTCCTTGTCCGCCTCCAGTGAATTTGCCGCCTGATATGTCACATTTTTTCCGTCGTTGTACTTGTGCACGGGGATTTTCCCTTCCCTACCGTCGATAATGTACCCGAGAGAAACGCTGCCCCATACCGAGTTCATATTGACAGTTACGGAAATTTCCGTGCCCTTGAATCTGACCTCCGCTTGTGATGAGGCATAGTAAAAATCCACACCCTTTTCCTTTTTGTCCACTCTTCCCGTGTAAGCGATCTTATCGCTGTTTGCTAAAATTTCCATTATAAAAACTCCTTTCATTTTTATGACTATTCCTTTCACACCGCTCAAGGCACAAAAAACGATGAAAAGAATTGACCTTGAACGAATTATATGTTATAATATTTTTAGAACATATCCTCCCGACATTCAATACAAGATTTCCGCCTACTTGTTTGCGAATGTGAAGATGTCGGGACTGTTCAATTTTAGGCGGAATAGGGTTCAAAAAGCAGTCTATATTATAGGCTTAGTTCTTTGTACCCTTTTTTAGTTTTACCCTACAATTTATGCTCATAAGCTTTACCCGAGTAAAATGCCTGACGAATTGGAAGTTATCGCATAAGCATATCAACTGCTTCTTCCTTTGTAGCAGCAAAAAACACATCCCTGCCCTTATTACTTTCATATATAAAGTCCTTCAGCGGTTTGCTTGTATAGTGCGAATAATTCCCAAAAATTGCAATACGACCGCCATAATTCACATATTTTTGCAAAATTTCTCCCGCAAGACCCTTACTGATAATGAAGAAATCTTCAATAATCAGTTTTTTATCAATAATAATGTTTTCTGTTCCAAAATCATATATTACAGTCATAAGCAAGTCTAAAGCAGATTGAGAATCCGTAATAACCAAATCATCACTATCAATAAGCGCACAAATGATGCCATTCTTTTCAATTTTAGTAACTTTCATTTTTATGACCATTCCTTTCACACAGCTCAAGGTACAAAAAATGATGAAAAGAATTGACCTTGAACGAATTATGTGTTATAATATTTTTAGAACATATTCTCCCGACATTCAATACAAGATTTCCGCCTACTTGTTTGCGAATGTGAAGATGTCGGGACTGTTCAATTTTAGGAGTAATAGGGTTCAAAAAGCAGTCTATTTATAGGCTTAGTTTTTTGTACCCTTTTTTAGTTTTTATCCTACAATTTATGTTTTCAAACTTTAGACCTCCAAACAAAGAACATAGCATTTTATCTTGCATACAAAAACATACCCGCCGCTTGTTTGCTTTTATGCGCAAGCTGAATGTTAATTTATTTTCCCGGTTCTTATGCCCGACAACGCACTTCTCCCCACCTTATCGTAAAACGCCGAAATAAATATCACAGGAGCGGAAAACTGCACCGAGGGCATATTTGTGGAGCTGCTGAAAGCGCTGTCCACATAGCATTTCGCAGGAGGCGCATCTCTGTCAATGTGCCACTTGGAATATTCATCGCTTCTCATGGTGTTAGCCCCCGAAACTATCATCCCCCCCACGGCCGTTCCGCCGCTTGCCTCAAAGGCAGCCGAAAGCCTGTGACTGGGACTGCCGCACCTGCATTCGGACGTTCCCGTAATATAGCTTATCCCCATAGGATTAGCCCCGAAAACATATGAAAGCTGATCCGTCGCCCCCACAAGATAATTCTTCTCACCGCTTATAAGAAACGCCGTAATAAACGCCATACAGTCGCAGAGAATATGGAAATTGCTGCCGAACATATATCCGCCTCCCGCCGACCTTGCCGTGCGGTAGCCGCTGCCCCTGTCGGCTATCCACATTCTGTCCGCCCTGTCCGTCAGACGTTTCCTTATAAACGCCTCCACATTCCTGTCCTTAGGTTTTTCTCCCAGCAAATAGGAAAGCGCAGCGAATCCGCCGCAGGAATGATCGCCGAATCCGCAGAATTCCGACATATAATATTTTTTTCTTATCATATCCCTGAAGCTGTCGCTGCCCGTAAGCCCGTACAATTCGCACATTGCCCACATAAATTCCCCCTCCAGCGGATAAACCCCGTCCCCCTCGGGAGAAGCGCTGCCCACAGGGCTCATATAATAGCCCATTTCCTCCGTTTGCAGCACCCACAGCCAGGTTTTCTCCGCCGCCTTTGAAAGCTTCATCGCATAGCCCCTGTCAATATCCCCGAAGCACTGCGCCCCCAAAGCCGCCGCCGCCGTAAACCGCAGCGCCGCCAGACAGGTTTTCTCTCCTGACCTGTATACGCATTCGTCCTCCTCGGGAATGTTGCTGCCTGTTTCATTTACCGTGTATATCTTGTCGTAAACGCCGCCGTCGCTGTCCTGCATTTTCACCAGCCAGTCCAGCCCCCACCTGCATTCATCCAGAAGCAGCTCACGTTCATTCCCCTTAATGCTTTCGGGAAACATTTTCATAGCGTAAATCATCGTCCCCAGCGCCGTGCAGGTGCGCAGCACGCTCTTGCCGTAGCCTCCGCCGCTGTGCCATCCGCCGTTTGCCGATATCTGCCTCTCTCCCGCAGTCACCGTCTCCATATGGCAGGCCTTTCGGGAAAATCTGCCGGGAATGCGCCCCTCGACACTGTCTCTTTCATAATCAAAGCCGCAGCGGTTAAGGTATATCCCGTGAAGCACCTCGCCTCTGATATCCTTGTAGGGCATATCGGAAATTTCAAATATCTCCGACCGCCTGTACCCTGCCCTGATATAAAATCTTCCCTTGGTATTGAATGCGGAAAAATCCGCCAGCCTTACCATATTTCCCGATTCACGGTCATAAAAACGAGGGGAAAGTCTGTCCGCATAAACGCTCAGATTCCTGTCAGCGTCAACAATATAAAATAACCCTGTGTTAACGCAGCAGACAGCAGCCTTGGGACAACCCAGCATATACCCAAGATTATTGACCTGTATTTTTTTCATTTTGAAGATTGTCACCACCGAAAAACAGATTTTTAAAAGCCGCAAACATCCCGTCGGCGTTTGGTTTATGTGTTCCGAAGCAGTTCCGGAAATATAAAAATTTTTGTGTGAATTTGTTGAAATTTTATGGATGTTGCATTCCAATAACGGAATGCTTTCAAAACTTATCTTACATATATTATACAACATTTCGGTCGGCAATTGTTTGACATATTTACAAGACTTATTAAATAAAATTAGCACACTTTATAAACTTTTTGTTATGCCTCATTCTGAAAACGTTTAACCTGCAAACTCTTATAAAATCCGTTTGTTTCCGACATTCGCCCGCTCACCGGAAAGCAGCTTTTTCCGTCACTTGTTTTTTAATATTCTGTAAATTTTCCTGTGATATTTTCGTGTTATTTTTTTATTGTTTTTAGTTTGGCGGAGGTCGGAATATGCAGCCGTCCTAAAACTTACAGTCCGCCGAAAATTCACAAAGCCCCATAAAAATCCCCTCATAAAAATTAAAAGTGGCAAGAGAAAAAATCCCTTGCCGCAGTAACCTCTAGCCTCTAGTTTCTAACATCTAGCCTCCAGTCAGTATTCCTGTATCTTAAAATCCTTATACAGCGCCCCTGCGTCACGGGGACGTTTTTCATCGTTCAGATGAATCCATATGGGGTGACATATCCTTGCCGCCCCGTCCTCATAGGAAAGGTAGGGCACATGGCTTTTCGAGACCTCATATTCCGCAGGAAACTGGTTTGACACCCACCCCGGGTCAACGCTGTAAATGTATATCCCCGACGCCGCATATTCGCCGCTGAGGGAATGAGTCATCATGTTCACCGAAGCCTTTGCCATATTGGTGTGAACGTGCCTGGAAAGCTTCATCTTTTTGTTGAACCGCCCCTCCACAGAGGAAACGTTTATGATAAACCTGTTTCTTTGAGGGCTTTTTGCCATGTGAGATTTAAGCTGCCCCACCAGCAGAAAGGGCGCTGTCACGTTTATCAGCTGCACCTCCAGCATTTCCGCAGGGGAAATTTCCTCCGCTTTTGCCACCCAGGAATTGTGCATCGGCGTTTCATATCCGCAGACCTCGCCGCCACCCTCAAAAGGCACGGGAAACTCTCCCGGAAAATTCCCGCCGCCGTTTTCCGCAATTACTATCTCCTTTATTATCCCAATATCCTTCCCCGAAATACAGGGCGCATTTTCTCCCGTCAAATCCTCCGGACGGCATTCATCTCCCGACGGGCAGGCAGCCAGCGCCCCTGCAATTCTCCGCTCCCCCTCCGCCAGCTCCGCATAATAAGAGGGCGCTTTACGAATAGTCTGAGCGGCATTGTTCACCAGAATGTCCAGCCCCTCGGGATAAGTCCCCTTAACAAAATCTATCAGCTCTCCTATCCTGTCCGCCCGCTTCAGATCAAAGCCGCAGATCGTCAGCCTGTCCCTGAACTCTTCATAATCGGGCTCTCTGCTGTACCGCTGCAATGCGTCATAGGGAAACCTTGTCACCGCCGTCACCCTTGCGCCGCACCGCAGCAGCCGCAGGCAAACGGCATAACCTATCCTTATCCGTCCCCCCGTCACCAAAGCGGTATACCCCGAAAGATCGGCGCTCTGCTCCCTCATCACACGGTTTGTTTCCTTGCACTCATCGCATATTCCGTAAAATCCCAGTTCGCATTTGCATATCAGACATTTCCTCGGCATTCCGCCACCCCCGACTGTTTTTTTTTATTCTCTCACTGACCGTTACGCTTCGGGCATTGTTCCATTGTCTGTACGCCCGCACGTGCATTTCACACCAAGGGAATTACTTCGTTAACATAAGGCTTAACAAAAATATTATCATCTATTTTAAGATAATCTTTTAAAAAATCGCAGTTTTCGCCATTAATTTCATCTATATATAAAAACTCATAATATTGATTTGTTTTATTTATCCAATCAGTACTTGTTTTATATGTATATTTGACGGTAAACTCATTGATGACATCAATGCAGCTTCCGGCTGTTGTAGAAAAATGACTTAAATCATTTTCTTCCATTTTATGAATGTTATTTAACATTGCTTTATTATTCAATACTAATTGCCCATAGCTTTTTATCCCCTCTCTGTGTTCGCATATATATTCAATCATTTGCATTTGTTCGTTTTCAAATTGTTTATGTTTTTCGTAATCCTTTGCAATCTTTGACAAAGCCATTATGTTCACATACATATATCCCATAATAATAAGCAGCAAAATAATTATTAACTTATATACCCGGTTGCTGTGTGTCTTATCATTTTTCATAGTCCACGTCACCTCTCAAATATCCGATACGAAAAATTTGCCTTGACCTTTTTAAATCTGCCGTTTTGCAGAATAATTTCCCCGACCGCAATCGGGGAAATATTTTTAAGACCGTCATATGAAAATAGTCCTTACATATTCCCTTTCGACATACTATACCACCAATTACGGCAACCGTCTACGAAAAGGCAACCTTGCAAAAGGCAATCGCTCTTACTCCACAACCTCCCCCGTATACTCATACCCCAGTTCATCAAGCACGCCCTTAGCCTCGTCATATACCGATTTTACCGCATGGTTGTCCCGCAGGATAAACTCTGTGTCCTCTCCCGCAGCCCCAAGCAGATAATCCTTTAAAACAGCCGTGTCCACACAAACGCTGCCGTCCGCAAATATCTTATCCTCTGCAACCTCGATTATCACACGGCTGCCCTGCTGTCCCTCTTCGTCCTCGCCGCTTAGCGTTTCCTGCTCGCTATCCGTCGCCGTATCCGGCACCGTTTCGGGCGTATCCGACATAACGGGAATAGTTCCCCCCGCAGGCACGCCCTCACCGCTGCCACCTCCAAGCCCGAAGCCTCCCTTGCCGAAGATCAGTATAGCCGCCACCGCAATGATAATTATTATCAGCAGCAGAACTATCTTTCCGCCGTTTTTCTTCTTGCTCTTCCTGTTTTTTTCCTTACTCATTTTTACCCTATCCTTTCATTTTTTATTCGCTTGCCGCTTTTATTTCATTGTACTTGATGTACACATTCCGGTTATCGCTTTGAATCTCGCTCATCACAGCGGAAACCATTTCAAAATCCCTTTGATAGACCTCGTCTGCATTGTATCCGAACACCAGAAACACAGGCTCTTCCGAATTTTCATACTCCAGAAGCTCCGCCCTGAAAGCGTTCTCGCAGTAACGCATATTATCCCAGTTCAGCGGTATGTTCACAGTCCTTTTCCCGTCCGCAAGGTAAATTTCCCGCTCCTCCCCCGTGCCTCTGAGGGATATGGAAACTATCCTTGCATAATAATCGAATTTTTCATATGCATTCACCCGATTATCCGCATAGTACAGACTTTCACGGACTTTTTCAAGTTCTTCGGAGCTGTCTGCAAGTGCGTTTGTCAACCGGTCAATTTCACTGCCGTAGCGTTCCTCTGCGGCAGCGGCGATCTCCGCCGCCTCATTTTCATAACGTTCCTTTGCTTCGGAAGCCTCCGTCCTGCTTTGGGACATTATCAGAAAAAGCATTATCAGGATAACGTCCAGCAAAGGTGTAAGCTCCACCGCCACCTCCCGCCTGCGCCTCATCTTGCCGCCTCCGATTTTTCCTCCGACTTTGGGGAACTTTTTCCGACAGCCGTTTCTTCGGCAAACGTTTCTTCGGCAATCCCCGCCCCGGCAGACCTTGTTTCACCGGACTTTGCCCTGCCGTGCTTTTCACGGGCAGTCTTTTCCCCCTCGGAAAGCTCCCTGTCCCCTGCACCTTCGGATGATCTGCCTGTATATTTTTTATAAGCTTTACCCATTGATTTTCCCGCAGACATATCGCCCGAACGTTCGGATGTGCGTATGCCTCCCGAACTGTTTTCATTCTCACGGTTTCTGTATATGTAAAGCTCCGCAGCCCTCTCCCCGTCGTCCAGCTTCGAAGAAATAAAGCCGTCGGCAAACTTAAACCCTATTGCAAAAACCAGTCCCCAGAACGTGGAAGTCAGCGCAGCGAAAAATCCGTTTGTAACGCTGTCGGGACTGCCCACCATACCAAGCAGTGAAATGACCGTGCCCAATATCCCCAGCAGCGGAAAAATCCCCGTAATGTTCACATACAGCGTGTACCTGCTTTCCGCACGCTCTCTGAGAGCGGAAACCTTTTTCTCGGAAAGGGAGGAAATTTCCTGCTCCATTTCCTTTATTTCCTCCTCCGCCATGGGAGTGTAGACCTGCCTGTGCATACAGTTGTAAAGCCTTGCCGCCGCACGCCTTGCGGAAATGAAAATGAAAATATTCACCGCAGCCACTATAAAAATAAAGCCGTCAAACCCGATAATATTTCCGAAAATGACCGAAAAGAACATATTAACAAACCCTTTCGGAGGTTAATTACAAAAGGTCAGAACTCCTTTTACATATTATACCTTATTTCGGTAAAAATGTCAATATTTTTATAAAAAATTACAGATATTTTAAATAGGAAATCCCATAAGCGAAAAAAATCCCCCCGTAACAGCACCTATCCCCCGCACATAACCGCATAACAGAAAAGAGGCAAAACGAGAAAAGCCTCTCATCCTGCCTCTTGCCTCTTAAACATCTTGCTTCCAGTCCCCAAACCCGCCCTCGCAGCGTCTCATCGGGTGGTAGTATAAATATAGATTACGCCGGAAATCATTATCTCGATTATTACCCGGACAATGCGTTTGTAACAATGCTGAGCGTTAATGGAAAATGTTTTTACCGCTTGCGCTCCGACCGCATTCTGAGGTGTAAGATCACAGTTCTTACAACTGCCGCTGACGCCCGCTGCGATACCAAAATCAGGTCACTCTATTAAATCGTTTGTCCAGTTAAGCTCTTGAATTGTCAGATTAAGCGTGCGTATTTCCTCGGAAATACTGTCGGAATTTCTCCGCAAAGCAGCCACATCCACCGTGCTGATAAGCTTTATCTCCGAACGGCTGTACCTCTGCACCGTGGATGATGCATTGTCGAGAAATCTCCTTATCACCGAGGATTGCAGTGTAAGTGCGTCCTTTCTCGCCAGCAGCTGGGTAAGAGTGCTGCCGTTATGGGTTATCATGCTGTTGGTGCAGTTGATTTTAGCTATCAGATCCTCAAGCTGCCCCGTAAGGATCTCAAGCTCATGCAAAAGCTCCATGGGATCCTCCGCAGGCCTGTCTCCCTCGCTGACCTTTGCATTGTTGTCAAGCCTTACGCCAAGCTGCGAAATACGCTTTGCTATGTCAGCACGCCTGTTAAGCGCCTCTGCCAGTTTCATACACATCCTCCTTTGCAGCGGTGAGCTTTTTGAGCCTGTATTTTTTCCGCTGCGTCTGATTTTTTATTACCTTCTGACGGGAAAATTCCTCCCGCTCCTTTTCCTCCAGACTGTTTTCAATGAACTTCACCATGCCCTCGTATTTCGGGATAACTATATTTTTAAGAGCATTTGCCCTTGTCTGGGTCTTTTTTATGGCGTTCGCCAGACGGAAAACGCTGTTGTCCACTTCCGCCAGCATGGCAGTCATCTGCTTTACTCTGTTAAAGGAAATATAAGCCACATCCACATTGCTGTCGGTGTTTTCAAAGCCGTAAAGAATCTCGTTGGAGGAGGTCGAAAGGCTCACTCTCGGCAGCTCGCAGCCCATAACGCTGCGGTATTCCACATTAACGCTGTTCTCCACAGGCATTCCCTCCGCCACACGGCTGATAAGTCCCATAGTGATGTTCGCTCGCTGCAAAGCGGCATATGCCTCCTTGTAGGTGTCTGCAATAGAGCCTCTGAGCGCCTTTGCAGCCTCCACCATCATCATAAGCTCCCTTATAAGCACATTGCGCTTTCTGTCCAGCAGCTCATAGCCGACCTTGGCAAGATTAAGGGATTTTTTAACATTCAAAAGATTTCCCTTTGTGGGAAACACCTGCTCGGACACAGCATATCACCTCGAATTTTCCTGAATTTATCCTGCTAAGGAAACACCGGTATAATCGCTTTAAAAATATTTTGACCTTACATTTGGATATGGGCAGCGGATTTTCCCACGCCGTAAACGTGGGAAAAGCTTCTAATCAGCATCCCCTTAAGAAAAATATTTACTCAAATTTCGCCGCACTCTGGGGATCGTACTTTTCGCTGAGCACCCTCTCGTCCACACGGTCAAGAGCGGAACGGGGCAATGTGGAAAGCAAAGCCCAGCCCAGATCGAGAGTTTCCTCAATGGAGCGGTTTTCGTCCGTGCCCTGATTTACAAAGTGCTTCTCAAAAAGCCGCCCGAACCGCAGATATGCCTTGTCAAGAGGCGAAAGCTCGTCCTCGCCTATTACCGAAGCCAGCGAACGTGCGTCCTGCACCTTTGCATACGCCGCAAAAAGCTGATTTGCACAGTCGGAATGATCTGCCCTTGTGTAACCCTCGCCTATGCCGTCCTTCATAAGTCTCGAGAGACTGGGAAGCACCGATACAGGGGGATAAACTCCATTCTGCTCCAGTTCTCTGCCCAGAACGATCTGCCCCTCGGTAATGTATCCCGTCAGGTCGGGAATAGGGTGGGTAATGTCATCGTTGGGCATTGTGAGAATGGGTATCTGCGTGATAGATCCCTCCGACCCCTCGATAACTCCCGCCCTCTCGTAAAGGGAGGCAAGGTCGGAGTAAAGATAGCCGGGATATCCCTTTCTTGCGGGGATCTCTCCCTTTGAGGATGAAAATTCACGCAGCGCCTCAGCATAACTGGTCATATCCGTAAGTATTACAAGAATGTGCATGTTTTTCTCAAACGCCAGATACTCCGCCGCCGTCAGCGCACATTTGGGAGCGAGTATTCTCTCGATAATAGGGTCGTTTGCAAGGTTCAGGAACATTACCACACGCTGCAAAACGCCGCTTTCCTCAAAGCTGCGGCGAAAATAGTCCGCCACGTCATTTTTAACGCCCATTGCGGCAAACACCACAGCAAAATCCTGTCCGCTTTCCTCGGCGATCCTCGCCTGTCTGACTATCTGCACAGCCAGCTTGTTGTGGGAAAGACCCGACCCCGAAAAAATAGGCAGCTTCTGCCCTCTGATAAGGGTCATAAGGGCATCTATGGAGGAAATTCCCGTGTTGATATAGTTTTTCGGATAGCTTCTTGCAACTGGGTTCAAGGGACGTCCGTTGATATCGGCATATTTTTCCGCATAAATATCCCCAAGTCCGTCAATGGGCTTGCCCGCCCCGCTGAACACTCTCCCCAGAAGCTCCTCGGAAAGCGCCATTTCCATAGGCTTTCCCGTAAAAGCCGTGCGGGTGTTTTTGAGGGACAGCCCCTTTGTTCCCTCAAATACCTGAAGCACCGCCCTTGTACCGTCGATCTGCACCACACGCCCCAACCGCTGGCTGCCGTCGTCAAGCCTTATCCTTGCCACTTCATCATAAGAAATACCGGTAACATTGTCAAGGGCAACAAGAGGGCCGTTTATTTCCCCCAGTCCCAAATACTGTACAGCCATTATCTGCCCTCCTTAGCGTGCGCTTTTTCCGCTTTCTTTATGGTCTGCTCGATCTCCACATCCAGGTCGATAAACATTTTCGGCTTGTCGTTGGGAATATCGTATTTCATCTTTATGACCTTTTCAAAAATTCCCGTGGCGATGATCCTGTTAAAGGGCAAGCCCCTGTCTATCGCCTCACGGCTGCGGTCGTAAAGGTTCAGAATGGTTTTCATCATCCTGAACTGCTTGTCCATGGGAACATAAGTATCGTCCTTGTGATAAGCGTTCTGCTGCAAAAATCCCACTCGGATAACTCTTGCCGTTTCAATGACCAGCTTCTGATCGTCGGGCAGCACGTCCGCTCCGATAAGCTTTACTATCTCCATGAGCTTGTTTTCCTCGCTGAGCATGGAGGTTATCCGCTGACGGCAGGGCAGAAAATCCCTATCGACGTTTTTATAGAAATACTCCGCCAGATCGTCGGAATACTCCGAATAGCTGTCGTTCCAGTTAATTGCAGGATAATGTCGGGCGTAAGCAAGGGACTTGTCCAGCGCCCAGAAGCAGCGGACGAATCTCTTTGTATTCTGCGTTACAGGCTCGGAAAAGTCCGAACCCTGAGGCGAAACCGCACCGATTATGGTAACGCTGCCCTCCGCCTCGCAAAGGGACTGTACATATCCCGCTCTTTCGTAAAACTCCGCCAGTCTTGAAGGCAGATACGCAGGGAAGCCCTCCTCCGCAGGCATTTCCTCCAGTCTGCCGCTTATCTCACGCAAAGCCTCAGCCCAGCGGGATGTGGAGTCCGCCATTATGGCAATATGATAGCCCATGTCACGGTAATATTCCGCAATGGTAATTCCCGTGTAAATGGAGGCCTCTCTTGCCGCCACAGGCATATTTGAGGTGTTGGCGATAAGTACCGTGCGGTCGGTCAGGGGGCGGTCGGTTTTCGGGTCGATAAGCCCCGAAAATTCCTCCAGTACCTGGGTCATCTCATTGCCACGCTCACCGCAGCCGATATAAACGATAATATCCGCATCGCACCATTTTGCAAGCTGGTGCTGCGTCATGGTCTTGCCCGTGCCGAATCCTCCGGGCACTGCCGCCGTGCCGCCCTTGGCAATTGGAAGAATGGTGTC
This sequence comes from uncultured Ruminococcus sp., assembly GCA_964523835.1. GTDB lineage: Bacteria > Bacillota > Clostridia > Oscillospirales > Ruminococcaceae > Huintestinicola. Next base: position 32,541 of record CAZGAZ010000023.1, read on the forward strand.
AATGACTCTCTGCCCCGTTATCAACGGACGGTCAATGGAAAGCTTCTTATTATAGGGTCTCGGCTGCTTGATAGGCCACTTGTGGCAAAGGGTCAGCTCATGCTCATTACCCTCGCTGTCCTTTATGCGGCAGACCACATCATTGACCCTGTACTCGCCGTCCTTTGCGGCAAAAACCACCTCTCCCGACATATTCGGGGGAACCATGCAGCGGTGCTCTATAACAGGCGTCTCGGGGCATACGGCATATATGCTGCCCGCCCGAAGAACATCCCCTTTTTTCACTTTCACAGTTACCTGCCATTTTTTCTCCCCGTCAAGGCAGTCAACGTTTGCGCCCTCCGAAACATATGCCCCGGAAAGCTCCTCTATCTTTTTCAAAGGCCTTTCAATGCCGTCGAATATATTTGAGATTATCCCCGGCCCCAGCACAGCCGAAACAGGCGCACCCGTGCCAACAACAGGCTCTCCGGGGGCAAGACCCGTTGTGACCTCGTACACCTGAATGGTGGTCTCCTCCGAGTTTACGCCGATGACCTCCCCGATAAGGCGGCGAGTGCCTACGTAAACCATCTCCATCATAAAAAAGTCCGAGGTGTCCTTTACCTTTACAACAGGTCCGTTAATTGAAAATACGGTGTTCAAATCCGTTCCTCCTCACGTGAGCTTTCGGGAAGCATATTTTAAGGAAAATCCTCCGCACAAAAACAGGCGCAGCGCCGTCTTGTACCTGCATATCGGACGGAATCCCTTATTTTTCCCCGCTGCCCCGATCTTCAGCCAACAGAATATTTTTTGAAGAAAACAGGCTCTGCTGCTCTTTTAAAACACAGTCGAAGGTCTTGTCGGCAACAGTACCCTTTGAGGGCCGCAGAATGAAAAATCCTCCGTATCTGACCGAATCATCCGCTGTCACCGTTATCCCGCCGCAGGCCTTTTTAAGCCGCTTTTCAAGACCCATATCACGGGGAGCAAGGCAGATTGAAGCCCCCTCCAGATCCGTTTCTTCTTTGAGCCTCTTTTCCAGAAGTTTCGGGTATTCCTCGGTTTTCACAAATTCCTCCAGCTTTTTTTTCACGCTGTCAAAAAGCTTTGCCGTAAGCTCCTCACGGGTCGCCAGGGTCTGCTTTTTCATTTCCAGCTCCGCCTTTGAGGTCTCACGGATATATTTGCTGCGGATCATTTTAAGGTTTTCCTCCAGGCTTCTCTGCCCTGTAGTCTCTGCCGAAGCGGCAGCCGCAAGGATTATCCTGTCCCGCTCCTCACGTGCCTCGGCAAGTATATCCTGAACCTGCTTGTCGGTCACGGAATTTACAGCGTCGATAAACCGTCCAAGCTTTTCCTTATCATTTTCCAAAACAGGTCACCTCCGTTTCACAAGAGTTATTCGCCGCCCCAAGCAGCTGTTTTTATGAATATTCATAAAATATGCGTCTGTGAATCGACTGCCCCAAGACCTGATCAAAGGTCACAAAGCCTGCCGATAACCGACACACCCTGAAAATACCGAACATATTCCCAATACGGCGCTTGCCGGGACGCACTTATATCCGCCCCTTTAAAGCTTTATGCCAATAGCCTCCTCCACATAACGTGAAATGGAGGCGGTAACGTCCAGAGCCGCATGGCGGTCGGGAATTTCCGAAATAATGGGAGAGGAACGGGTAAGCTTCAGTTCATTCACCTCATCCTCGATCAGCCCTATCAGCTTTTCGGTCATAAGGATAACAGCCACTTCCCTGTTGTCCATGGCAGCAAGGAGAGCTTTTCTCGTTTCCTCCGCCTCGTGGCAGACTTCCCCCTCAATGCCCGCCAGGCGCATTCCCGTAACAGTGTCGATATTATCGCTTAACAAATAAAATTTCATAGCAGAGGCCCTGTTTACGCCAGTGTAGGCAGCTTCTGGATTATAAGGAACGCAATAAGGAAGCCGTAAAGAGCAACGCCCTCGCCCAGTGCTACGAAAATCATAGCCTTACCGAAGCAGGAGGGTTCCTCCGCAACAGCCCCGATAGCCGCAGGAGCAGCGTTTGCAACCGCAATACCGCAGCCGATAGAACCGAGACCTACAGCCAGCGCTGCCGCAATAAAGCCCATGCCCGCCGAAGATATCATGCCCGTAGCCTCTTCAACGACCTCGGCCGAAACCATGCTGCCCACAGGCATTATCACCGCCAAGAGCATTACGCCGAAGAAGGTGCACAGATTAAGTATTATGGCGTGCTGACACTTTTTGCCGTCGGTAAAGCTTTTTATCCTTGCTATCACAGGCAGGGAAAGGAGCACCACAATCGCCAAGGGAAGTAAGAAAATGTACATTTTTAATTCCTCCGTTTTACATAAAAATTTTACATAATTTCCGCAGCCCCAAAGCCGCAGAATAATAAACATTGATTAAAACAAACGTTATCCGAAAACCCATCAAACGCTAAAACCCTGTAGGCTGATGCATTCGGGCGTTACCGTGAAGCAAAACACATAACGCCTCCATATAACATAGCGAGTGGGTGCAGCACCATGCTGCTATTCGATCTTTTCATCGTAGTTGACAGTGACGGGACTGAATGCCTTGCCGCCGCCGGTGTAGTAGCGGGAGAACATCTCGTAAAATTCCAGCCTCAGTACCTGAATGCCGACCAGGAAGCCCTCCAGACACATTACAAAGAGGTTTCCGAGAATCATTACCAGAGGCGAAGCCCCTCCCGACATCTCCGCAAGGGAAAGCACCACCGACATCATGCCCGCATGGGAAAGCACGAAACCGCCCACACGCACAAAGGAAATGGTGTTTGTTGCATATCCCAGCAGATACTCGAAGCACTCAAAGAAATTCGCCGCAATGAAGTCCCCCATGCTTTCGTGAATGTGAAAGCCCTTGCCTGCGCAAAGATCGCCCAGAGGCTCCCGCAGGAACATTATTGCAAGAGGCAGGATGATAAAGCAGATAACATACAAAGGTCCGCCCACATTCAGCCCCAGCATTCCCCCCAGCAGCAGCATAAGCAGTCCGCAGTAGAATATCAGCCCCGCCAGACCGTTGTTGGAGAAAAGCGCCCTTGCATAGTCCTTTTCCTTCAGCCCCATTGCAATGTTGATAAGCACGGAAATTATGATTATCCCGATACCTATGCCGATAGCAGCGTAAAGCACCGTGTTTATGCTGTGTATCGCCTTAAAGGGCAGAAAGCTTATACCGAGGGATTCGTAAACAGGATCGAGCAGTTCCTCATAGCCGAATACGCTGCCGTAGAGCGTTCCGAATATCATGGAGAACACTCCCAAACGCTCCATTATCCGTCCCAGGGTCATCTTTTTCCATTTCCAAAGAACTATCCCCAGAATCAGCACCAGCAGCCCCTGCCCCAGATCGCCGAACATTATGCCGAACAGCAGCGAATAGGTCACTGCCACAAAGCCCGTGGGGTTAATGTCGTTGTAAGCAGGCAGACCGTACATATCCACAAACATTGAGAACGGCTCGGAGAATTTGTTGTTCCGCAGCTTTACCGGGACTTCCACGTCCCCGCCCTCGCTGCAGGGCTTTATGACCACCGAAACCGACCTTAATCCCTCGAAATATTTCTTGAACTGCTCTGCCTCACGCTCGGGCACAAAGCCCACAATGTAAAACTTGTCCCGTATCATCAGCACATTTTCCCGCAGCTCGAAGGTGTCATACAAAGCCTTTAGCTTGGTAAAATATTTGCATATCTTTTCACGGTTATTTTCAATATATTCCGAAAGCGCCTTGCGGCTTTTCTCAGCGTTTTCGTCATCCTTCTTTATATTCTCCGTAATGGAGGCGGCAGCCTCCGCCACGTCGCCGTGAACGAAATCGGGCAAACGGATACGCTCGAAATAAAGGGATTCGAGAATCCCGTCTATCTCCTCGATCTCAGAAACAGGAGCAAAGCAGAAGCCGTAGCAGTAGTCCTTGTCCTTGCCGTAAACCAGATAGTAAAAGGTCTTTTCCTCATAATAAGGCAGCTTTTCATAGCTGTCAATGGGCAGCCTGCCGAAGCGGACTTTTATGTGCTTGCAGGCAAAAATCTGCTCCAGATCAATTTCCAGCGACCCCACACCCTCGCCGCCGCTGAGGTGTTTTACCTGCTCCAGAGCACGTAAATGAGCGGCTTTCTGCTCCTCCGCCTTTTTGACCTCCGCTTTCAGCTTCTGGACACGGTTTCGCATGGAGCGGATCTCGGAGGTCATTTTATCTGCCTCGCTGTCCTTTATCCCCGAAGCGTCCGCCTTTTCCAGCTTGATACCGCTGAGGGCGGATATTTCCGAAAGCATCTTCAGAGGGGCGCTGTAGGGATTTTCCCTTTTGACCGTATTCTTCTGGGCAGCTGCGTGCACCGCACCCGCATTTTCCATATGAAAACAGCCGCAGGAGCTGATAATTCCCAGCACAGCCTCCAGGTCGCTTTCAAGACCTGCAATGTCCGCAAACATCATTTTCTCGATCGAAGACATTATCTGTCCTCCTTACATATTGTGAAATCATTGGTTATGCTATCGGAAGCAGGAGACATGAGGCAGGAAGCAGGAATTTACTGTCCTGTAAATCCCGAGTTCTTGCCTCCGTCCGCCTATTCCGTTTCAATAATGAGCTGACTTATTTCCTTGACGGGTACAGCATAGCGTATCCCCTCAATTATGCGGATAACGTTTTTTACCTCGGTTTCCGCCAGATTTACAAATGTATAAAAGCACTCCGGAGCCGAGACCGACCGCCTGAAAGCCCGCTTTATCTGCTTGTGGCGCATAAGTGAAAGCGCTGTTTCCGGGTGGGTCATATCAAAGCCCATCTCCGCCGCAGCCCTGCCGTAGTAGGTTTTGGCGAACCGCTCCAGAAATTCCTTTTCGTCCCTGGCGCTGTACAGCTCGTCCAGCTTTGATTCGGGGATACGCAGGTACAGCGGAATCATCCGCTCCTTGGTCTCCTCCTTGTCCGCATGGAAAAAGGCTGTCATACGGTAGGCGTTGATTATGTTTATCATATCTATCTGAGTGCCGATAATGTTTTTCAGTTCCTTTGCCGTCGCCTTATCGAACTTTCCCGCCGACTCCATGAGCCGCTTGCTGTAGTATGTCCGCAGACGCAGCTCGCAGGCGGCATAATTTATATGCCCCTCAGCGCCGCCCGATTTTTCCGGCCGCAGATCCTCTAATATCTCATAATAATCCGTGTGCTCTATAAGCTTCAGAAGCTCCTCGAAGCTGCGCACCTTGGCAAGCTCCATAAGGTCAAAGGATGTGAACCTGTTCATATAAATGGGCAAAGTGGTGATATGGTCGGTAGTGCCCGCATTCAGGTGCGTTATACAGATAAGCAGCTCGTCGATCTCGGTTTTGACCGTCTTGAAGTTGTAAAACTCCGCATCACCGATCTTTTCAAAGCCGATTATATTAAAATACCTCTCGTAAACGCTCCTGCGCAGGATATTTTCAAGGCTTCCCCTGTGGATTGTTTCCGTGTCAATGCCCTGAAGTACCTTGCTGTAATGGGTGCTGTGCTTTAAATACCCCGCAGCGTCCGCCACGGAAGAGCAGCTTATAAGGGCGGAATAATCCCTGCCTTTGAGCATTTTGCCGTACAGGGCATGAAGCCTTGCCACTGTGGCATTAAGGTTTTTGCCCGAAATATTGTGCCTTTTTGAAATCATTATCTGTGATCACCACACTTTTAATTAATAATTAATTCCCTATTCGCCTTCGTGTTCCCGCCGTATCTATACGCAAGGCTGATGAATATCCATAAACCCTTATTCCCGGGTCATCCTGTAGATTTTTGCTTTGCAAACCGCAACTTGTCAAATTGTGTACTTCATAGGGGTAAACCTGATTCCGTTTATTTCTTGCTCATCAGATTGCGGCTTAAATCCAATATGGAGATAAAATGGCTTGCCATATGGCGACGAATTCAGAGTAATCTCCCGTGGTGCCGGGTTGTCTTTCAAAATATCTGCTAAAAGATACTGAAAAATTGAAGTAGCTACACCTTGACGATGATATTCTTTCTTGGTGAACACTAAGTTGATGTGCGTTTTGTTTGAACGCATACCGATCATTCCAATCATTTTACCTTTATCAAATGCCGCGTATATTGGGCAGATACCTTGTTGGCATTCTGAAATAAATTCATTATTTTCAACTATGTCCCGCTTGAATGTATCAATCCCCTCCGGTTTATAGTCCGGTGCTTCAAATTGCAAAAACACTTCTAATGCCAAATCAAGGGCTTCTTTCACCTCATCGCTATGTATCTTTCGTACTTCATACATTTTTTTCCACTCCGTTAATCAGACTTTCACACCAAAGATACGCTGAAACTTAGGGGTTTACCGCTAACTTTCAAACTTCTTACCTCACAATAGGTCATACAATTCCAAAATCAGAATATTTATTCCGTGCATTCATCCGGGAACACGAGGTCGAATTGGGACATAATTAATAATGATCTTGTGCCGCCGAAACCTTTGCAACAGATTTTCCCGCCGCACCGTCAGACCTTTTCAATATAAGCATAACCGAAATCTATAGGAGGCGCAGTCACGCTGACGTACACAAATTCTTCTCCGCTGTCATTGTAAAGCCCGTGAACATCATTGTCCGCAAACCTTACCACGTCCCCTGCACGAAAATCCTTTTCACCGTTATTTTCAAGCAGCAGCTTGCCGCTGCCTTTCACAGCATACCATATCTATTCCGAGGCGTTGTGAGTGTGCCTGGGCTGACTTGCCCCCTTTTCAAGGTGGACCTCCGTTACAGTCACACGCCTGCTCTCCGAATTTTCGGGATTTAAAAGCTGTCTGGAAACCACGCCCGGATTGGACAGGCTTTTTATGCTGTCCTTTGCAATAAATTTCCATACATATCCCTCCCCGGATATTTCACAAGCAAATGCACAGACAAACGCTTTATAGTGACATCTGTGCGGCAGCCGTCAAACATTACCCTTTTATTATCGCCTCGAAGATCTCATCACGCCAGCGCTCCGAATTCTTCTCAAAGCTTTGCTGCATGGCCTTGACCTTCCTGTCGTTTTCCTCCTTTATGGCGGCAAGCTTTTCCTCGGATTTTTTCTTTTCCTCATTCTCAAGCCGCTCCAGATCACGCTTGGACTTCTCCAAAGCCTCTTTTATAATGCTTTCTTCCTTTTCCTTGGCGCTGCCGAGTATCCGCATACGCTCCTTTTCGGCGTCCTCCAGCTTTTTGGATGCGCCCCTGTCAATATCAATAATGGATTTTATAATGCTCTCCATATTTACACGCTCCTATCAGTTTCTAAGGCTGTGCAAGGGCGCAGGTATCTGCCCTCCACGGTTGATAAACGCCGCAGGAGAGTATTTGTTCACATTCATCACAGGCCCTCTGCCGAACAGACCGCCCCAGTCGAGCACATCCCCCTCCTTGCAGCCCACAGCGGGAATGACCCTTACCGCAGTAGTTTTGGAGTTGACCATGCCAATGGCAGCCTCATCCGCTATAATTCCCGAAATGACCTCCGCAGGGGTGTCCCCGGGAATGACTATCATATCAAGTCCCACCGAGCAGACCGCCGTCATAGCCTCCAGCTTTTCAAAAGCTAGGCTTCCGCATTCCGCCGCTGCTATCATGCCCGCATCCTCCGATACAGGAATAAACGCTCCGGAAAGTCCGCCTATCCTCGAGCACGCCATAACGCCGCCCTTTTTAACAGCGTCATTGAGCATGGCAAGGCAAGCGGTAGTCCCTGCGCAGCCGCATTTCTCCAGACCCATTTCCTCTAAAATGTACGCCACGCTGTCCCCCACTGCAGGAGTAGGCGCAAGAGAAAGGTCAACAATGCCGAAAGGAACGCCCAGAGCCTCCGAGGCTCTCACGCCCACCAGCTGACCCACACGGGTTATTTTATAGGCGGTCTTTTTTATAATATCCGCCAGTTCATTTATGTTTGCGTCGGGGTATTTTTTAAGTGCACTCCGCACAACCCCCGGTCCCGAAACTCCCACATTTATAATACAGTCAGGCTCCCCCACCCCGTGAAAAGCCCCCGCCATAAAGGGATTATCGTCCACAGCATTGCAGAACACCACAAGCTTTGCCGCCCCGAAGCAGCGATTGTCAACTGTCAGCTCCGCAGCCTCCCGCACAATGCCGCCCATAAGCTTCACAGCATCCATATTAATGCCCGTCTTTGTAGAGCCTATATTTACCGAGGAGCAGACCCTTTCCGTCTCCGCCAGCGCCCTCGGTATCGACCTTATCAGCCGCTCGTCACCTGCCGAAAAGCCCTTTTGCACCAGTGCGGAATATCCCCCGATAAGGTTCACCCCGCAGCTTGCCGCAGCCCTGTCCATGGTATGGGCGAAATTCACGGGATCGGCGTCGCAGGCGGCGGAGATCATAGCAATGGGAGTTACCGAAAGCCGCTTATTGATTATGGGAATGCCGTATTCCTTTTCAATGCTCTCCCCTGTTTTCACAAGATTTTCGGCGCATTTGGTGATCTTGTCGTAAACCTTGGTGCAGGCCTTGCGGGTATCGCTGTCAATGCAGTCCAGAAGGGATATCCCCATGGTAATGGTCCGTATATCAAGACATTCGTCCTGTATCATACGGATTGTTTCCAGTATATCGTAAACGTTAATCATATATCAAATTCCCTTCATATGCTGTGCATTGTGTTGAAAATATCCTCGTGGAGGGTGGTTATTTTTAAACCGAGGCTGTCGCCCAGAGCGGTCAAAGTGTCCTGAAGCTTGGGAAAATCGGAGCTAAGCCCCGTAATATCCACCAGCATTATCATAGCGAACATATCCTGGAGCACGCTTTGGGTGACCTCGATCACGTTAGCGTTATTCTCTGCGCAGATAGTGCTTACCTTTGCAAGGATCCCCACAGCGTCCTTGCCTATTACAGTTATCACAGCTTTCATATAAAATGATCCTCCGAAATTTCATTATTAAATTTATAATACCACACTTTTGTTAAATTTTGTATCTTTATTTATGAATTTTAATAGTATCAGATTTATATATAATGTTAAGAATCCGGCGCTATTTATAAAGCTTATAAAGCAACCCAAGCGTGCACAAAAATCTCCTTTTGAAAGTGTTCATATCTTCAATACTTTTTTCAAAGGGAACGTGAACAAACACTATCTTCGCAGCAAGCCCCCGCTCTTTAATATATGACATTCCGTGCCAATAGATACAGTTGCAATAGGAAGTACCGCAATTACGTGAAATTTCCGCAGCTATCCCCTGCCCCTCAAACAGCCCTTTCAGCCGTGCGCAGTCAAAGTCCGTTTCATAAACAATGCCGTTCACACGTGCGGCGGTCTCAATGCACACCTTGTTTTTAATAACAGGCTTCTGCCCCGCAGCTATCACATAATCATAAGTGCGTGCCCCAATTTCGGAAAACAGCAATTCCGAATCTCTGACCTTATCGCTTGGCAGCAGCAGCCTGTCAAATCCGCTGCCCTCTGTCAGAACCTCTGCCGACGTGCCCTCAAATGCGGCAATAAGAATATTCATAAGGTTAAATGTCCCCCTCAATAATAATATACCAATTATCAAAGCAGGGAGATTTTTCCTGCCTCCTGTCTCCAATCATCCTGCCTCCGACAGCTCATCCTCCGAGTGCAAAAGCACTGACATAGGCAACCGCCGCCGACCCCAGCGCAACCGCAATAAGGGGCAGCTTAAAATAAGCCATTATTACCGCCGCAGCCGTCCCCGCCGCAGCCGAGGCAGTGCTGCCCGTAGATGAAAAAATCCCCGGAAAGGTCATTGCCGAAAGTACCCCATAGGGCAGGAAATCAAGAGTCCGCCTGACAAAGGGAGACTTTATCCGCCCCTTTGAAAGCGCAAAAGGCAGCATACGGATAAGGTAAGTCACCGCCGCCATTACAAAAATATGTGCCGCAATGTTCATTTTTATAAACCGCCTTTCTGCGAAAGGCACCAACGGGGCTATGAAAAGGT
>CAZGAZ010000024.1:0-42024 GCA_964523835.1 uncultured Ruminococcus sp.
CGCTGAAACTTAGGGGTTTACCGCTAACTTTCAAACTTTTCCACTCCGTTAATTAAACTTTCACACCAAAGGTACGCTGAAACTTAGGGGTTTACCGCTAACTTTCAAACTTTTACCTCCCGCTAATCTTTCGTTCGCACCAAAGTTACTCTGAAACTTAAGGGTATTCTCGCTATGTTTCAAACTTCTACCTCAGCATTTCCGATTTTTTCTTTATTGTTTTCCCTGCCGATTCCCGTGACGGAATAAACGCAAACCGCATTGGATTTGCCTTTGAGGGGTATCTCACCTATTTCCTCCGCTGTGATCCTGTCTTTTACAGCTTCATAGACTGCCTCGCTTATGTAAATTGAGCCGCCCTTGGCGTTTGCCTCAAGCCTTGCAGCCGTGTTCACCGTGTCGCCTATAGCGGTGTAATCCATTCTGAAGTCGCAGCCGATATTCCCCACAACAGCAGCCCCGCAGTTTACACCCACCCCAAAGCTGATGCTAAGATCGTCTCTTTCGGATATTTCGGATATTTTTTTGTTTACCTCCTCCGCCCCACGGGCTATATCCCACGCCGCAAGAACGGCATTGTAAATATAATCCTCGGTGTCGAAGGGGGCGTTGAATATTGCCATGGCTGCATCCCCTATAAATTTATCGAGAGTCCCCCCGTGCCTGAATATACAGTTTGTGGTATGCTTCAGATATTCGTTGAGTATCTGCACCACCTCATTGGGGCGGAGCTTTTCCGAAAGAGGGGTAAAGCCCCTGATGTCCACAAAAAGCACTGCAATATCCCTTGTCTCTCCCCCTAAACGGATCTCGTATTTTCCGCTTTTGGCAATGGTGCTTACCACCTGTGGGGCTACATATTTTTTGAAAGCGTTTTCAATTCTCCGCCTGGCGTGATTTGCCGAATAATAGTGGGCGGCAGTTCCGCTGACAGCTATTATGACCGAAAAAGCGGGAACGGCAATTATACTCCCGGAATAGCCCATATTGAAGATAATGCCCCCTGCAAGAACCTTTGCCGCAGACGATAAAACGCACACCGCAATAACTTTTATAACAGAAGCGCCCGTGCATATATAAGCAATTATTCCCGTCAGCAGCCCCGCAATAAAAGCGGAGACCACACGGGGGATATTATGCAGATACTTTTTTTCCGTTAACGCCTGAACAGCATTGGCGTGTATCTCCACACCGTACATCTGAGCGCTTCTGTTCACGGGAACATAATAGGAGTCCATCATTTTCGCCGTATAAGCCCCCACCAGAACTATGCAGCCGTTGAAAGCGTTGGCGGGAACAGACCCGTCCAAAACATCGCAAAGGGAGACATTTTCATATTCCCCGCTCTCCCCGCTGTATCTGAAGGTGAATACCGACCCCTCGGGAAATTCCGGTGCAAACCCCTTTGCCCGTGCATAGGCATTGTAAACCTCTGCATTGAAGCTGCGCTCTTCAATACCCGTATCCTCCGTAAAATACAGGAAAGAACTTCTTATATATCCGTCGTCATTGTCCATAAGAGCATTGGCAAAGCCGACACAGACCGAATCACGAAGGGCGGGATAAGGCATGATCTTATCCGAAACAATAGTGCTGCTTACAACAATATCGCCGTTTTCACCGATCCTTGTGCCCTTTTCAAAAACATAGCTGAATGCACAAACGGTATTGCCGTGCTTTTTGCAGGCCTCGGCAAATCTTTGATCGTTTTCACTGTCATCGCCGCCGCCGAAAATAATATCAAAGCCTATTACAGCGGGCTTTATCTTATCCGAGGGACACAAAGCCTCCATAAGGTCGGCATATATGCCCCTGTCCCAGGTTTCATAGGGACCTAATTTTTCAATGGATCTGTCGTCAATTCTGATTATTTTGATCTTCTCCGACGGGCCTCCCGAGCTGTGATATAATATATCCTCGACCGTTTTATCCGCAGCTTTGAACACTCCGGAATAAACGGTGAAAAAGGCCGCCAACCCAAAGAACAATGATATTATGAGCCTTTTCATAGCTTTGACCCCATACGTAAAGTTTCGGTTTACAGAAATCGGCAATATAATCCGACCGCAAAAAGTATATATTCTATTTATTATAGCAGATTTTCCTTTAATTGTCAAGCGTTTGTTTAAAATCGGCATTTTATGTAAATATGGTATTAACAAATAATGATCGGTGATTTTAAATCGTCCGGGCGTGCCGCTGAACCCGCTTGCTGACCCGGACAGAGGCGATATGTATAACTTTAAGAATGCATAAAAATTATCAAACGGACTTTTTCAACAGACTGCGGTGACATTACGTCACCCTGCTTACTCCGATACACAGCATTCACTCGATTCATTGCATTCTGTATATTATTATAGCACAACACATCAGATTTGTCAATAGCTTTACGCAAATTTTTGCCTTCAAAACTTATTTTCTCTGAAACGCACAAATTTCGCAGCGCAAATTTGTATATTTTACACTTTTGCACTTTTACACCCCCCTCCGCAGACTATAGCTGCAAAGCATCTCTGTAATTTTTCAAAAACCCGGGCAGTAAGGGCGGTTTGTAAAAATACACCCGCCCTGCAAACAGTGCATACATTGTTACGTGTCAAAAAAATCACCCATTCAAAAGCCGTGAGAAATCCGCCCCAAAGACTTGACAATAAAAGGAAAAAGCTGTATACTGTAATAAAGACGGAAACAGGAAGATCAGATGCCTTAATAACAAATGAACAAATACAAATATTAATTTGCATGAGTCGAAAGGAAAAAATATTTATGGAAAATATGAACACAGCAGCCCCCGGGACGCCCGAACAGCTTCTTGAAGATATCTTTGATATTACTCAGAAATTATATGCAGAGATGAGTAGGGAAAGCGGAACAGCAGGCGGGCACAGTGCAATATTCAAGTTTCTGACCGAGCTTGGGAGAACTCTTGCAAATGCAGACAGGGCAAGCTTCTGGAAATGGGATAAGCGTTCCCACAAGCTGTGGACCACTGCCGCAGTGGGGGAGGGAAGGATAACTATTCCCGAAGGCACGGGGCTTGTGGGGAAGGCGCTTTCCGAAAAGAAAGCCATAGTCACCAACGACCCCTACAGTCACCCGGATTTTAATTCTGACGTGGATAAGCAAACAGGCTATGTTACAAAGTCACTGCTTGTTATGCCTGTTGCAAACTGTAAAGGTGAATTTATCGGTGCATATCAGGCGGTCAATAAACTGGACGGCGGCGGCTTTGACCTTGATTCGGACTGCAGGCGGCTTTCCCTTGCGGCTTTTATCTGCGGGATAACCCTTGAATCGGATATTTTCTTTGATGATTCAATGCGGGATAAGCTTACAGGCCTCAAAAACCGCACAGGCTTCTACAGCGACTGGGGCAGAAAATACGAACAGCCCACGGAAAATGGTGAGGAGGATTTTAAAGCTTCCCTGATCATATGCGACATTGACTTTTTCAAGAAGGTAAACGATACATACGGCCACAACGCAGGGGATGCTGTGCTGCGGCACACTGCAGGGATCTTCTCGGAGAGCTGCCCTGAAGGAGCGGAGGTTTACCGCTGGGGAGGCGAGGAATTTATTGTGATGCTCCCGGGGAAAGACCTTGGAGAAGCCGCAGAGACAGCGGAAGAGCTCCGCATAAAAACAGAAAATTCCGTATGCCTTTTTGAGGAACTTCAGATAAAAGTCACCATGAGCTTCGGCTGCACAGAGCTTGACCCGGGAAAATCCATAGAAAACAATATCAGCAATGCCGATGAAAAGCTTTACAGAGCAAAAAGATCCGGGCGTAACATTGTCATAGCATAATTTTTCCGCAGTGTACAGAATGCACCCGGCTGCTCCTTTATGGAAAAATCTGAATGGAACATTGAAAATGAGTTGTTTCCTTATTATGCCGCAGCTTCAAAACATCCATAAAAACCTTTTTCTTACGGCAGGATACAGAATAGTTGTTCAACAAGACTGTTACCCCTGACACAGTACTTTTTCCTCTCGTGCGCCGACGTGCATATCTGTGATAATAGGGGTAATAAAAACAGCCCTCTTTGTGGGAGGGCTGTGACGGTTAAAACCAATTATTCCCATTCTAAAGTTGCCATAAATTCAAGCCATTTCTCCCATTTATCTTTTTCGGAGGGCTGAGGCTGTGGAGTATGAACAACCTGAGGAATATATATTATACGTTCCCTTTGAGGTTGAGATTTACCGCATTTCGGGCAAGTGAGTTTGGCATTCCTTTTTAAAATTACATACTTAGGGTTTATTTCCTTAAAGTTGTCAACGTCAACCTCAAAAGATCCGGGACAATCTTTGCACATTAATTCAATGCAATGAAGCAGCGGGCTTTTGGCATACCTAAGAGAATGCACTGTAAACATAGATTTATTGGCAGGTCGGGGAGTATGAAGCGATTGACCGATATATATCATACGTTCCTTTTTAGGCTGAGATTTACCGCATTTCGGGCAAGTGATCTTAGCATTATTTTTAAAAACAACATACTTAGAGGTTATTTCTTGAAAGTTGTCAACATCAACTTCTAACTTATTATGACATTCGCACATTAATTCAACACAGTGCAGCAGCGGACTGGTCGCATATCTGATAGATGATACTGTAAACATACCGAGCACCTCCAACATAATTTATCTTATTAATATTATATCATATTCTATTGGCATTTGTCAATAATAATCAACAAAATGGTTACAGTTTAAGGGAGCAGGGTAATAAAAACAACCCTCTTTGTGGGAGGGCTGTGACGGTTAAAACCAATTATTCCCATTCTAAAGTTGCCATAAATTCAAGCCATTTCTCCCATTTATCTTTTTCGGAGGGCTGAGGCTGTGGAGTATGAACAACCTGAGGAATATATATTATACGTTCCCTTTGAGGTTGAGATTTACCGCATTTCGGGCAAGTGAGTTTGGCATTCCTTTTTAAAATTACATACTTAGGGTTTATTTCCTTAAAGTTGTCAACGTCAACCTCAAAAGATCCGGGACAATCTTTGCACATTAATTCAATGCAATGAAGCAGCGGGCTTTTGGCATACCTAAGAGAATGCACTGTAAAGAGGTGCAGGAGTGGCTGGGTCATGCGGACGTGGGAACGACAGGAAATATTTATTCCCATTTGCAATATGCTTCAAAGGTGAATATGGCAAACCGCTTTAATGAACTGCTTGCAAAATAGCGTGTATTAGAAAAGTGTTAGAAATGCAGGGAGCGGGCAAAATAAAAAGCCGCCTGTGAACCTCACAAACGGCAATACTTAGCAGTCTGCCCGACTGGAATTGAACCAGCAGCCTTCAGAGTCGGAGTCTGACGCTCTATCCAATTGAGCTACGGACAGATGATATATAAATATTATACAGCATTTTCCGTGAAATGTCAAGAGTTTGCGGAAAAATTTTTGATAAATTTTCCAATGTAAATTTCCAAAGCTTTTCAATGTGCCTTGCAGGGTGCATTTGCCGACCGCCCGAAAAGGCGGCGGTACGGGCAATAACCGTGACTATTTCCCGTATGCCCCGCCCCAGTAATAGGGCATAAGCTCTCCCAGCCGCACAAACCTGACGGTGCTGTCATCGGAGGTTACGGCAACAAGCAGGTCATCTCCCCAGAACTTCAGCCGCTCCTGACAGATACCGCAGGGGGTGAGCACTTTAAAGGGGGCGGTTTCACTGTCACGGACAAGGCAAAGGTAGTGGGTGACCTTAACGTTATACTTGTGCGCCTCGCATATCGCTCCCGTTTCAATGCACAGTTCGGCCGAGGCGTTGAACACCTCGGGGGCAACGCTTATAAGATAACGTCCGTCCGCCGTATGTATCACCGCTGCGCCGCCCCAGCCTGCGGGGTAGCGCTGTTTTATAAATTCTGCGGCTTTGCTGTACATTGTCTGTTCAACGGTCATTTTCTCATTACCTTTCAATTTGTTTACTTGTTTTTATGTCCGATCACGCAGCTTATTTTTTTGGGGAAAAAGCGGGCGGTATTTCCCTTGCCGCAGGCGTGGAATACATTTAATTATCTGTTTCTTAAATTTGCTGCAATCATTTTAATAATTATAAGCGGGATATTTCTGACGGCTAAGACAGTTGATTGTGGAATAGGGTTTTTGTTACAGCGGATGCCCTTTAAAACCGCCTGCGAATTATTCAGGTGAATAAAAATTTAATTGTGCCGTATATGCCAAAAATCAGAATTAACAATAATATTATTAAATATGCTGTTTCGGCAATAAGTTTAAAAATCAGCTTAATTATTCTTGACACCTCCCTTTTCTTTTTTATATTATAACATATAAATTTTATTTTGTCAAATTTTTGTAAAAACGCATTCAAGTATACATCCGTCAGACTGCGTGAAAGTATAAATGGCACAAAAGGCGGAGCTTTGGATGATCAATGCAGTCCCAAAAAAGGCAGATAAAAAATATCACGATCAAAAATATAAACGCTTTGGGAATGAGATAAAAATTGCCGATTATGATTTGAGATGCATTTTGTCCAAGAAGCAATGAGCATTTGACAGTGACAGCGTGTCGGAAGTATATGGGGCGTGCAGGATACATGGGCGCTGTGTATAATAAAATGATCCGGATTTAAATATGTTTTGTAAATTTTTTGATTATCCTTGAACGGCATTTTTTTCATTAAGGATTTTCAGCTTTTTATTTAAAGAAGCAGCCATAATTATTGTTACGATAAAGGTAAGAATATCCGCAAGGGGCTGGGCAAATAAAATGCCGCTTATACCCCAAAAATACGGCAGTATAAAAATAATTGGAATAAAGCATATACCCTGTCTGCAAGCACCGAGAAAAAATCCCTCCTTGCCCTTGCCGAGGGCAAGAAACAGCGATGAATATACGGTATGAAAGCCGAAGAACATACAGGAGATGCCGTTTGCACGGAGCGCCTTTGCGCCTGTTTCGATCATAACAATATCGTCTTTGGTAAAGCAGGAAATTATCCGGGCGGGAAACAGTGCGAAAATAAGACCTGCCAATATGCAAAATGCCGTTGACCATATAACAGATGTTTTTATCGCATTGTTAAGGCGGTCAAACTTTTTTGCGCCGAAGCTGAATCCTGCGATCGGCTGAAAGCCTTTGATAAATCCGAAAACCGTTAAGGTCCCCATGGAAACTATCCGTGTCACTGCTCCCATTCCTGCGACCGCAGAATCCCCGTAATCCTTTATCGCCCTGTTGGTGAGAGAGATTGAAAGACTTGTGAGAAGCTGGAATGTGAAAACAGGAACGCCGATCTTCATAATCTGCGAATATATTTCTCTGCACAAACGGCAGTCCTTTATTCTAAAGCCGAAATTGCTTTTACCCTTTGATATGTACATCAGATATATGAGGGACGACGCTGCCTGAGAAATTGCCGTTGCAATGGCGGCGCCTGCGACCCCCGAATCAAATTTGTAAATGAAAACAGGGTCAAGGATAATGTTAAGAATTGCTCCCGTCAGCATTGCGGACATTGCGGTTCCGGCTGCGCCCTCGCTTGTTATAATGCTGTTTACGGTGACATTGAAGAGACTGCAAATGCAGGAAACAATATAAATCCGGGCGTACCCGAGAGCGTAGGGCATAATGCTTTCACTTGCTCCAAGAATCGTTAAGATCGGTTTCAGAAAAATTACCGACACAAGGATAAATACCGCACCCACTGTCAGGCTGCTGTACAGGGCTGTGCTTGCTGTGCTTGCTGCACTTGCGGCTTTATCGGCAGCGGCGGTCTCACTTTTGCCTAACAGTCGGGAAATGTACGACCCTGCGCCGTTTCCGAACATCAGCCCGATGCCCGTTATCAGCTGACCCAAAGGGAAAACCACGGATATTGCTCCCATTTGACGCTCGCCCAGATTGCCCGCAAAATAGCCGTCCGCAAGGCTGTACAGGGAATTTATAAGCATTCCCGCCATTGTGGGTATCCCCATTGCAAGCAGCGCTTTCGGGATAGGTGCGGTGCTCAGTAATTCGGTTTTTCTGTTCATTTTTATAGCCTCCTATTGACAAATTTTAAAAAATATAGTAGTATAATATACAGCAGATATTTGAAGTATACTGCCGCAACATTTTATATATTACTATAAATTATACTACTTGTCAATATAGTAATATAAAATTCGGCAGACTTTATAAATTTTAAATTAAGAATAATTGCATTTTTATGCAAAAGGAGGAAATTATGGCTGCGATAGATCTGATAGTTCTGGGAATGCTGAAAAAAGAGGAAATGGGTGCGTATGATATTCAGAAGCAGGTGGAATACCGGAACATTTCAAAATGGGTGAAAATAAGCACGCCGTCCGTTTACAAAAAGGTTATTCAGCTGGAGGAAAAGGGCTTTATAACAAGCCGCACCGAAAAGGATGGGAAAATGCCCGAGAAGGCGGTATATTCCCTGACAAAGGAGGGCGAAAAGGAATTTGAAAGGCTGATGAGTGAAATATCCTGCGCTCCCGTTAATATTTTTCTTGATATTAATGCTGTGATAGTAAATATAGACAGTCTTTCAAAGAAAAAGCGGCGGGGCTGTATAGAAAATATTGAAAAAAATGTTCTTGAATTAAAGAGGCAACTCGAGGAAAATATTGAAATGAAGGAAGATAACAAAAATATTCCGGCAGCGGGTATGGCGGTTATGCGTCAGCAGTATGCACTGGCTTTGGCAATTGAGGATTGGATAGGTGAAATGAAAAATAAATTCTGCGATTGAAATGTGCGGTCCTTCGTATATTTTTAAAAAGGCAATTTCGGAAAAGACAGATCGGAAAATGTACTGTATAATAAAATTACGGTACCGGAAAAACTGCGGAGGGAGATGTTATGGAAGAGTTTATAAACAGGGCGGAGGGGTTTATTGCGGAGAAGCTGTGTGAGGAATTTTCTCTTGAAGAAATTGCGAAGCACTGCGGATATTCCCCCTTTCATTTTGCAAGGAAATTTAAGAAAGAAACGGGGAAAACCGTTATGGAATATGTCCGCAGGAAGCGTATTTTTGCGTCGGCGGAAATGATAAAAAAGGGCTGCGGCATATGCAATGCGGCAATGGAATTTTGCTTTGAAACTCACAGCGGATTCACAAGGGCGTTTGCTTCGGTTTTCGGCTGCTGCCCGAGGGAATATGCCGCACATTGCAGCGGAAAAAATTGGAAAGGATATGATAAGATGAACAGTGAAAATCCGGAAATTATTATAAGGTCTGTGGAGCTCCGTGATGTAAACGATCTGTGGGAAAATGTTTACAGCGCCATGACCCCAAAGGAAATTACCGAGGTGAAAATAATGCCCTCTATGGAACGTGAAAAAAGACAAACAGGCGTGGAGCTTGCTGCGGAGGTGGACGGGACTGTTGTTATGACCCTGCCTATGATAAAGCCCTTTTGGATCCCTATGGGATTTCTGTTCGACAACAATTATGTTATAACAGGCGACGGACGGGACGGGGTGATGAAAAGGCTGATTGAGGAAATGAAGATAAGGTGCAGGGCAATGGGGATCTTCACGCTGATTTCACCGCAGAAAGCAGGCAGCGAAAATGTTAAGGCGTTTGAGAGGTTGGGATTCGGGGAGGCATGGAGCGGCGGCGAATGGGTGTATCTTGCGGTGTCGGTATAGTTTTGGCGCAACCGTCCGTTGCTTTACTTTTCCGGTTTTGTGTGGTATAATTAAAAAAAACGGAGGAAATTTTTATGACGACCTTTATCACTAAAACAGCCGATTCCATTAAAGCGTTAAGACTTGAAAAGGGGCTTACGCAAGAGGAATTGGGGGAGAAGATATTTGTATCGAGGCAGGCGGTGTCACGGTGGGAAAACGGTGAGACTATGCCGGGGGTGGACAGCCTGAAGGAGCTTTCAAAGGTGTTCGGGGTCACGATAAACAGGCTGCTGGGAGAACCTGTGAAGCTTGTCTGCCAGTGCTGCGGAATGGAGCTGGACGAAAATTCCATAAGCAGCGAGCCTGAGGGCGGTGCAAATCCCGATTACTGCAAATGGTGCTACACGGAGGGAGAATTTGTGTACAAAAGTCTGCCTGAGCTTGTGGAGTATCTGGTGACTCACGTGCCCTTGGGGGATTTTACCCGTGAGCAGGCGGTGGAATTTTTTACGGTGCAGCTAAAGGAGCTGCGGTACTGGAAAGAGACGGAGTGATAGAAAATTCTTGTGAAATAAAGTGCTTCTTCCCGATGATTTCGGGGAGGGGCACTTTTTCGTAATGTTATAGTTTGATATTATTTATAGATATAGAAAAAATATTCTGAGAAAATTTCGGTAAGTTTGGAAATATCTATTGAAAAATTCGGGAAAAAGTGATACAATGAAATAACAGTGGAGGAAAAGCTTGAGGGTTGGCGGTTAACCCCTAAGTTTCAGCGTACCTTTAGTGCGAAAGACTGATTAGCGGAGTGGAAAAGTTTGAAAGTTAGCGGTAAACCCCTAAGTTTCAGAGTATCTTTGGTGTGAAAGTCTGATTAACGGAGTGGAAAAAAATGGGAAAAAAAACGGATAGAAAAAGTGCGGGGGAGCTTTTGGGTGAGCTATGGGGAGAGCTTTTGGAAAAAATAAAAAAAATATCCTCGGCGAAAATCATTGCGTTGGGGTATCTGGCGGTCATACTGACGGGCACGCTTTTGTTAAAGCTTCCCATAGCGTCGAGAGAGAAGCCGCTGGGCTGGCTGGACACGCTTTTCACGGCGGTTTCCGCCTCCTGTGTTACGGGGCTGGCGGCGGCGGACACTTACACCCAGTGGTCGCTGTTCGGGCAGATAGTGATAATTTGCCTTATCCAGATCGGGGGGCTGGGGTTTATGACGGTTATCTCTCTGGCGGGGCTGCTTACGGGGCGGAGGATTGGCCTTAAAGAGCGCAGCGTTTTGCAGGACAGTGTGAACAATATGCAGGTGGGGGGAATTGTAAAGCTTATGCGGCGAATAGCTGTCGGGACGTTTATTATTGAGGGGATCGGGGCGGCGCTTTTGGCGGTGCGGCTTATTCCGAAAATGGGGATTTTATCCGGGATAGGCAACAGCTTATTTTTATCAGTTTCCGCTTTTTGCAACGGCGGGTTTGACCTTAACGGAAAGTACGGGGAATACTGTTCGCTTGTGCCCTTTGCGGATGATGTTCTCATTAACCTTGTTATCTGTATGCTGATACTTACGGGGAGTATCGGGTTTACGGTGTGGGAGGATTTTTTAAAGCACAAGCTCAGATTTTCCGCTTACAAGCTTCACAGCAAGATAGCTCTGACAGTTACGGTGTGGCTCACGGTTATGGGCACGGGGCTTTTTCTGCTGTTCGAGCAGGAATATACCTTTAAGGGAATGCCCTTCCCGGAGCAGCTGACGGCGGCGTTTTTCTCCTCGGTGACCCCGAGGACGGCGGGGTTCAACACGGTGGACACTGCCGCTTTAAGTCCTGCTTCAAAGGCGCTGACTGTTTTGTATATGTTTATCGGCGGCAGCCCCGGGTCCACGGCGGGGGGCATAAAGACGGTGACGCTGGCGGTGCTGATACTCACGGCTGCGGCAAGTATGCGGGGGAATGATGATGTGAATGTATTCGGGCGGCGTTTGGAGGCGGACGCTGCGAGACGGGCGGTAACGGTGGTTACGGTCAATCTGACCCTTGCGGTAACGGCGATTCTGGGCATATCCGCTGCACAGCCGGAGCTGTCTCTTACCGATGTGGTGATAGAGACCTTTTCGGCGGTGAACACGGTGGGGATGACTACGGGGATAACAAGGGAGCTGCTGCCCTTTTCAAAGCTGCTGCTGATAATGCTCATGTACAGCGGCAGGGTGGGGAGCGTTTCCTTTGCGCTGATTTTTACGGGGAAAAGGCGGTTCACGGGGGTGCAGAACCCGGAAGAACCTATAAGTATTGGGTAGAGGCAAGAAGCGGGAGGCAGGGATCACAGAATTCCTGTCTCTTGGTTTTATGGGATATGTTTCAATATTATAGCGCTGTGCAAGATATACAAATTATTCCGGAATATTTGTGCAGATAGCAGAAATTGCTTAAAATTAGATAATTTTGCATAAAGCTATTGACAAAAGGAGGAATTTGTGATATACTTGTTATACGGAAAGGCGAGAGGGGGCGGTGTTTTCAAATATTTTCGGGAATATTTATCCTGAAATTAACGGGGTGAATTTGCAGGCGTATGAGAATTTCGGCGGCGCATTTGACATGGCATATGTGCTGCGGTGAAATATTTTATGGCTATTTTATGAAAAGTATTTTTTTAGGTTGATTTTTTCTGCGAAATATTGTAAAATTAAATCAGGTGTTTTAATTTTTAGCATTCGTCTGAATGTGCGGATTCAAAAAAATTTTTCGGATAAATGAAAGTTCGGAAAAAATTTTTAAATGCAATAAAAATTTTTAAAGGATGTGTTTTTTATGGGCGCTTTAAAGGCGGCGGCGGTTTTTTCGGAGCATATGGTTTTACAGATGGGAAAACCTATTAACATTTGGGGGCATGATTACAGCGGCAGGACGGTGCGTGCGGAGCTTTGCGGGACGAATGGCAATGGCAATTGTGCCGAATGCGTTTGCAGGGAGAATGAATGGCGGATAACGCTTCCTCCGGTGAATGCATATGGCGGGCCGTATGAACTGAAAATTTCCGACGGGGAGGAGACGGTTGTTTTCGGTGATGTGATGATCGGGGAGGTATGGATCGCAGGGGGGCAGTCTAATATGGAGCTGGAGCTTCAGAATGAAGTTCACGGCGGTGAGGAACTGAAAAAATGCGCTTCGTCGAATGTGCGGTTTTACTACACAAAGAAAAATCCTTACATAGACGAGTTTTTTTACATAGATGAGAGGAACGGCGGCTGGGCTTGCGCTTCGGAAGGAGCCTCAAAGTGCTGGTCGGCGGTGGGGTATTATTTCGGGAAAAAGCTGGCTGCCGATCTTGATGTTACTGTGGGGATAATCGGCTGCAACTGGGGCGGCACTTCCGCTTCAAACTGGATAGACAGGGAGACCCTCGGCAAGGACGCCGATCTGAAAAGCTATGTGGACGAATATGACAGGGCAATGGAGGGGAAAAGCTTTGAGGAATATCTGGAGGAGCTGCGGGATTACCGTGAATGGGAGGCTGAGTGGAACCCGAAGATAAATGAATTTTACAGCAAGAATCCCGAGGGAAGCTGGGACGATGCGCAGGCTTATGCGGGAAGTCTTTCGAGATATCCCGAGCCGCTGGGGCCGAAATCGCCGTTCAGGGCGGGGGGGCTTTATGAGACTATGCTAAGGCGCATTTGTCCTTACGGGGCAAAGGGCTTTATATATTATCAGGGGGAGTCGGACGATCACAAGCCCGAGATTTACGAGAAGCTGCTTAAGACCCTTATACAGCGCTGGCGAACCGACTGGGGAGACCTGAATATGCCCTTTATCATGGTGCAGCTGCCTATGTTTCTGAACCGTGGGGATATTGACAGGAAGAACTGGTGCCTTATCCGTGAGGCGCAGATGAACACTCATCTGACGGTGGCGAACACGGGTATCGCAGTTATTCTTGACTGCGGCGAATACGGGAATATTCACCCTGTGGACAAGATTCCCGTGGGGGAGCGTTTGGAGTTACAGGCGCTTTATCACGTTTACAGGCGTATTTCCGAGGGGGAGGCTTACGGGCCTGTTTACAGAAATTGTTACCCGGAAAGTGGGGGGCTTATTGTGGAATTCGATCATGCGGAAGAGGGCTTTGTACTTAAAAATGCGGAGACGGTCGAGGGGTTTGAGATCAAGGGAGATGAGGGCGAGTTTGTGCCTGCGGCTGCGGAAATCCTTGAGGGCGGGAAGATCCGTCTTACTGCCGAGGGCGTATGCGAGCCGAGGGCGGCAAGGTTTAAATGGGAGAATTACGGCGAGGTTACGCTGTTCGGAAAGAATGGGCTGCCTGCTGCGCCGTTCAGAAGTCAGAAGTAAAATTGTTACACTTAAATTTCAGATGTTGTGCGCATGGTGAATTATGAAAAGGCTGCGTCACATTATCAAGGGAGGAATTATAATGAATATTTCAAGCTGCGGTATTGACTGCGGGGTATGCAAATTCAGAGCAGAGCAAAACTGCACAGGATGTCATGTACATAAAGGACAGCCGTTTTGGGGAGTGTGTGATATTTATGCATGTGCTGCAAGTAAAGAGCTTCCTCATTGCGGGAAATGCAGCGATTTTCCATGTCAAAAATTAATAGACGCACATAAGGGGGAAAATCCCGATGGCAATGGTATTGAAATTGAAAACTTGAAAGAACTGGCGGCGGAAAAATGAAAAAGAAAGGTTTTACTTTTAGCCGTTTGACAAGCAGATTCAACCTTTTATAATTAGTGAAGGGGGTGTGTTGAATGGATACTATTACTGATCATGGCCAAAAAATCTATGTTGCGGAACTTGAGGAGATCGATGAGGCCGTTGAAAAAATTGTTGCAAGGGAGAGGGAAAGAGAAAGAATAGTACACTCCATTTCCAATTACAGCGCCGGCAGCTTCTATTATCTGGGGGAGGTTTGTAAGAAATATGCAAATGAGGGAATTCATTTCGGTTATTGCTTTTGGAATAACGATGAGGAAAACGGTGTGGCTGAAGCAATTGCCATGTATAAAAAAGATTTTGGTTATCAAAGAATTCAGTTTGAATTCTCAAAATGCCTTAGCTGCGGAAGTGCATGGCGTATCGGAAATCCGTCATGGCTGGGAATGTATCCGAGGTATGATTTTGATATTGCGGAATGTGAATATCCGCTGCTGAATTGTCCGAAATGCGGCGGGCAGCTCTCACGCAACGCTATATGGATAGGCTGCGAATGCGACCCTGAAAACCATTATGCCGAAATAAAGAAATCCGGTCAGTAATGATTTTCAAGGTAATTACCGAGGGTGAAAAGGTTACGGTTTATACCTGTGCTTATGACGAATTTTATTTGTTATATTATTCTTAAATTTAACGACTATAAATAAAAAGGAGAAAATTATTATGAAAATATCCGAGAAATTCACAAAAGGAAAATGTGTTTTTTCACTGGAGATATTCCCGCCCAAAAAGAATATGTCTCCGGACACGGTGTACAAAACCATTGACAGCCTTAAAAATTTAAAGCCTGCTTTTATAAGCGTTACCTACGGGGCGGGAGGAACGAGCGGTGACAACATTACGGGGGAGGTTGCAGCATACATCAAGGGGCAGGGGGTGGACTCTGCTGCGCACCTTACCTGTGTGAGCAACACGAGGGCGGATATTGACATTCTGCTGGAGGACTTTAAGGCAAAGGGGATAGAAAATATCCTTGCTTTGCGGGGGGACATAAATCCCGAGAGGCCGCCGAAGCATGATTTTGAGCATGCCTGCGATTTAGTCAGGTACATTAAGGAAAAGGGGGATTTTCATATTTCCGGGGCGTGCTATCCCGAGTGTCACACGGAGGCGGATAGCTTTGAGGCGGATATTGCACGGCTGAAAGAAAAGGTGGACGCAGGTGTTACTCATCTGATGAGTCAGCTTTTCTTTGACAATGAGGCGTTTTACCGTTTTCTGGATATGGCGAGAGGTGCGGGTGTGAATGTGCCGATAGAGGCGGGGATCATGCCTGTGACAAACAAGAAATCCATTGAGCGAATGGTTTCCATTACAGGGGCGAGTCTGCCTGCTAAATTTACGAGGATTATGGCAAGGTATGAGAATAATCCCGAGGCGCTGAGGGACGCAGGGATCGCTTATGCGGTGGATCAGATAGTCGATCTTATTTCAAGCGGTGTGGACGGAATTCATCTGTATACGATGAATAATCCTTATGTGGCAGAGAAGATTTATGCTGCTGCTCAGGGGCTGCTGTGACAAGCATATGAAAGATGAAATAATTTCGGAGATTTTTTCTCTGCATTTCGGAAAAAATCCCGAGTGGTGGGAGCGCTGCTCGGCGGGGTTCGGTAATTATGTTTTTATTGTAAAATACGGAGATGTAAAATACATTTTGCGGTGCAGTGAGGATGAGGGGGCGTATTCGGGGACGGTAAAGTGGCTGGGTATTTTATCGGCGGTCGGTGTACCTGTGCCTGAGGTTTTATTTTGCGGGCGGCATGGGGGATTTGATTATCTGATATTAAGCTTTATTGAGGGGCGGGATATGGGGACGGTTTACGGTGAGCTTTCCGTTGATGAAAAAAGGGGGATTGCAAGGGGAATTACGGAAATTCAGAAGAAAGCTTCACGGCTTGATTTGGGTGGGCTTGATGAATGGGATTGGAACGGTTTTATTGATGAAATGCTTGAAACGGCGGAGAGGCGAATCGCCCGAAACGGGTATTTTGACTGTGAAAAGGTGCGGCTGTTAAGGGCGGAAAAGGGACGGCTTGGGGAGTATTTTGAAAAGGTCACGCCTGTTCCTTACCTTGATGACATAAGCACGAAAAATTTGCTTATTCATGAGGGGAAAATTTCGGGGATAATTGATGTGGACGAAATGGGGGTAGGGGACAGTCTTACGTTTATTGCACTCTCTTATGTGGCTTTGCTGAATGACGGGTATGAGACGGATTATGTGGATTTTTTGCTTAGTGAGAGGGGCTGCACCGGTGATGAAATGAATGCGTTTCTGTTTTATTCGCTGATGTATTGCGTGGATTTTATGGGGGAGCGGGGGTGCGTTTTCGGGGATAAAAAAGTGGCGGTGAATGAGGAAATTATTTGCAGGCTGAATGGGATTTTTGATATGCTGTGGGGAAAATGGCGGGGGAGGTTTTAGGGGGAGTAAAGAAAAAATCAAATACCGAGGTCAGAAAGCTGACTGTGGGGGAAAGGGGGAAATTAAAAAATATTCGGAGGAAAGCTTTATAATGAAAGAATGCTTATGGATACCGACGCTGGAAACGGAGAGACTTTTGCTTCGGAAACTGACGGCGGAGGATGCAGATGATCTGCGCAAATGGCTGGGGCTGGATATTGTTTATAAATATTGGGGACACCCTGCAGGCAAGGGCGAGAAAAATCCCGAGCTTTTGTTTATTGACCCTCGTCCTCACGTTAAGCGCAAACCCTCCCATGATTTTATATGGGGTATTGTGTACAAGGAAACCGGCAGGGTAATGGGAATGATAGAAGTATTTGACGTAGAAAATGACAGGCTTGGCAATGTTGGCTACAGAATAGACCCCGGGTTCTGGAACAATGGTATCTGCACGGAGGCTTTAAAGCGTATTGTAGAGTTCATTTTCTCGGAAACAAAAATAGACAGGCTGCATGCGGAGGCCGATACAGACAATGCAGGGTCAAATGCTGTTCTGAAAAAATGCGGATTTGTGCACGAGGGCTGTATCAGAAACGGGAAAATGGGAAGCAGATTCTGCACTTATAATATTTACGGTTATATCAGAGAGGATTATTATAAAAGCAATTAAAAATAAGGGTACATCTGCATATAAGCTTTACAAAAAGCAGGGCTTTTACGTGGCTGAAAGTACGGCTGCATTTGGTAAGAATTTATAAAATGACTAACGATTTTTAAGGAGAAATTTATGACTGCAAACGAATTACAAATTGTTAATTACTGCCACAAAAACTGCACGCCTTTGATGAACATCATGCGTTTGCAGAAGGACGAGGCGTTTGCGCTGGCATATGAAATGGCGGGACAAAACAGGAACACTACCGCATTTTACAGATTTGCGGATTTTGAAAATTATTATCCTAAGCGTTTGGAAACGGATAAGCTGCTATACGACCGATTTACGGAGCTGGGCGGCAAACCTTTGCAGCAGCACCCTCTTTCGTTTGTTTTGCAGGGGAGCGATTTTCTGGACGGTTGGTTTGACTGCGGCATTGTTACAAAGATACCGCTTGACCGTGTTGCTTCGGAACATATCAGCTTTACATACGGCGACAGCATGACTGTGCTTGAAAGAGAGGGCGGCTTTACCATGCTTACTAAGGATATGCTTTTAAAGGCAATAGCGGATTTTGACGGCACTGTAGAAGAGTTTTTGGCAGATGCTGCAGACAGGTATCATTATATTGAGGTGCAGGTCTGGGATGATGAGTGTTTGAGGGTATAATATGAACGACTTGATTTTAGTAAAGCCTGCAAAGGCGCACGAGGCGCAGGTAATGGCGTTTCGTGAGGAAATGCAAAGAAACGGCGAAGGATTTTGCGGCTGCTCGGGACTTGATAAATCATTAACTTATGATGAGTGGCTGGACTTTGAGGGACGTTTTGCCCGTCTCGGGTGGTCGCCGTCCACTGCATATTTGGGAATTCGTATCTCTGACGGTCTGGTTGTAGGAATGATAGACCTCAGGCATGAGCTTTCGGGCTTTTTGCTGAAATATAACGGTCAGATAGGCTACAGTATCCGACCCTCGGAGCGTGGAAAGGGTTATGCTTGTCAGATGTTGTCGCTTGTACTCAAAGAGGCAGGAAGCTTTGGGCACAAGAGGGTTCTTGTGTGCTGCAACAAGGCAAATATCCGATCTGCAAAAGTGATACAAAGGTGCGGCGGTGTACTTGAAAATGAAGTGGTTCACGAGTTCAGCCCTGCGGACAGACCGGATATTATTCAAAGGTATTGGATAGATACGTTAATGCAGTAACAAATTTTTAAAATTAAACAGGAGGTACAATATGGAAACAAATCAGTATTTGATAGACTTTTACAATTCCTATGACGAGGACAGCCGTCTGGAGGAAAAGCATGGGTCGGTTGAATTCCTCACCACAATGCGGTATATTGAAAAATATATCCGCCCCGGCGATCGTGTGCTTGAAATAGGTGCGGCTACAGGGCGGTATTCTCATACGCTTGCACGGAGGGGATATGAAGTTGACGCTGTGGAGCTGGTGGAGCATAATATAGAGGTTTTCCGGAAAAACACGCTGCCCGAGGAGAAAATAACCGTTACCCGGGGAAATGCTTTGGATTTATCGGAATTTCCCGATAATAAATATGACATTACGCTGCTGCTGGGGCCGCTGTATCATCTTTATAATGACGGGGACAAGCGGCAGGCTTTGAGCGAGGCTATTCGTGTGACTAAACCGGGCGGTATTATTTTTGCCGCATATGTTATCTCCGACGGCTGTCTTTTCAATGATTTCCGTAAGGGAAAACACAGCGTTGCCGATTACATTAAAAACGGGTCGCTTGACCCTGTCACATTTGACACATTTTCCGAACCCAAGGACTTGTTCGAGCTTGTCCGTAAGGAGGAGATTGACGACCTTATGTCGGTGTTCCCCACGACCCGACTGCACTATGTTGCAACGGACGGCTGCGCTCCGATTCTGAATGACGCAATAGATAACATGGATAACGATACCTTTGAATTGTTTTTGAAGTATCATTTTACTACTTGCGAACGAGAGGATCTGGTGGGATTTACAACCCACTCCCTTGATATATTCAGAAAATAACAGAGGGATTATAAAATGGAGAAAAACAGTCATTCGGATATGGATAATTTCAGTGATGATATGCTGAATCACAAAGAACCTGTTTGCCCGAAATGCGGCAAGGGGAAAATAGTATGTATGGAGGGGAAAATCAAAAAGCCCCATTATTTTGAATGCACCGAACAATGCGGGTGGTATGCCAATATAGATTATACTGATATATTGGAGTTATTACCGGAATGACAAATTTATATTAAAGGGATTTTTGCTATGATAAATTTAACTCCAATTAACCGCACCGAAGCTTTTCGGTACATGGGTCTGAGGGGAGAACCTACCGAAAATATTTCAGCACTGGCGGACGAGTGCGAAAGCCGTCTTATAAGTGCGGCAATGCCGAAATTTCACTGGGTATATGCGGATATTTCGGGAAATTCGGGGGACGAGGTTATGCTGTCGGGGTACAGGCTTGTTTTGCGGGGGAATGATATTTCCGAACATCTTTCGGGGTGTTTCGGTGCGGCGCTGATGTGCGCTACTCTCGGGGACGGCGTGGACAAGCTTTTGCGGAGGCTTGAGACAGAGGATATGGCAAAGGCTGTTACTGCCCACGCTTTTGCTTCGGCGGCGGTTGAACAGGTTTGCGATGATGTCGAAAGGGAGATAGGGGAGCGGTTTGCGGGAAAGTTCACTACATGGCGGTTCTCTCCGGGGTATGGGGATTTTCCGCTGGAGTGTCAGGGGGATTTTCTCGGGGCGGTGAACGCCATGCGCACTGTTGGCGTATGCGTGACGGAGGGGGGACTCCTTACGCCGACAAAATCGGTAACGGCGGTCATTGGCATTTCGGAAGCGCCCGTGCCCCGAAAACGCCGAGGGTGCGGAACGTGCAATATGAAAGATAAGTGCAATTTCAGAAAAAACGGAGGTCATTGCAATGGATAAAAAGGAAATTTTCAAGAAGCTTTTGGCGGATAATGAGTTTGTATTTCTGGACGGGGCTATGGGCACAATGCTTCAGGCAAAGGGTATGGAGGCAGGCGGCATTCCCGAAATGCTGAATTTTGAAAAGCCGCAGTGGCTAAAGGAAATTCACGGCGCATATATCACGGCGGGGGCGCAGATAGTTTACACAAACACTTTCGGCTGCAACCGCTATAAAATGGCGGAAACGGGAAAAACTCCCGGAGAGATAATCCCCGAGGCGGTGAAGATCGCAAAGGAGGCGGCAGGCGGCAGGGCTTTGGCTGCGCTGGACGTGGGACCTATAGGGCAGCTGCTGGAACCTACGGGCAGCCTTAGCTTTGAGGAGGCTTATGACATTTTTCGTGAGCAGATGATCGCGGGGGAAAAGGCAGGGGCTGACCTTATTGTGTGCGAGACCATGACGGACCTGTATGAGCTGAAAGCGGCGGTTCTGGCGGCTAAGGAAAACACGGATCTGCCCATTATCTGCACTATGACCTTTGAGCAGAACGGGCGTACATTCACGGGCTGCGCTGTTTCCTCAATGGCGCTGACTTTGGAGGGACTGGGGGCGGACGCTATAGGCGTGAACTGTTCCCTGGGGCCGAAGGAGCTTGAGCCTGTGGTGGCGGAGCTTTCAAAATGGACAAGACTTCCCATTGCGGTAAAGCCAAATGCGGGGCTGCCCGACCCTGTGACGGGGGAGTATAATGTTACTCCCGAGGGGTTTGCCCGGAGCCTTTGCGGACTTGTGAAATACGGCGTTAAGATAGTGGGCGGCTGCTGCGGAACTACTCCCGAATTTATAAAGGCGGCGGCGGGTGCGCTCGGGAAAATGAAGCATGTTCCGAATGCTCCCGAAATTATCCCGGCGGTATGTTCACCTGCGAAAACGGTCGTTATTGACGGGCCGAGAATTATCGGGGAGCGGATAAATCCCACGGGGAAAAAGCGTTTCAAGGAGGCTCTCAAGAGCGGCGACATGGACTATATTTTAGGGCAGGCTATTGAGCAGGCAAAGGCGGGGGCCGATATTCTTGATGTGAATGTGGGGCTGCCTGACATTGATGAAAAGGCGGTTATGGTAAAGACTGTGAAAGCCATTCAGGGAATAACCGAGCTGCCCTTGCAGCCGGATTCCACTATCCCCGAGGTTCTGGAGGCGGCTTTGCGGGTGTATAACGGCAAGCCTATTGTGAATTCCGTGAACGGTGAAGAAAAGTCCCTGGAAACGATACTGCCGCTGGTTAAGAAATACGGCGCAGCGGTGGTGGGGCTTACTCTTGACGAGGGGGGCATTCCAAAGACTGCCGAGGGAAGATTTGCAATTGCAAAGAAAATCATGGACAGGGCGATTGTCGTGGGCATTCCGAAGGAAAATATTTTTATAGACTGTCTTACGCTCACTGCTTCCGCAGAGCAGGAGGGGGTTATGGAAACGGTCAAGGCACTGGCAAGAGTCAAAAATGAACTGGGGCTTAAAACGGTTCTGGGGGTTTCAAATATTTCTTTCGGGCTGCCGAACCGTGAACTTATCAATGCGAATTTCCTGCAGATGTGTCTTTCTCACGGACTTGATCTGCCTATAATAAATCCGAATGTTCCTGCTATGACGGGGGCTGTGCGGGCGTACAGGCTGCTGGCGAATATTGATAAGAATGCGGCGGAATTTATTGAGGCTTATAATGCTGCGCCTGCGGCTGCGGTTGCAGCTCCGACAGGGGAAAAGGAGAGCACTCCAGAAAGTCTTATTGCGGCGGTCTGCGGCGGATTAAAGGGCGAGAGCGGCAGCATTACAAAGGAGCTTCTGAAAAGTCATGAGTGCATGAAGATAGTGGACGAAATGCTTATTCCTGCGCTTGACAAAGCGGGTGCGGATTTTGAAAGCGGACGCATTTTCCTGCCTCAGCTGATACTTGCGGCGGGGGCGGCGCAGGCGGCTTTTGAGGAGATAAAGCTGAGGTTGGGCGGCAGCAAGGGCGTTTCAAAGGGCAAGGTGGTGCTGGCGACGGTCAAGGGTGACATTCATGACATAGGGAAAAATATTGTTAAGGTGCTGTTGGAAAATTACGGCTTTGAGGTGATCGATCTGGGGCGTGACGTGCCTTATGAAGATGTGCTGAATGCGGCGCTTGATGAAGATGTGAAGCTTGTGGGGCTGTCTGCGCTTATGACCACCACTTTAAAGGCTATGGAGGAAACTATCGCTCTTGTGAAAAGCAAAAAGCCCCAATGCAGGATAGTTGTGGGCGGGGCTGTGCTTACGCCTGAATATGCCATGAAGATCGGTGCGGATTATTACGCCAAGGACGCCAAAGCCACTGTGGACGCAGCGAGAGAGGTGTACGGGGTTAGAGGGTAGAGAAAATAATTCGGTAAAGCTAAAAAACAACCGCCCGGAAATAAAGGTCGGACGGTTGTTTTTTATTTGATAATAATAGGCTATGATAAATATTTTTTGGTGTTCTCCGTTTGCTCAAATACAAGTCCCTCGGGGGTTTGCGTTACACGCAAAACCAAGGGCATAGGTGTTTCATCAAGCAGCCCACTTTTTCCGCATTCGGGGTTATGATACTGGAGAAACAGAAAATTTTTTCCGCAGCTCTTGACCATTTGTAAAGCCTTGTCATAGTTCAGTCCGTTATTGTCGCAGTAATTTTTTATCTCACTTGACCAATCATTGAACATCTTGCACATATTATCACCTCATTTATAAAATGTTAAGTAATCCCCTTTGGAATTATAAATAACGCTTATTTCCTGTTTGAAGCACTTTAAAATCTCCATGTCGCCATAAGAAGCCTGCATACAATTAATGTCCGTTCCCGGGTGTGTATGACCGCTCCATTTATACCCCATGGCAGCCAGTTTCTCGGCGTCATCGGTTTCAATTTTTACCTTGTAAGCATTTCCACGGATTATCAGCCGTTCGCTGCCTTTGGTAAACATTGCAAATTCAACGCCCGTTTTAGCTGTAAGAGCAGCTAAATCAGCCATACTCACGGAGTTTTTGGGAACATTCACTCTGCTGTCATATCCCGGAAGCTGTTCCAGCAGCTTTTCCTGCCTGTTTGCCAAAGGCTTGTCAAAATGTAAAATAGCTCCCGGATTGCCCTTGCCCGTGTGTTGCTGTTCAATAGGCTGTTCTATTGCCGTTATCGCCACATCATCACTCCTTGATTTTATTATAACACATTCCCCGGATTTGTCAAGTCTTTTTGCGGAATTGCGTAAACTAAAACCGCCCAAATTAATTCGGGCGGTTGATTTTATTTGGAGGATTTGGGCTTTTTCCTGCCAAAAGTTATTTCTCCGTGCTTTTTCTCAAAATCCTCAATACATTCCCTTATCAGAATAATTATCTGACCGTTTGCCGAACGTGCTTCATAATCTGCTACATAATGCAGTTTGTTTAACATTTCGTCATCAATTCTTATAGATAAGCTCTTTATAGACATAAAATATTCCTCCAAAATTAATATATTATAGCTATATTTTAAATCCATTTTATATTATAATGTGTAATATGGAATAAAATAATGTCTAAAATACGTTTAAAGAGAGGTTAAAATAGAATGGTAATAATTGATACGACAAATAGATTTACACGTGCCATTTACAAAATAAAAAAAGCTATAAAAAAAGAAGAATACAAAATAACCGTTACCGTAATAGGTTCGGACGGAATGGATGTGCTCAATATGCAGGAATTTATTCCCTCAAATACAAGAATGATAATTACGGGAAATCAAAATCGGATTGACGAATCGGCTCAAAATTATGCCGACAGCCGTTCATATGAAACGATGTTATTCGAGCCGTTATATGATAAAAACGGACAGGAGCAGCGGTTAAAACGTATCGAGTATATGGTAAAATGCGGCGATATGGCAGTAGCTTTCTGGGACGGAAAATCGGAGGATATAAGATATGCTGTAAAAATATGTAAAAAAAATCATATTCCAATAAGGGTTTATACAAAGGATCGGATAGAAATGACGGGAAAGCCTTCACAGCCCTCCCGTCACATCAATAAGTAAGCCAGCGCCATTATCAGGGTAATATCCGCGCCGTTGCGGGCGAGGATAACTATAAGCAAAACCAAAGTCGCTTTTTCGGGGTCGACCTTTACGCCGTCAAGCAGGGAAAGCAGACTGCTTTTTTTGCTGTCCGTTTCCTCGGCGTTTTCCTCAGCAGCGGAAAAGGTCGGTTCGGGAATATTTTCCGGTTCGGGCGGAGGCTGGGGGCGATTTATAAAGGGGGAGTTCCTGTTTCCGAAATTGCTGCGGTAATTTCCGTTCTGCCCCTGCCCGTTTGACTGATATTGACGTATGCCCGAATTGGTGGGGAAATTCATAGCTGACTGTTCTGCGGAATTTACGTACCCCTCATTGCCGTTTACAAAACCGTTGGGTCGGTTCGGGCGGCTGTAGGGGAATGCCCCTGCACGGCGGGCATATGCTGCCTGTGCAGCCTGTGCCGATTGCATTGCCTGCGCTGCTTGTGCTGCTTGGGGCGGGTTATTTGGCGGAAAATTGCCGCCGTTTACGGGCTGCCTTTGATAGCCCCCGTTTCCCCCGAAATATTCACCTTGACCGGGCATTCCCATCACCGCCTTTCCCTTGTAAGATCATATTATCTGCCCCAGCATTCCGCTGTCCTTCAAGGCAAGAAACAGCGCATATATTTTAAGCATTTTCACTGCCCTGTCCACCTTTTGCTGCCGAACCTCGCTAAGGTGAGGCTTCAGCGCCAGCAGCAGGGCGGTGTTTTTGTCGTCCTCCCCTGCGGCGGAAAGAACCTTGCCTATGCCCATAATCGTGTTAAAGTCAATACCGCCCGGGCCGAAAAGCCCTGCAAGTCCCGAAAGCGCTGAGGGGTCAAAGGCGCTTTGGGAGGCTGTGTTTTGGTCGGGGTTACCGTCGGGGTGATCCTCCGAGGCGCTGCTGTTTCCCGAAAGGTCATCCCCGTTTGTCTGCTCGGAAAGCATCTGGGCAAGCTCTTTTATTTGCTGCATACTTTCCGGGTCGCCCAGAATTGAGGCAAACATTTCGTCCGTAGGATCACCGCCTTCAGAGGTTAGAGGTTAGATGTCAGAGGTAAGATGAGCTCACTTGCCGCCCGAAAGCTTCTTATACAAAGCCTGTGCCTGGGGAGCGCTCATGAACTTTTCCATCATCTGGGGATTGGCAAGGACTTGACTAAACTTCTTTGCCTCGTCGGGCTTCATATTTTTCAGAGCGCTGTCGAATTTGCCCTGCATAAGCTCTGCTTTGAGCTTTTCGGGGGGAACGTTCAGCTTGGCGCTGACGGTTTTTAAAAGTGCGTCCAGATTCTGGGGATTGGTGCTTCTGATATCCATTTGAATACCGCCTTTCATTACTTTGATACTAATTTGAAAATGTTCTATAGACAAGATGGCGGATAGAGGCGAGCCGATCAAGGAAAGCGACCGCAGGCGGGCTTGTTTCGCAGAAACACATCGCCCGGCAAGGGAGCTTGACGCAGAGCGGCGAAGGCTATAGCCGTCAGATTGTCTATAGGTTATTTGAAAATTAGTATGAATATTCTCCCAAAAGGGCTTTACTTTTTG
Source organism: uncultured Ruminococcus sp. (assembly GCA_964523835.1). GTDB lineage: Bacteria > Bacillota > Clostridia > Oscillospirales > Ruminococcaceae > Huintestinicola. Next base: position 25,986 of record CAZGAZ010000024.1, read on the forward strand.
GGGAATATATGTTAAAATATATGTAAAATAAAAGTGTTCATAAGTATAATATGCGGCGGAGGTATGGATTGTGAATAAAAGTGTCAGAATAATTGCGGTTTCCGATTCCCACGGGGACAGAATGGCGCTCAAAAGGGTCATAGAGGCGGCAAAGGACAGCGGCGATATTTTTATCCATTTGGGGGACGGGGAGCGCGAGGTGGAGGTCATGCGCAGTCTTTACCCCGGGCTTGATATAAGGCATGTGGCGGGAAACTGCGACTACGGCAGCGTTTCCCCCGATTTCGACATTATTTATGCGGGGGGCGTTAAGGTTTTCGCCTGCCACGGTCACAGGCTGAGCATAAAATACGGCAGGGACAATCTGCTTATGGCGGCACGTGACAACGGCTGCGCAGCGGCGCTTTTCGGGCACACTCATTGCAGATTTGAGGGGTATGAATACGGCATTCATCTGCTTAACCCGGGCAGCTGCTCCTGCCCCAGGGACGGGAACAAGCCCTCATACGGCTTTCTTGATATTACGCCTAACGGCATTGCAACGGGGATTGTGGAGCTTTGATTTCGGATGTAAGAAGCAAGAGAGTCAGGCTTGATAAAATAAATTTTGAATGGAGCTTTAGGTGCAATGAACAGAAAAAATTTCCTTAAATATTTCTCAAAGGCTGCTGCCCTTGCGGCGGCAATGCTGATGTTGTCGGGCTGCGGCGGCGGGGCGCAGGAAAGCACGGAGGTGAACGGGGCGGAAAATACTGCTTTGGAAAATATGGACAATTTGGAAAATATCCCGGAGGACATTCCCGGGGAAACTGCCAAACAGCCCGAAACGGAGGAGGAATTTCACGCTGCCATGGTTGAACGTTCGTTATACAGTCTGGGGAACACCAAGAGACTCAAGGAAAAATTTCAGAAGGCAAGAGACGGTGAAGAGGTGACGATTGCCTATATCGGCGGCTCTATCACCGAGGGCATAGGCGGCGGAAAGGACGGCTGCTATGCGAAGCTTTCGGCGGATATGTTTGCAGAAAAATTCGGAAATGTAAACTATATCAATGCAGGGCTTTCGGGCACGCCCTCAAATCTGGGCATACTGCGGCTGCAAAGGGACGTGCTGGACAATTCCCCGGATATAATTTTTGTGGAATTTGCGGTCAATGACGGACAGGACAAGATTGCAAAGGAATCCTATGAATCGCTGGTCAAGGCGGCGTTAACGTCGGAGAGCGAGCCTGCGGTGATACTGCTTTTTAACGTTATCGAAAGCGGATATTCGGCGCAGGAGCATATGAAGCAGATAGGCACTTTTTACGACCTGCCCATGATCTCCGCTGCGGACGCTCTTACTCCCGAATTTGATGAGGGGCGAATGACCTGGCAGGATTACTCGGGCGATCAGTCTCACCCCAATAAATACGGGCATGGTCTGCTGTGCGAATTTATTGAATATCTTTATGATAAGGCAGACGCTGCGGAGAAGCCCGAGGCTTATGAGATAAAGCCGGGTGAGGTTTTCGGAGCGCCCTATGCAAATGCACGTCTGCTTACGCCCTTGTACGGGGAGGATTGTGTTGACTGCGCAGGCGGAAATGTTTCCGTCAGGGATGTGGGTGCGTTTGCCATTGGAAACGGCAGCAGTTCGGGATTTACAGGCTGCTGGCAGTACGGCGGCGGCGATGAGCCTATGAAAGTCCATGTCAGCGGCAGTTCGTTCTTTGTTATCTACAAGCGTGACAATAAAGAGGAGCGGGGAGCTTTTGACGTGTACCTGAACGGCGAAAAGCTTACCACGGTGAACACCTGCCAGAAGGACGGCTGGGGCGAGGCCTTTTCACAGCAGATAATAAAATTCCAGACCTCGAAGGAAATGGATTTTGAAATTCGCCCGTCCGAGGGTTCGGAGGACAAGACTATCGAGATACTGGGCTTTGCGGCTGCGGGAAAAGAATAAGTTTGAAAGTTAGCGGTAAACCCCTAAGTTTCAGTGTACCGTTGGTGTGAAAGTCTGATTAACGGAGAGGAAGTTTGAAAGTTAGCGGTAAACCCCTAAGTTTCAGCGCACCTTTGGTGTGAACGAAAGATTAACGGAGTGAAAAAAATGGCAATGCACAAATAAATAAAAGGCGGTTTATAATTATGGATTTAAGTAAGCTTACGGTCAGGGCAAAGGCTCTGATAGACTCCTGCGGCTACGGCAGGGAGCGGATAATGTCGGAGGATTCCCTTGATGAATGCTTTGCATTTTTTGAGGAGGAGGGGTACAGGGTCTTTCCCGAAGCAAGGGAGATAATCGAAAATTTCTATATGATATCAATCGGCAAGAGGGGACAGTTCAGGGGAGAGCGTTTCGAGATAACCGAAAATTCGGACATTGAAAATAAAATGGTGGTCTATCCCGAAAATATCTACGATGCGGCGGCGCTTTTCGGGCAGCTGTCCAAAGCGGTGAACGATTACGTTATCCCCTTGGGGCTTATGGGGGAGGATTATATCGCTATCGGTGAAAGCGGGAGGATATACATCATTTCCGATGAGGTATATATCGGCGGAGAGAACTGGACGGATTTTCTTAATAATTTCGCAGAGAATTTCAAGGGCACGGATTCTTTGAAAGAGATAAAATAGCTTTTTTGTAAAATTCGTCAAAAAAATTCCCTGTCCGACAAAAATTTAAAAAAACACTTGAAAAAAATATACTTTTGTGATATAATAAAGGAAATGCTGATTAAATGGTTTTTAAGATTTTATTGGTTTTTAAAATGGCTATGGGAGGCGGTATTTTCCCCGCCTACGGCGGGGAAAATACCTTTAATCAGCAGTTCCTAAAAGTATATTTACAGAAATGAGGCTGATACGCTCTATGGCAGAGCTTGTTTATAACGAAGAGGGCAGACTGCTCTTTACCGAGGAAATGCGGCAGGAATATACGATACTTATCCCCAATATGCTGCCTATCCACTTCAGGCTTCTGGAAAGAAGCTTCAATAATCACGGCTACCGTGTAAAGCTGCTTACGACCATGGGCAGAAAGATCAAGGACGAGGGTCTGCGGTATACCCATAACGACACCTGTTATCCTGCGCTTTTGTGCATAGGGCAGTTCATTGACGCACTCAAAAGCGGCAAGTACGATGTCAACAAGACCGCCCTTATGATGATACAGTCAGGAGGCGGGTGCAGAGCCTCCAACTATATCCATTTGATAAGAAAGGCGCTGCATAAGTGCGGAATGGATCAGGTGCCTGTAATTTCGCTGAATCTGGCGAGCCTGGAGAAAAATCCCGGATTTCACCTGACGCCCCCGCTGCTGGCGGAGCTTATTACGGCTTGCTGCTATGGGGACGTTCTTATGCTGCTGTCAAATCAGGTGCGCCCCTATGAAAACAACAAGGGCGACTGCGACAGGCTTATTGATAAGTGGATAGACAAATTGGTTGATATTAATTTCAGCTATTCCATTTTTGACAAGATTTCCGCTCAGATAGTGAAGGACTTTGAAAACGTGCCTTATACGCCCAATCCCGATATTATCCGTGTGGGCGTGGTGGGGGAGATTTACATTAAATATTCTCCCTTGGGCAACAATGACCTGCACCGCTATCTGGAGTCGGAGGGCTGCGAGGTCTACTGCCCGGGGCTTATAGATTTCCTTATTTTTATGGGAGATCACCATGTGGTGGAAACGGAGCTTTATCACGTTAAGTACAAGAAATATGTAGCCTCCACGGCGGTCAAGGGCTTTTTCAAGATGATGCAGAACAAGATCATCAAGGCGGTGGAAAACACGAGATTTTTCGGTCCCACGCCCTTTGAAAAGGCTAAAAAGGACGTTGAGCCCTTTGTTTCCCCTGCCAATAAAATGGGCGAGGGCTGGCTTTTGACGGCTGAAATGATAGATATGATCCATATGGGAATAAACAGCATAGTCTGCGCCCAGCCTTTCGGCTGCCTGCCAAACCACATCATAGGCAAGGGCATGATACGCAAGCTGCGGGAGACCTTCCCCCAGTCCAACATTGTTCCCATTGACTATGACCCGGGGGCTACAAAGGTAAATCAGGAAAACCGCATCAAGCTAATGCTGTCCACGGCAAGGCAGCAGAAGTTAATTAATAATTAATAATTAGTGAGCGGTTGGGTATGCTGAACGGTAAATTCAGATGCGAAAATGCGTTGGACTAATTTGCGGTTTACAAGAAAAAGTAAAAAAATAAGATATGTCAATCATTATTAATTATTATTTATTAATTATTAATTAATTCGGCACATCAAGGAGATGTAAAAATATGCCGTTTATAGGGACTTCCGGGGCGGGATTGCAGAAAAAATCCTCCGGAGCGAGAATGCTTGAAATGGCTTACACAGCCCTGCCGAAAGTGAACGCAGAGGAAAAGGCAAAGCTGGAAAGCGCAAAGGCAAAGGCGAGATTCCGTGAAAACAAGGCGGCGGGGCTTGCAGAACTGAAAAGCGCTTCGGGAGAGCTTTTGCGTGCTTCGGGACGGCTTTGCGAGGCGGAGATAATGAGCGACAGGGACTTTAAAAACGAGGTCGAGGGCTTTGCCAGAAGCTACAGCCTTACCTGCCTGGCTGTGGAACATTCCGACAGGTTTGTTTCGGGAAAATCGGTGGATATGGAGGGCGTGACCGGCTCTTATAAAAAGGCGCTGGAAAAGGTTGGCATATACTCCGAGGGAGAAAATATGACCGTTCATGAGGACGAGCTTGCAAGGAATATGGGAGAGGCGAAAAAGCTTTTCGGCAGCCGTTTTTCCTATGGCAGGCGCATTGCCCAAAAGGCAGCCGAGCTTCGCAGCCTTGCGGTTAAAGCGGAGAATGTAACGGGAATATATGACAGAACAGGCAGCGGACGGTAAAGCTGTACCGATATAACATATCCCCCTTACCTAAGAGCGGTAAAGGGGGATATTATTGTTTATATTGCTGCGGATAAGCCAAACATTTTTTTTCAGTACAATTTGATTTCAATATATAGATTCCTTTCCCCAAGAAAAATTACCAATCTGTAATCTCCGGGGGGCAGTTCTTCTTGTACGTCATTTAAGTCTATTGATACCCATGATTCATAGTTTTTTTCCTTATCACCTCCTTCTATTCCTACCGTACTCCAGTCCGGATGATTGTGCGGGTCATATTTCAATCTGACCCATATGCTGCCGCCAACTTTTTTTTCAATTGCCATATTAGAATAGAGCGTAAAGCCTTTTCCTTTATTTTGATTATAAATATGGCAATTGATAACGGAAGTTGTGGTCAGCGGTGATTCGTTTTCAATACTTGCGACAACATTATTGTAATTCTCATCCAATTCAAAGCCATGAGATTCACTCAATTTGACGCATGAATCCTTAGGGAAAACCGGGTCATAAAATTCATATTTATTACCTGATTCCTCGTGCGTCTCTTCTTTTTCGCTGCAAGCCGATAATGAAAACAAGGAAAACAAGCACAGCATGATTATAAGTGCAATTTTTTGCATATTGTTCTCTTCTTGCCTCTATTAGCTTAGCCCTCGTTGCGGATAAGCTGAACATTATTGTAAACGTCCATACCCGTTCCTGCGGGGATAAGCTTACCGATAATAACGTTTTCCTTAAGTCCCATAAGACTGTCGCTCTTGCCCTTGATGGCAGCGTCGGTAAGCGCCCTTGTGGTCTCCTGGAAGGAGGCTGCGGAAAGGAAGCTGTCGGAGTTGGAGGATGCCTTGGTAATACCCTGAATAATGGGGCGGAATGTAACAAAGCTGAGATTTTCCTCACCCTGCTCCATTCTCCTGCGGATTCTTTCGTTGGCGGCGTAGATCTCCCTGCGGTCAACCACAGACCCGGGAAGCATAAGGCTTGAGCCGCCGTCCTCCACACGTACACGCTTGAGCATCTGGCTTACAATTACCTCAATGTGCTTGTCGTTGATATCAACACCCTGGAGGCGGTAAACCTTCTGAACCTCGGTGATAATGTAGTTCTGAACAGCCTGCTGTCCGAGAATCTCCAGCACGTCTCCGGGATTGATCGAACCCTCGGTGAGGGCGTCGCCCTTGTTTACGGTGTCGCCGTCCTTTACCTTTATCTTGAAGCCGTAGGGAACGGGATAGTATTCCTCATTACCCGTCTCCTGATCGGTAATGATGACATTTCTTGTCTTTTTGATCTCCTCCATGCGGACCTTTCCGCCGAACTTTGCGATAATAGCCGCATTCTTGGGACGTCTGCTCTCAAACAGCTCCTCAACACGGGGCAGACCCTGTGTGATATCGTCCGCCGAAGCGATACCGCCTGTGTGGAAGGTTCTCATGGTAAGCTGCGTACCCGGCTCGCCTATGGACTGAGCAGCAATAACGCCTACCGCTTCGCCCACTGCAACAAGATTGCCGTTTGCCAGGTTAGCGCCGTAGCATTTCGCACATACGCCGTGCTCTGCGTGGCAGTTGAGCACCGAACGGATCTTCACCTTTTCAACACCCGCATTTATTATCCTCTCGGAATCGCTTTCGGTGATGAGCTTGTTCTTGCTGATAATAAGGTCGCCCGTAGCAGGGTCACGGAGATCCTCCATAAGATAACGTCCCACAAGACGCTCCTGCAAAGGCTCGATCATCTCGTTGCCGTTTCTTATCGTTGTTATCTCAATGCCCTCGTCGGTGCCGCAATCCTCTTCACGGATAATGACCTCCTGAGAAACGTCAACCAGACGTCTTGTAAGGTAACCCGAGTCCGCAGTACGCAGAGCGGTATCTGCCAGACCCTTTCGTGCGCCACGAGACGATATGAAGTATTCCAGAATGTTAAGACCCTCACGGTAATTGGCTCTGATAGGCATCTCGATTGTAGAACCCGAGGTGTTGGCGATAAGTCCTCTCATTCCCGCCAGCTGCCTTATCTGATTTATCGAACCTCTCGCTCCGGAATCGGACATCATGAAAATAGGGTTGTATCTGTCAAGGTCGTTTTTAAGCGCAGAAGTAACCTCGTCCGTCGCACCGTTCCATATCTGAATGAACCGCTTTGACTTCTCGGCAGCGGAAATAAAGCCTCTCTTGTACATTTTGTTGATCTTGTCTACCTGATTGTCTGCCTCGGCAAGAATAGCAGGCTTTTCCTTGGGTATCTCTGCGTCGCATACCGCAACGGTAATAGCTGCTTTGGTAGAATACTTGAATCCCAAAGACTTTACCCTGTCCAGCACCTCTGAGGTGGTGGTAGTGCCGTGAGTCCTGATACACCTCTCGATAATATCCGAAAGCTGCCCACGCTTTACAAGGAAGTCGATCTCCAGATCAAACTGCTTGTCGGAATTTGTCCTGTCCACATAACCCAGATTCTGAGGGATATTTTCGTTGAATATAAGCCTGCCCACTGTGCAGTCGATTATCTTGGAGACCTTCTTGCCGCCGATCTCCTTGGTGATTCTTACTTTTATGGCAGCGTGCAGTGTAACAATGCCCTCCTGGTATGCCATGAGCGCCTCGCTTACATCTCTGAACACCTTGCCTTCGCCCTTTTCGCCCTCTTTTTTCATGGTAAGGTAGTATGAACCCAGAACCATATCCTGAGAGGGAACAGCCACAGGCCGCCCGTCTGAGGGCTTCAGCAGATTGTTTGCAGCCAGCATAAGGAATCTTGCCTCTGTCTGCGCCTCGGCGGAAAGGGGAAGATGAACAGCCATCTGGTCGCCGTCAAAGTCCGCATTGAACGCCGTACAAACCAGCGGGTGAAGCTTTATGGCACGCCCTTCAACAAGGATAGGCTCGAAAGCCTGAATACCCAGACGGTGAAGAGTAGGCGCACGGTTCAGCAGCACAGGGTGATTTTTGATAACATTCTCCAGTGCGTCCCATACGTCGTTTTCCGCCCTGTCCACCTTTTTGCGGGCGGACTTTATGTTCGTGGATTTGCCCGTGTCCACCAGACGCTTCATTACAAAGGGCTTGAACAGCTCCAGCGCCATTTCCTTAGGCAGACCGCACTGATACATTTTAAGCTCCGGGCCTACCACGATAACCGAACGTCCCGAGTAGTCAACACGCTTACCCAACAGATTCTGACGGAAACGTCCCTGCTTGCCCTTGAGCATATCCGAAAGGGACTTGAGCGCACGGTTGTTCGGACCTGTAACAGGCCTGCCGTGTCTGCCGTTGTCAATAAGAGCGTCCACAGCCTCCTGAAGCATTCTCTTCTCGTTTCTGATGATAATGTCGGGGGCTTCCAGCTCCAGCATTTTCTTCAGACGGTTGTTTCTGTTGATAACACGTCTGTAAAGATCGTTAAGATCGGAGGTAGCATATCTGCCGCCGTCCAGAGGAACCATAGGCCGCAGGTCGGGGGGGATTACGGGCACTACGTCCAGCACCATCCATTCGGGCTTGTTCCCCGAATTTTTAAAGGATTCGATTATCTCCAGGCGTTTAAGCAGCTTTATCCGCTTCTGCCCCGCAGGCAGGTCGGCAAGCTCTGTTTCCAGCTCCTCGCAAAGCCAGGAAAGGCTGTTTATCCACTTTGATTTGTCGGCGATCTCGTCATACTTGCCGTCAGCGTTTGCTGCCTCTATCTTTTCATCAAACAGCTGTTCAATGTACTTCGAGCCGCAGATCGTATCAATATGCTTGTCGGATTTTCTTTCCGCCTCTATCCAGTTGTATTTCACCACAAGAGTGTTGTAATCGCTGCGGCTCACCCGTTGCCCCGCAGTGTAGGAGGCGATCACATTACCGTCCTCACCCATGATCTCAACATCATTTGTCACTATCCTGAACCGCTTTGCAAGGCAGTCCCTTATGTCCTCCTCGCTCATTCCGGTAACGCCCGAGAACATATCTATATATTTTGTGATGTACTGATTGTAGCACTCGGGGTCGTAGTCCTCCAGAAGCTCTTTGATAGCCTCAGCGCCCATGGCAGCGTAAAAGTCGTCCTCGTACTTTTCGCACATATCCGAGTATTCCTTTTCGGTCAGCAGCTGCTTTTTAACAAGCTCCGTGCTGCCGCCGTCCACAACGATATAGCGGGTAAAGTACAGCACTTCCTCCAGCCTCTTCTGGGAGACCTCCAGCACCTGTCCTATACGGGAGGGCGTGCCCTTGAAATACCATATATGGGAGCAGGGCGCAGCAAGGGCAATATGCCCCATGCGCTCTCTGCGGACCTTGGCTCTGGTAACCTCAACGCCGCAGCGCTCGCAGACCTTGCCCTTGAAGCGGATCTTCTTGTACTTTCCGCAGTGGCATTCCCAGTCCTTTGTAGGCCCGAATATCCTTTCGCAGTAAAGGCCGTCACGCTCGGGCTTCTGGGTTCTGTAGTTGATAGTCTCGGGCTTTTCAACATTGCCGAAAGACCAGCTTTTGATTTTTTCGGGGGAAGCAAGACCAATTTTTATTGATTCAAAAATGTTTTGTTCCAAAAGCTTACACTCCTTAAAATTACAGGGTATTATGCCGATATAATCGGCTCCGATATCATCAGCTCCGATATCACCGGCTTCGAAAAAATCGGAATTTTCTTATCAGAGTTCAGGTTGACCGGAGGATATGACCGTACCCGGTACGGTCATAAATGCTTTTATATCAGATCGTCATCCGAGTCCTCGTCAACATCAAGAAGGTAGTCATCGCCGTCCTCGTCGTCCTCCCCGTCGGAAAGCCCGAAGTCGTCGTCCTCATCCTCATCCGCAAGGGAGAAGCCCTCGTCAAGATCGCCGCTTTCCAGGTCGCTTTCGTCATAATGACTGCCCTCAGCGGTAAGCTCGTCAAAGTCCTCAGCCCCGGAAACAGGAGGCGGGATAACATCATCCTCATCATCGAATGTCGCCTTAAGGTCGATCTCATTGTTATCGCTGTCCAGAACCCTTATGTCAAGACACAGGGACTGGAATTCCTTTATAATTACCTTGAACGCCTCGGGTATGCCGGGTTTGGGAACGTTCTGTCCCTTGACAATGGCCTCATAGGTCTTTACACGACCCACAGTATCGTCGGATTTTACCGTCAGGATCTCCTGCAGCGTGTAGGCAGCGCCGTAAGCCTCCAGCGCCCATACCTCCATCTCACCGAATCTCTGTCCGCCGAACTGTGCCTTACCGCCCAGAGGCTGCTGCGTTACCAGCGCATAAGGACCTACCGAGCGTGCGTGGATCTTATCGTCAACCAGATGGTGGAGCTTCAGATAGTACATGATACCCACCGTTACCCTGTTGTCAAAGGGCTCGCCCGTTCTTCCGTCACGGAGAACGATCTTGCCGTCCTCGTCCATGCCCGCCTCTTTAAAGCAGGCTCTGATGTCCTCCTCATGAGCGCCGTCAAATACAGGGGTCATGACCTTCCAGCCCAGCTTCTTTGCAGCCATGCCGAGATGAACCTCCAACACCTGCCCGATATTCATTCGGGAGGGCACGCCCAAGGGGTTGAGCACAATGTCAAGAGGCGTTCCGTCGGGCAGGAAAGGCATATCCTCGGATTTGAGTATCCTCGAAACAACGCCCTTGTTTCCGTGTCTGCCCGCCATCTTGTCGCCAACGGAAATTTTTCTTTTCTGGGCAATATAGCAGCGTACAAGCTTGTTTACCCCGGGGGAAAGCTCGTCGCAGTTTTCACGGGTAAATATCCGCACATCAACGACCACGCCCGATTCGCCGTGGGGCACTTTAAGGGAATTGTCCCTTACCTCTTTAGCCTTTTCGCCGAATATGGCACGAAGCAAACGTTCCTCGGCAGTAAGCTCTGTCTCGCCCTTAGGCGTTACCTTGCCCACCAGAATGTCGCCCGCTCTTACCTCAGCGCCGATGCGGATGATACCTCTGTCGTCCAGGTCTTTGAGTGCGTCGTCGCCCACATTGGGGATATCCCTTGTAATGGTCTCCGCACCCAGCTTGGTGTCACGCTCTTCTATCTCGTATTCCTCAATGTGAATGGAAGTGTAAATATCTTCACGGACAACACGTTCGTTAAGCAGAACAGCGTCCTCGTAGTTGTAGCCCTCCCAGGTCATGAAGCCTATGAGAGCGTTCTTGCCTATAGCAAGCTCGCCGTCGCTCGTAGCAGGGCCGTCAGCCAGTACCTGACCCTTGTGTATCTCCTCGCCCCTTACCACAATAGGCCGCTGATTTATGCAGGTGCCCTGATTGGAGCGCTTGAACTTGGTAAGCTTGTAGGTGTGGCAGGCGCCTGTGCCCTCCTTGATAACGACCTCGTCAGCCGAAACCCTGTCCACAACGCCGTCATGCTTTGAAACTATGCAGACGCCCGAGTCTACAGCCACCTTGTACTCCATACCCGTGCCCACAATGGGAGCCTCGGTTTTAAGGAGAGGCACAGCCTGTCTCTGCATGTTCGCACCCATGAGCGCACGGTTAGCGTCGTCGTTTTCCAGGAACGGTATCATAGCCGTCGCAATGGAAACCACCATTTTCGGGGAAACGTCCATGTAGTCGACTCTTTCCCGCTCGCATTCAAGTATCTGATCCCTGTATCGGGCATTGACCTTGGCTCTTGCGAATTTCCCGTCCGCCGTCAGCGGTTCGTTTGCCTGTGCAACCGTGAAGTTATCCTCCACGTCCGCAGTCATGTAGGTGACCTCGTCCGTCACCACGCCCGTCTCCTTGTCGACCTTTCTGTAAGGGGCTTCGATAAAGCCGTATTCATTTATTCTCGCAAAGCTTGCAAGATAGGAGATAAGTCCGATATTAGGACCTTCGGGGGTCTCAATGGGACACATTCTTCCGTAGTGGGAATAGTGAACGTCACGAACCTCGAATCCCGCTCTGTCACGGGACAGACCGCCCGGACCCAGCGCCGAAAGCCTTCTCTTGTGAGTAAGCTCCGCCAGCGGGTTGTTCTGATCCATGAACTGTGACAGGGGTGACGAACCGAAAAATTCCTTTATAGCCGCCGTAATGGGGCGAATATTGATAAGGCTCTGAGGGGTTATGGTCTCAATATCCTGAGCCTGTGTGTTCATCTTTTCACGAATGCCTCGCTCCATGCGTGCAAAGCCTATCCTGAACTGATTTTGCAGCAGCTCGCCCACCGAGCGTATACGCCTGTTGCCCAGGTGGTCAATGTCGTCAACAGTGCCCACACCCTCGCAAAGGTTAATGAAATAGCTTATCGTAGCATATATATCTTCAAGGATAATGTGCTTCGGAACAAGCTCGTCTGCACGCTTCTTGACCATTTCCTCCAGCTCGTCCGCATCCGCCGCAGAGTCAAGAATTTCCTTGAGCACACTGAATGAAACCAGCTCGCAAATGCCGTACTGCTCGGGGTCGAAGTCCACATAGCCCTTAATGTCCACCATACCGTTGCCGATTATCTTGACTTCTCTTTCCTCCGTGCGGTGAGCGCTCTCGCCCGTGGGGGTGGTGTAGATCTCATTGTGCTCGACCTTTACCCAAGCCTCGGTAACGCCCGCTTGCTGTATCTCCATGGCCTTTTCGTAGCGGATAAGCTCTCCCGCATCCGCAATGACCTCGCCCGTCAGGGGGCTTGCCACAGGCCTTGACAGATAGTGACCCGACAAACGTGACCCTATACCCAATTTCTTGTTGTACTTATATCTTCCGAATCTTGCCAGATCATACCGCTTTGCGTCGAAGAAAAGCATATTGATATGGCTTTCCGCACTGTCCACCGTGGGGGGTTCGCCCGGGCGCAGCTTCTTGTATACCTCCAGCAAAGCCTCTTCCCTGTTCTTTGTGGGGTCTTTCTGAAGAATGGTCTGGGAAATGCGCTCGTCAACGCCGAACATTTCCTCTATCTCAGGGTCTGTGCCGCAGCCCAGAGCCCTTATGAACGTCGTAAGAGGTATCTTCCTGTTCTTGTCAATGCGGACATAAACCACGTCCGAGGAATCCATTTCATACTCCAGCCAGGCGCCCCTGTTGGGGATAACAGTGGCCTTGAACAGATCCTTGCCGGTCTTGTCCTTTTCCACCGCATAATAAACTCCGGGGGAACGAACCAGCTGGGAAACTATAACACGCTCAGCCCCGTTTATAACGAATGTACCGCTGTCCGTCATAAGAGGGAAATCGCCCATAAAAACGATATTTTCCTTAACGTCGCCTGTTTCCTTATTCCACAGAGAAGCCTTTACCCGCAAAGGGGCAGCATAGGTGACGTCCCTTTCCTTGCACTCTTCCACCGAGTATTTCGGGGTCTCGTCAAGCTGAAAGTCCACGAAATTCAGCACAAGGTTGTTGTTGTAGTCGGTGATAGCCGATACATCACGGAAAACCTCTTTAAGTCCCTCCCTCAGAAACCAGTCGTAGGAATTTTTCTGTACCTCAATGAGGTTCGGCATACCCAGAACTTCATTGATCTTGCCGAAGCTCATACGGGTAGTTTTACCCATCTGCACAGGCTTTACATTCACCATAGGCGGACTCCTCCTCTAAAATAAAAAGCTTAAGGGAAATATAACCCTCTGCCCTTGCTATACCGACCGCTGCCGCAAGCCCGACGCCCTGTTCACGGAAAACCGCATATGCAAATTCCCGGTGAAGCTTTAAGGCGGCAGTATCACAGTTTCACAGTGTAACAGTGTCATAGCAGCCGGTCTGCCTTAATTATTGGCATTATCAATAATATTGACTGTCAATGTTATTGGCTGTCAATAATTATTGACAATTTCTGCAAATAATAAGCATTAAAAAGCCCTGTCCCGAAAATTTTGCCCGCAGCAAAAATCACACATCCGCAACTTTGTCTGTTTCACCAAATTTTACCGTAAAAATCCGCACTCGCTTTGTAATAAACGCATAAACTGTCGGCATACTAAAGCTAAGGCAGTGTAGCATTCACAAAAGCAGATCCACAAAACGGTAAATTCTTTAGCAAACCGCTATACACAGGTGTTTTTAAGCGGTCACCCTGTAAAGCTCACGGATAATTTTTCGGAACATTTCCCTAAAAGGGGCATAAGATTACATTATAATACAATAGTTTATTATAACTTTTTTTCCTTGATTTGTCAAGAGGTTGAGAGGATAAATTTAAGATTTTACATTTTGTACATATAAATGTGTATAATATTTAACATTAAGTGACTATAATGTCATCTTCCGGCTTTGTTTTTTTACTTTTTAAAAAGCTTGACATATGGAATAAAATATGGTATAATAATTTTATGTACAGAATAAAGCACAAATTAATGTACTGTTATCTGAATGAAGGGCAGGGATCATTATGCTTGCGGTAAATTTTACCACTATCCGAAATAATTTCAAAAGCTATTGCGACGCCGCTGCGGACAGAAACGAAACGGTTATCGTTACCCGTAAAGACGAAAAAAATGTGGTGCTTATGAGCCTTGAGCAGTATAATCAAATTACAAAAGCAGCACGAAACGCCGAATATCTTGCAATGATCGACCGTGCCATGGCGCAGCTGTCGGCGGGCAAGGGGCAACAGCATGAGCTGATCGAGGCATACGATGAATAAGCTGTGGTCAGACCGTGCATGGGACGATTATCTTTATTGGCAGCAGAATGATAAAAAGCAGTTGAAGAAAATTAACGACCTTATAAAGGATATTGAGCGAAACGGCTTGCAGCAGGGCACAGGACATCCCGAACCGCTGAAATACCGTAAGGCATGGAGCAGGCGGATAGATCATGCCAACAGACTGGTCTATAATATTGACGAAAACGGCAATCTTTTGATAATTGCCTGCAAGGGGCATTATGAGGATTGATATTTTTGCGCCGCATTTTTATAGTGCGGCTTTTTTATGTTTATGCTCACGTTTCAAGCGAGAAAAAACCTTTATTCAACAACTTCCTAAATACATTTTATCATAAACTGCACCTTTTGTCAATAGCATTTTGCAAAATAATTCTGCACTAATTACAATTCTCCCTTTTGCATAAATTTTTCCCGGATATTTGTACAAATTTGCTCAATGCAACATTGCTGTCTTTGACAAACACCCGAAAATATGCTATAATAAAAAGTACACTGAATAAACAATGAGAGGATTTGTGAAAAAATGAGATTCAGACCTTGCATAGATATCCATAACGGAGCGGTCAAGCAGATAGTGGGGGGCAGCCTTAAAGATTCGGGAAATTCGGCTGCGGAGAATTTTGTTTCGGAAATGGGGGCGGAGCACTACGCAAAAATCTATAAGGAGCGTGGACTTATCGGGGGGCATATAATTTTGCTCAATCCCGCAGGCTCGGAATATTACGAGGCGGACAGGCAGCAGGCATTTGCGGCGCTGGCGGAATATCCCGGGGGCTTGCAGGTGGGGGGCGGGGTCACGCCCGATAATGCAGCGGAGTATCTTAATAAAGGTGCTTCCCATGTGATAGTCACATCCTATGTTTTCAGAAACGGCGAGGTAGATTTTAAGCGGCTGGAGGAAATTTCCCGTGAAACAGGGCGGGAGCGGCTGGTGCTTGATCTTTCCTGCCGCAAAAAGGACGGGCAGTATTTCATAGTTACCGACCGCTGGCAGAAGTGGACGGACACCCTTGTAACGGCGGAAAATATCCGTATGCTGTCCGCATACTGCGGCGAATTTCTTATCCACGCCGCCGATGCCGAGGGGAAGCGGCAGGGGATAGAGGAAGATATTGTAAGGCTTCTGGGGAATATTCCCGAGGTGTGCGCTGTTTATGCGGGTGGTATAGGCAGCTTTGCGGATATTGAACGTTTGCGGGAGCTTGGGAACGGACGTGTTGATTTTACTGTAGGCAGCGCACTTGATATTTTCGGCGGAGACCTGCCCTTTGAAAAAGTTTGCAGTATCGGATAATGCTCAGACGCCGCAGGGCTTTTCCCCCTCAAACGCCGGGAGACCGGCTTTTCCTCGCCTGCGCCGTGGGATTGGCTTTGTTCCCCTACCACGCCAAGCAACTGCCGCCCCTTCCCCTACTACGCCGAGGGACTGTCGCCGTTTCCTCTACCTCACCAAGTAACCGCCTCCACTTCCCCTACTGCGCCGAGAACAACAGGCAATTGCGACTTGCCTATTAAAATGAAATGTGACTTTGTTGGCGGAATGCTTAACATTCAAACGACTGTGAGTTT
>CAZGAZ010000025.1:0-40237 GCA_964523835.1 uncultured Ruminococcus sp.
TTATCCATGCGTATTTGTCGTTATATGATATTATCTCGTCAAATTTGCAGTGAACGATTGCAGATTGTGCAATTTCCTCCGGATAAGAATCCCAGCCGTTGAAAAAAGATAATGCAGGCGTAAAAAGCACGTGAAATGTATCTCCTGTTTCAAAGCTGAAAGGAAAACACGCACGCACAATGCGGTTTGTTCCTGCACGGGGTATAATGTCGCTTCGCACCCAGCCTTTTTCATTTATGTCGGGAACTTCCTGTATACTGTTAAAATCAGACCAATCAATTATTTCGTCATAAGCAATGTCATAAAGACTGCTGCCGGATTCTTTTTTGAGTTTTACGGTACTGCCGCATACGCTGCATTTGAATGTCATAATTTGTTCCTCCGTTTTTACCCGTGTTTATTTATTTTTTCATATTTTCTTAAAAAGCATCATATAGAAAAATCGGCTTTCGTTACTTTTGCTATAATGATTATAATACTTTTCCGCACTTTTGTCAATGTTTTTTGACAGGATTTTTATACAGATCATTGAACTTTACGGAACAATATGATATAATAATAAAAATAATAATTTTTCCAAAAGGAGCAGAATGTATGTCATTTCGTGTGATAACAGGGAATATATTTGATGTTGAGGCGGAAGCTATTGTAATTCCTGCAAATATTGCGCCTAAAGCCTGCTGGGGGCTTGATACGTCTGCGTATCAAATTGCAGGGTATGATAAAATGCTTGCCGCCCGTCAAAAGGTGGGAAAAATATACCCGGGCTGTTGCGAGGCAACGCCCGCCTTTGATCTGAAAGGAAAATATGTTCTGCATACTGTTGCTCCCGTATTTATGAGGGGGGACTGGTTTTCGATCCTTGAAGAATGTTATATCAGTGCATTTGCTCTCGCCAATGACTTAAGGGTCAAGTCAATAGTTTTTCCGCTGCTTGGAGGCGGAGGAATGAGAATGCCTATACATAAGGCAATGAGGTTAATTTTGACGCTTCTTGATGAGTGTCCTATTGAAGCGACCCTTGTAATAACTCCGCAGCAGCAGCGCAATTACGAAAACAGTTTTGCTGAATTTGACAGTGAATTGTTCGACGAACTGTATACGGCAGAGGTTTATAAAAGGGTGACGCATTATGAAAATATCCGCTTGATGTATCGGAAGAAAGTGTCGGACAGAAATGAGTATAAGAAATTTCAGGTAGAGCAGGCGAAATGGCTTCTGGAAAATTATCAGACGACCCCCGAGGTGTATTGCAGAGAAACATTTGTAGAATATATCAAGCAAAAGGTAGGAAAAGGGAAACAGTACACCCAACAGGAATTTGCCGATTTAAGTTACATTGACGTAGGCAATCTGAACAGAATATTAAACGGCGGCAGAGTTAAAATAACAAAGGAAACCGCTCTGAAAGCCGCAATTGCTCTGGAGCTGCCGATTGATGATTTTAAAAGGTGCATATTCTGTTCGGGTTCGTCGTTTCCCTGCGATAAAACCGACCTTATTATTGAGGAGTGCGTGAAAGAAAATGAATATGATTTTTTGGAAATAGAGCAAAGAGTAAAGGAATACACAGACAAAGAATATGAATTGGGAAAATAGAAAAAGTGCATACAAGACCCTGTATGGAGAGAATTTTCCATACGGGGTCAAATTTTGTCTGTCAGACAATGACGGCCGGAAAAATATGTGATATACTCATATTACACTAAAAGAAAGGGTGATTTGAATGAGTTTATCTTATGTTGAAGAAAATGCAAAGGGTATAACAATAGTACCTTTGCGAAGCAGGCTGCTTACCGACAGGAAATTTTTCCTTACAGGCAGGATAACCGCCGATACCGCTAACGAATTTGCACAGCAAATGCTCTACCTTACCTCTGAAAACGCCCCCATTGACCTGTATATCAACAGTATAGGCGGTGAAGTCAATGCGGGACTTGCGATTTACGATATTATTCAGAGCTGCCCCTGCGAGCTTAATATATACTGTGTGGGGCAGGCTGCAAGTATGGCTGCGGTGCTTCTGGCAAGCGGTCAGAAGGGCAGACGCTTTCTGCTTCCCCACAGCAGGGTCATGATACACGAAGTGCTTCTCAGCAGCAGCGTAAGCGGCTCTGCGACGTCCATTTACAAAATGTCCGAGAGCATTCTTGAAATACGTGACCTTGTGAACGGCATACTTGCAGAGCATACAGGCAAGACCCTTAAAGAAATAAACAAGGCAACCTCATTCGATAATGTTATGAATGCCGATGAAGCCGTTAAATTCGGCATTTGCGATAAGGTTGTGAACGGTATGGAGATAAGGAGAATGTGATATGGAGAAAATTACAAATAAGAATAATTCTACCCTGCTGACAGACGACGAAACAATGCCGAAGCTTTGCAGTGACCCCAAAATGAAGAAAAGCCCCTTGTGCATTTATAATAATTTTTTTGAGGATTATTATGATGATACCGAATATGAGGGGCTTATTATTCCCGATGAGGATTTCAAGGAGAGCGAGCTGCTTATCGCCGAAAACTGCCGCTACAGCCTTGACGACCAAAAGACACGGCTTAATAATAATGTCCTTGTGGTCGGCGGCAGCGGCACAGGCAAAACCTCGACAATAGTTATTCCCAACCTTAAACAGGCTGTGGGGAGCTATATCGTTTCCGACCCCAAAGGAACGCTGTACCGAAAATACGGTGATTACCTTGAAGAACAGGGGTATGAAGTGTTTAACCTTGACTTTGTTCACCCCGAAAAATCGGCGCACTATAATCCGCTTTCTTATGTCCTTACCACCCAGGACATTCTTAAAATAACAGATGTTATTGTAAACGAAAAAGCCGCACTTTCAAGCAAGGCAGACCCCTACTGGGATATGATGACAACGATACTGCTGTCAGCGCTTATAGGGTATATGGCGGAAAAAGATTACAAGCCCTTTAATTTCCGTGGTATACTTCAGCTTGTCCGTGAGGGGGAGCGAATGTCCGAGGACAGCAAAAGGTCTGCACTTTCGCAAAGATTCAAGACCCACAAGAAATATTTTCCAAACAGCTGGGCTTGTGCGCAGTTTGAAAACTTCGACCAGGCACCGTGGAAAACCTATGACACTATCAGAACCACTCTTGTTGCCAAATTTGCTAAGTTTGACACCATGGAGCTGCAAGCTATGATGAGCGGGAATGACTTTACACTTTCGCAGATAGGCAACAGCAGAACGGCGGTTTTTGTGACTGTCAGCGACACAGACAGGTCTATGGACGCTCTTGCCAATATCTTCTTTACACAGGCAATGCAGCAGCTCTGCAACACTGCCGATGAAATGGAGAATAACCGTTTGCCTGTTCCCGTGAGGTTTATCCTTGACGACTTTGCCACAAACTGCCGTATTGAGGAATTTCCTAGGATAATATCAACAATACGTTCAAGGGGGATTTCCGTTATGCTTATGATACAGTCCGAAGCGCAGCTTACGCAGGGCTACGGCATTGATGACAAGACCATTATTTCCAACTGCGACACTTACGTCTATATGGGCGGCAACGACTGCTGCACCGCCGAAGCTGTCAGCGTCCGCTGCAACAAGCCGTTGAAGAAGGTCCTGTATATGCCCGTGGGAAGCTGCTGGGTTTTCAGACGGGGCTGTGAGCCTGTGTATACCAAGATGTTTGACCCCAAAGACTATTCCCTTGAAAAGACGGGATAGTCTACCGCTCTCTGTCAAGGTCTTTGCTGCGGTCAGGATTTTTCTTTCGCAGCAGGCTTGCGGCGTGCTCCAGAAATTCAATATCCTCATCGGGAAGTCCTGTTACGTCAATAGTCTGCTGCTTTTTTTCAACGCCCAAAAGGTAGTCCGTTGAGACGTGGAATGCTTCCGCAAGGCTTACTATAACGTCCGTTGACGGATAGCGAAGCGTAAGCTCATAGTAGCTTACCGTGGATTTTGTAACGCCCAGCTTGTCCGCAAGCTGTTTTTGAGTAAGTCCCGCATCCTGTCGGAGTGCCTTTAGTTTTTCACCGAAATCAACCATAATAATACCTTCTTTCTTATTATAGTTTACCATAAAATGAGGTGACAATTCTTTGATTTTGTGTATTATGATAGTTGATTTTGGCGAAATATTATGCTATAATGTATTATGTGTCAAATTGCCGTACGGCAAAAAAGGAGGAAATTATTATGAAATGTTATTACCACAATGATCGGGACGCTGTCTCACAGTGCGGCGTGTGCGGAAAAGGACTGTGCAGAGAATGCACAGACAGGTATGAAGAACCGCTTTGTGAAAAGTGCGGTGATGAAATTACCGCAGAAGCAGAGGCAGAGGTGAAAAAAGCACACATTAACTCCAAAAAGAGTGCGCAAAGGTGGGTAGCCGTTGCCATTTTTGCAATGTTTTTTATGGGTGTTTCAAGTATGGCAGGTGTGCAAAGTTTGGCAACAAACGGAGGCGAGCAGACTTTCGGGCTTATATTCGGTGCATATATAGGTCTTGCAATGGCTATGGGTCTGGAGAAAACGCTTAATTCAAAGGCTGTGAAGCTGCTCTCAATCCCGATACTTGGGTGGATACTTTTTCTGTATGCCTTTGCGATACAGGGAGCAATTTTTGCAATACCCGAATTTATAAAACTGCTGAAAACCACTGTGAAAAAATAATTAAATTATGTTGAAAGGACGATTGTGATTATGAAAAAAATATTTAAAACTTTTACCGCAGCCGCTCTTGCCGCTTGTGTATGCGCTTTGATGTCTGCTTGCGGAAATTCCGAGGAGAAAGACCTTGAAAAAAGGCTGAACGTTCTTGACGGTATGTCGGCAGAGGACGCAGAGCGGGAGATAGAAAAAGGACTTAATGCCCTTGACGGCGAGGATTCGGCTGCTTCGGAAAATCCGCAGGCTGCGGCTGCTGCCGGATATCTTGCAGAAAAAATATATACTTTGGCAAAAGCCGGTCTTACACGCCTTGCAGTCAGCAATGAAGAAGTCCCCGATTTTAATGTATATAAGTATGAGCTGTGTATGAGTGAAAAAAGCGGTAAGTTTGAAACCGAAATAAACGGGAAAAATAAAAAGATCAAATGGAATCTTGATGACGCCGACGTTTACGGAGAAGTAAAAAATTATGATATCAAATATGTTACTGTGACCGTTGACGGGGTGAGCCGTACATATCCCGAGGGTGCGGACAAAGTGGAGGTCATTGACGCATTCGCAAACCTTGCAGTAACATTCTCGGGTATCGCTCCCAACAGTAAGGTGACCGTATCGGGGGGCAATCCTTTATGCAGCTATACTGCCGATATCACAGGCGGCGTGTTCAACAGTGATATTGTAACCGTCTCCGCCGAATTTAAGTCGCCTCAGGACGGCAAAGCTCTTTCCGAAGAAAAAAAGGAGTACGCTGTCGAGGGACTGACGGCTTATGCAGTTAAGATCAGCGACATTCCCGAAGAGTCACTCGCTAAAATACGCTCCCAAGCCGAGGATTCCATAAAAGCCGAGACTGCGGGCTGGAGAGAAGGAATGCAAATGGATAACCTTGAATTTATAGGATATTATTTTGTTTATGCAAAGGAAGGATTTTCACCGTCATTTTTTAACCGTATACATTGCGTTTATAAGGTCTCAACTACCGTAACGGGACAAAAGCCCGGAGAAAAAGGAAGCGATAATGTGGGAAATGAAGAATACTATACTTTCTTTATGCTTGATGACATCAAGATTCTTCCTGATGGTATCTGCTCGTTCGATCTGAGCAGCGGAAGAATGACCGCTAACAGAATCAACAGCGGGTACGGCTACAATGACGGCTGGGGATCAAGCTACTACACATATACAGGCTATCCCGACCTTGACAGTATGTTCAACAAATGTGTTACAGAGAGAATTGATACATACAATTATGAGACGACGGTAGAGTAAGCGCTGCTGCAATGGCAGGCGATAATGAAAAAATTATGGCAATTCGGGCGGCAAGTCTGTATGTCTTATAAAAAAAGCAAACCCCGCAGGGAAGCCCTGCGGGGTGATTTTGCATATAAGTCCGATTCGGGAAAAGTTATCTCTTTGAGAACTGAGGCGCACGTCTTGCAGCCTTTAAGCCGTACTTCTTTCTTTCCTTCATTCTGGGGTCTCTGGTGAGGAAGCCTGCTTTTTTGAGCGCAGGACGAAGCTCGGGGTTAAAGAGCAGGAGCGCACGGGAAACGCCGTGTCTGATAGCGCCTGCCTGTCCGCTGACGCCGCCGCCCTCAACAGTGCACACAATGTCAAACTGCTCTGCTGTTTCAGTAAGTACCAAGGGCTGCCTTACAATAAGCTTCAGGGTCTCAAGACCGAAATAGTCGTCAATGTCACGGCCGTTAACAGTGATCTTGCCGCTGCCGGGGTAAACTCTGACTCTGGCAACAGAGCTTTTTCTTCTGCCTGTTCCGTAAAAATACTGCTGTTTAGATTCGTACATAGCTTACGCCCTCCTTATATCTCGTAGTTTTCGGGTTTCTGTGCGGCGTGGTTATGCTCAGCGCCTGCATAGACCCTCAGACGGGTAAGAGCCGCTCTGCCCAAAGTATTGTTGGGGAGCATACCGTTTACTGCGATCATCATAGCCCTTTCGGGGTTGTTCTTCATCATATCGCTGTACTTGATCTCCTTGAGACCGCCGATCCAGCCTGTGTGCCACTTGTAGGTCTTGCTCTCCAGCTTCTTGCCTGTGAGAACAGCCTGTGCGCAGTTGATGATGATAACATGGTCGCCACAGTCCGCATGGGGTGCGAATGTGGGCTTGTGCTTGCCTCTGAGTATGGAAGCAGCCTCTGCAGCCACACGGCCCAGGGACTTACCCGAAGCATCAAGTACATACCATTTGCGGCTTATTTCGCTTGCCTTAGGCATATAAGTTGACATAGTCAAATCTCCTTTTTGATATAGTATCGTTAATTTTGACGCACGGACGATGGTATCGTCCCCGCCAAAAACTCATTTACACAGGGAACTTATACCTATTTCCTTACACAACATTAACAATTATACATCAACTTTTTCACTTTGTCAAGAGCTTTTTGCTGATTTTTTGAAAATAAATCCCTGTTTCTCTTTAATTCTCTGTGTTTTTCTCATTTTCTCTCACTTTCTCTCGTTTCATTTCACTTTTTTCAAAAGACCGGGAAAAAGAACTTTGTAAACTCATATCGCCTGAAAAACAGCGAGATCAAGCGCTTTTCACCGATTCTCCGAAGATGTTTTACTCTTTGCAAAAATCAAAAACCATATTCCCGCCAGACTAAGTGGCAGACTTATATATAAAATATATCCGTTATTTATCAGAAAGGATTCGGGAATACCTGCCGCAAAGTTTGCAGCGGCATGGAAGAAAATGCAGTAAAATATATTTTTATACTTTAAAAAGATAATCCCCAGCAAGATCCCCACCAGAAAAATATCTGCGAGCCTCAGTAAATTTCCGCTCAAATGGATAACTGTCCATAACAGGGAGATCATTATTATTGAAACGGCCTTTTGAAAACGTCCCTTGCTTTTACTAAACAGCAGCGAAAGCATAGAAAATCTGAAGATCAGTTCCTCGGCAGCAGGGGCAATGATAACCGCCGCTGCCCATTCCGCTGTTTCCAAAAGGCTTAGCCCGCTGTCCTCCGAGCCTGAAATCAGGGGCTTGTAAATTGTCAGTAGAGCCGTGAGCTCGTAAAACAGCGCCGCTGCCACGGCAAGCGCAGATGTTTTTATTTCGGGCTTAAAAGCATGTTCACCTATATGTATGCCGTATTGGCGCTTCATTACAAGCAGGCACAAAAAAGCCCCCGCAAGCAGCGCTGCCGACATTATTATCCCTTCGTATTCCCTTCCGCTGCTAATCGCCGAATATATTACCCCAAGTCCCATGGGGCACATTCCCACGATCAGGATAATAAACACATCTCCGAGACTTTTTATGTATTCCTTCATATTTTCACCCGCATTTATAATCTATGCCTTTCCCCGCAGTCTGCGAGAAAAGGCATAGGATTTTTTATTTTACCAGTAATATGTCGGCTTGTTCAGCCCGTATTTTTTTATGACCCCTCTGTAATCCTTGTAGCAGTAGTTAAGGTCGACATATTCCTCAATTCCCGCTATCTTGCCTGTTTCCGTGTACTGCCACATTCCGAAGTGATAGCTGTAGCTTTCCGCAAGCTTTGTGCTGTCGCCCCAGCAGGCTACCCAGATGTCGTAATCCTTTATTTTATCAAGTATCAGGTGATCGTTGATGAATTTTGCATAGCTGTAGATCATAGCGTAGTAGCCCGCATTCTCCAGCTCCTCCATAAATGTTATAACGATCTCCGTGACCTCTTTTTTGTCCATAAGCTTATAGAAATCTTCCTCAATGTCCAGCACCACCGGATATTCGGGAGAATAGGGGGCGATAACATTCAGGAAATACGCCGCCTCACGCTTTGCCTCGGTCACGCTGTGTGCGTAAATATAGTGGTAGAAGCCGTAGGGAATGCCGTTTTCCTCGCAGCCCTTTACGTTCTGCGCCAGCTTGGGGTCGGTGTCTTCGCTGCCGTAGGAGGCACGTATCATGGCATAGCTTGCCTTGCCGCTTTTGCGTACTGCTTTCCAGTCAATGTCGCCATTCCATTTGGAAACGTCAATGCCCTGTATAACGTCGCCGTAAACGGTCACATAAAGGCTGTCGGTCTTGCCGTTGTCTGTGGTTATGGTGATTATAGCGTTGCCCTGGCTGACGCCTGTAATAGCGCCTCTGTCGCCCACTCTTGCAACAGAAGGGTTATCGGATGTCATTTTGCAGGTGTAAACGCTGCCCGCAGGATAAACTCTTGCGTCCACATGAATTGTCTCGCCTATTCTGACGGCTGCTGATTCCTCCGCAAACCGTACCTCGGAAGGCACAAGCTGCCCCATATCATTATATTCCTTTTTGATCTCTTCCTCGATTTGCTGCTGTTGTTCCGATTCGGAAAGGCTGGGCAGAACCGTTACCGACATACTTGCCTTTGCCCGTCCCGCCGTGCAGGTAACAACTGCCTTGCCCTCTGCCATAGCCTTGATAGTGCCGTCATTGCTGAGGGATATTACCGCTCTGTTGGAAACTTTATATGTAATCTTATCCGTGGAATTGGACGGGGTTATCTCGCATTGCAGCTTGTATTCGTCCCCCTCGTAAATGGTTATTGCACGGTGCTTCAGCTCCACCTTTTTGGCTGAAACAGTGCCGCCAGAGGCAGCTTCGGTGTCCTCCTCCGATTCTGCCGCTTTTACTTTAACGGTAAACGACCCTTTTTCCCCCGAACCTGTATATGCCGTAATAACTACCGTACCGGGGACGTTTGCCGTAACGTTCCCTTTGCCGTCCACCGAGGCGATCTTTTCGTTTGAACTTGTGAATGTGACCGTATCGTCCGAATCATCCGGAGCAAGGCGGTATCCTATTTTAAAGCTTTCGCCCACCTCTACCGTTGATTTGAAGCTGAGCAGCTCAATTCCTTCGGCGGGTTTGCTCACATTGCCCGACGTGTCCGTCGGGGGCTCTTCTTCGGTAAAAAACTCATCCGCAGGAGTTTCCGGCTCTTCCGTGTCCGTTATCGGGTCAAATCCCGAATCGTCGCCCTCGGGTGAGCTTACTTCAACGGAGCTTTCGCTGCTGCCCTTGTTGCTGCCTTTGCCTGCCGCATACTCCGCATATGCCTGGGCAGGGTCGTAGAAATCCGCAAAAACAGCTCCGCTAAGTGAGGCTGTCAGGGAAAGAGCCGTCAGCAAAGCCGTTATGCTTCTTTTTAAACCTTTCATTTCACAGTTTCCTTTCTTCGATCTTTTTCACAATTTGGGGAATTTGCTGTTTTTTTGTTCTATTTTCTATTTTACTACATTTTTCTCGGTCTGTCAATAATTATTATAAAATTTTGGGCTGTAAATTTAGCAATGTAACCGTTTTGTAATATTTGAGGAAATTTTTGTAACCTTTTGGTGGATTTTGGGTAAACAAAAACCGCCCCTCGAAAGGAGCGGCATAATTAAATATCAACATCATTGTAATCAAGTTCGGGAACAATATATCCCTCCCATTTTCGGTTATGCTTGATACATTTGTCAATTTTTTTTATAATGTCCTCTTCCGTCATTGAGAGCCCTAAAACACCCTCTGTAATGATATCACAACAACCAAAGTGTTT
This sequence comes from uncultured Ruminococcus sp., assembly GCA_964523835.1. GTDB lineage: Bacteria > Bacillota > Clostridia > Oscillospirales > Ruminococcaceae > Huintestinicola. The sequence continues at coordinate 10,190 of CAZGAZ010000025.1, forward strand.
TTTATACTCTTCCTTTTTTTGGAGAAAAAGCTCGGTTTCCTTTTTTTCTTCATCAGTTCTTGTATTCGGAAGATTAAGAAAGTCTTCTAAATTCAATATCAAACACCTCACTTTAACATTATTAAAAACATTTCACTATAACTTGAAAATATTTTTTCTTATTACCTATTTTACTGCATTTTCCCCGGTTTGTCAATAATTATTTTAAAACTATTATGTTAGATAAAAAATGTCTGTCACCGATTTTTACAATGATATTTTCATATACGGCATCTAAGGTATGATATTTCCCGACAGTCACCCTTGCAGCCATTTTCCTCTGAAAAGCCGCACCAGAAACAGTATTCCCCGAAAGCACAGCTCGCCGCACATGGCAAGCCATACGCCGTGCAGACCGAACACAGGTGCTAAAAAATATGCCGCTGTAAGTCGGACGCCCCACATACTAACCAGATTCATAATGCTGGGAATGCGTGTGTCTCCTGCGCCCCGCAGCGCCCCTGCCGTAACGATCGAGGCAGCATAAAGAGGTTCTGCAAATGCCTCTATCCGGAGCACCTGTGCGCCAAGTGCACGCACCTCGGGGTCTGGGGTAAGCAGGGTGAACATAAGGGGAGCGAAGATGAACATCAATATCCCCGTAATTGTCATGAGCGCCACGCCCAAAAATACCGACAGTCCCGCATACCGGCGGGCAAGCTCTTTTTTGCCTGCGCCTATGCTTTGTCCCACAAGTGTAGTTGCAGCCGAGCCTATGCCGTAGCCGGGCATATAGCAGAGACTTTCTGCGGTGACTGCCAGAGAATTTGCGGCAATGGCGGCAGTGCCCAGAGGGGCTGTGATATGGGTAAGAGCCACCTGCGCTCCGCAAAGCACGATATGCTCGAATGCCAATGGCAGGGATATGTATGCGGCGGTTTTGTAATGACCGGGATCGGGCTTTGTGTGTTCACGCCGGAATTTAAGGACGGAAAATCTCTTGCAGGCGGCGCACATCATAAGTATTGCCACAGTCACTTCCGAAAGTGCAGTGCCGAGGGCTGCTCCCGTGACCCCAAGCCCCGCCCCGGGGAGAGTGATATTTTTTCCGAAAAATACGGCATTTCTTGCGGGGAAAATAAGCAGAAAATTGAATATGACATCAAGAAAGCACATTAAAATATTCAGTCCGCTGGGGGTTTTCATATCGCCGCCGCACTGGAGCATACTGCCAGAAAGCTGCCTGAACTGTGCGGCGGGCAGGGCGCAGGAAAATATAAAAAAATAGCTTGATGCGGCAGCTGTTATTTCCGCCCTGCCTCCCAGCCAAACGGGAAGCTTCGGGCTTATCACTGTGCCTATACCGCAGAGCAGCAGCCCGAAAAAAAGCGCCACTCCAAGTGAACTGCGGAAAACATTTCTTGCCGTGTCCTGCCGTCCCGCCCCCACAAACTGTGCTACCTGAACGGAAAAACCCGCTGCTGCCGATGAACACAGTCCGCCGAGCAGCCATGATGAGCTTGTTACAAGACCTATGGCGGCAGATGCGTCCGCACCGAGACTTCCGACCATGGCAGCGTCGATATACTGCATTATGATAGATGTGAGTTGTGCGAGAATTGCGGGAACGCTGAGCCTTGCAACAAGTGCCAGCTGCTGCATTTGTGACAGCTCCCGTCCGCTGTTTATTATTGCTGATACGTTATTTTTATCGGGCAATTCCGACCCTCCCGGTTATACTTTTCAGGTTAATGTATTTGGGAAAGCTTTCGGCTATCCAATATTAAAAATTTTTTCTATTTGTATTAATATAATTATATCCTTCCGACGGGATTTTGTCAAGAATAAAATATGAGGTCAATGGGGTAATTTCAAAAGTCAAAATTAAAAAAACATTAAAATATAATTAAAATTATTGACTTTTTTAAAATAAGATGATATTATTTTTGTAATGAAAATTTTACGGAGGCGGAAAATGCTTAAAAAGTACAGAATCGGATTTGATATATGGGGACTGATATTATTTATTTTAATTATGATACCGACTGTTATATGGACTGTAAAGCCGGCACCCAACGATATTTTAAGAGGGGAGTCGGCAACGGGAACGATCGATATGATAGGGTCGGTATTTCAAGTGATTTTTGTTGCGGCAATGTGTATCTTTATAAATAAAAGTTCGGGAAAAGTACGGCTTTCTCCGCTTATTGCAGGAGTTATTTTCTGTGCGGTATTATATTTCCTCGGGTGGATATTATACTACTCGGGAAATGTAAGCACACTTACGGTCATATTGCTGACATTGCCTCCCTGCCTTGCATTTATTTTTTATTCGCTTGACAGGAAAAATATGATCGCACTGGTACCCGCTGCAATATTTACCTGCTGCCATTTGATATACGGAGGGGTAAATTTTATTTTATAGCAGTTCATTTTATTCGGCTGAAACGTTTTTTGCGGCACTGTAAAAGGAGATAATGAAAATGAAAATAAATAAAATAGGATATAATTATACCTATGATAATGACTTTTTTGTTTCCCGCCCGAACGGTTCGGAGGATGATCTTCTTATTTTGCTGAAGTCTCCCGCAATATTCAATATGGGCGGAATTGATATTAAAGCACGGGAAAATTCGGTCATACTTTATAAGAAAGATACCCCTCAATTTTACCGTGCCCACGGAGCGGAATTTATATGCGACTGGTTTCATTTTTCCTGTTCCGATGATGAGATCGGAGCACTTGAAAATCTGAATATTCCTTTTGACAGAGTTCTGGAAACAGGCGGTATAAACGAGCTTTCCATGATAATAAAAAACATGAGTTATGAAAATTATTCCGACAATTTATACCGCTTACATTCTCTTGAATTATATATGCAGCTTTTCTTTGTAAAGCTTGGGGAACAGCTTTGCAGCGGTGAATATTCCGGGGGTCACTATGAAAAATTATCGGAAATACGCAGCAGGATATACAGCACGCCTCAGCAGCAATGGAGCGCCCGTGAGCTTGCCGAGGAAACAAAAATGAGCGTATCTTATTTTGAGCATACATATAAAAACATTTTCGGGACAAGCCTGATAAACGACGTTATTTCGGGCAGGATAGAACACGCAAAATTTATGCTTTCCACTACCGATGTTCCCATTGGTTATATAGCTCGTATGTGCGGCTATAAAAGCGATGTTCATTTTCTGAGGCAGTTTAAATCAAGAACGGGCTGCACGCCCACGGAATACAGAAAAAGGTACCTATAACTTCAAATTTTTGGAGAGTGAAAAACCGTTTTTAATAAAAATATTGGAAAGGAAGATGACGGGTATGTTAAATGAAATAGCGGAACGGCAATTAAGGAAAGCAGGCTGGTATCCGGGCAGGAAAGTAGATATTTCCGACCAGATCGAATTTTGGGAAAGTCTTGGGTATCAGACCTTTGATGCAGCTGTGAAATTTATGGAAGAATACGGAAAACTTCATATTACGGATAGATACATTGATACATTTGACAGCAGTTTGAGTGAAAATCATCATACTACATTTGTTTCTGAAATTCTGGAGTTTTATAACGAATATACTGAACAGGATAAGTTTGAATGTAATCTGTTTGGAAGGGTAAAAGAAAAGATATTGCCTGTGGTAGAATTTGTTGAAACAACAGTTTGTTTTATAGGCGAATCCGGAGCTTTTTATCGTGATACTTCAGGCATGAGAGCAGAAAATTCCGAGCAGCTGTGGAATGAATATTACAACATATCATTAGGAACAGGCGAGAAAAGATTTTTTAATAACAATATTTGGAAGTATCTTTAGAGTATTTTTTTCAGCATCAAAAATAGTGGAAAGGAAGATGACCGGTATGATAAATGAAATAGCGGAACAGCAGCTAAGGAAAGCAGGCTGGTATCCGGGCAGGAAAGTAGATATTTCCGACCAGATCGAATTTTGGGAAAGTCTTGGGTATCAGACATTTGACGCAGCTGTGAAATTTATGGAGGAATATGGGAAACTACATATTACGGACAAATATATTTCTACGTTTATGAATAGCCTTCATGAGGATCATCATACAACATTTGTAACAGAAATTTTGGAGTTTTATAACGAATATACTGAACAGGATAAGTTTGAGTTTAATCTGTTTGGACGGGTAAAAGAAAAGATATTGCCTGTACTGGAAATGGACGAGGAAACGGTTCTTTTTATAAGCGAATCCGGAGTTTTTTATAGTTATGACGGTTTAATTGCCGAAAATTCTGAGGTACTGTGGAATGAGCGCTACAGCAATGACTATGGTATAGCCTTGCCATGGGACATGATCGGTACGGGTGAACAACGAAAAAGATATATTAGGAAAAATATGCCCGAATTCTTATAAAAGTGATTTTATTTTGCAGTTCTCGGACTTGTGTTCGGGAACTGCATTTTACCTTATATAAAAGTGAACATCTCAATCGGGAGATCACACGGTTGACAAACCTGCGGTTTTATGGTAAAATAAATTTATGAAAAAAATGCTGTGCTGTACGTTAGTTCGGCAGTGCGGCGGAAAGGTACGATAAATATGGAAATAATCTCATGCTGCGGAATAATGTGCGGCGAATGCCCCGTGTACCTAGCGACCGAAAAGAACGACGAACAGATGAAAAGGTTTCTTGCCCTTAAATTTTCCGAAAGCGGCAGAGAGCTTGCGCCCGAAGATATAAACTGCCGGGGCTGCCTCACCGCCGACCGTGAAAACGACAAATTCAGAGAGGGCTGCGAGGTGCGCTCCTGCTGCCGTGAAAATTCCGTCCGTTTGTGCGCCGAGTGCATAAAATTTCCCTGCGAAAAGGCGGACAGGAACATTCCCCAGGGTACGGAGCACCGTGCAAGGCTGGAGGAAATGCACGAGGCGTGCAAAGAGCTGCTGCAATGATATTGGCAGTGCAGATACCGTTTTTGCCTTATGGCAAAGGCGGTTTTTTATGAAAATTTTGAAAAAAAAGTCTTTTTAATCTTGTAAAATTTTCCGCAGTATGTTATAATGATATAAATTTATAAAGGCGTATAAAAACGCCGTGAAAGGAAAAATTATGAAGAAGATCAATATGCTCATCAACACAGCCGACCAAAGGTCGACGATAAGTCCCGAGATATACGGGCATTTTTCCGAGCACCTGGGCAGGTGCATTTACGAGGGACTTTATGTTGGGGAGGATTCGCCTATCCCCAATACCGACGGAGTTCGTGATGATGTTATTGAGGCGTTTAAGAATATTAAAATGCCTGTGCTGCGCTGGCCGGGCGGCTGCTTTGCGGACGAGTACCACTGGAAGGACGGCATTGGTGAAAAATCGTCCCGCAAGAAAATGATAAACACCAACTGGGGGCATGTTACCGAGGATAATTCCTTCGGCACACATGAGTTTATGAACCTTTGCGAGAGGCTGGGCTGCGAGCCTTATGTGGCGGGAAATATGGGCAGCGGCAGCGTGCAGGAGCTGGCAGAATGGATAGAGTATATGACTTTTGACGGCGTTTCCCCAATGGCGGAGCTGCGGCGGAAAAACGGCAGGGAAAAGCCCTGGAAGCTCAAATACCTGGGTATCGGAAACGAAAGCTGGGGCTGCGGCGGAAATATGCGCCCGGAATATTATGCGGACGAATACCGCAGGTATCAGTCATTCTGTAAAAACTTCAGCGGCAACGAACTTTTCAAAGTCGCCTGCGGACCGAATGCGGAGGATTACAACTGGACAGAGGTCATAATGCAGAATCTTAAAGATTGGCACACCAATGCAATTTCTCTCCACTATTACACCGTTCCCACGGGAGATTGGGGACATAAGGGCGCAGCCACAGAATTTTCCGATGAGGAATATTATGAGACCATTTCCAAGACCCTTTATATGGAGGAGCTTATCGACGGACACAGCCGCATTATGGACAAGTACGACAAGGAAAAGAAAATCGGGCTTATCGTTGACGAATGGGGCTGCTGGTATGATGTGGAAAAGGGCACAAATCCCGGTTTCCTTTATCAGCAGAACACCATGAGGGACTCTGTTGTGGCGGCGGTAAACCTTAATATTTTCAACTCCCGCAGCGACAGAGTTGTTATGGCGAATCTTGCCCAGGCTGTGAATGTGCTTCAGGCTCTTATTCTGACCGAGGGCGAGAAAATGGTCAAGACTCCCACATACCATGTTTTCGACCTGTATAAAAATCATCAGGGCGGGAAGTATGTTTACACTTTCATAGAGAATGAGACCGCAGGGGAAAAGATACCTATGATAAGCGCTTCCGCTTCGGTCAAGGACGGTGTTCTTACCCTTACCGCCGCCAACTGTTCAATAGATGATGAGGCACAGGTAACGGTGGACATTCGGGGTATGAACATAACAAGTGCGGAGTGCGAAATACTTACAAATGACGTTCGTGCATACAATGATTTTGACGAGCCGGAAAAGGTGAATATAGCTCCCCATGCTGCTGCTGTAAATAACGGAGTTCTGACTCTCACACTGCCTGCTTGCTCGGTGGCTGCCGTAACACTCAGATGAGCCGCCCTTTTTGCAGAAAGTGCCTTTTGGAGGATATTGACCCGGAGGGCATTTACAGGGAGATACGTGAAATGGCGGCGGCTTTGCCCGAGGAAAAACGCACCGAGGAAAGCGAGTACCGCCGCAGACTGGATATATGCAGCCGCTGCGAACGTCTGGGGGAGGGGATATGCGGCGTGTGCGGCTGCTTTGTGGAGCTGCGTGCGGCGAAAAAGGACAAACATTGCCCCGATGTTAATAAATTGTGGTAGGTCAAAAAGCTGTCGGAGACGTGGATTTTTCTGCGCTGAAAAGTAAATATTCTTACAGCAGTGTAAAAGCGTGCGGCATATGTCGCACGCTTTTATGCTGCTTTTCGTAAGCATAGCAAGCTCCTTTGAGCCGTGACCTGCTGTCTGCAGCTTCCAATAGTTTACAAAACGGTAAAAAATAATTACGCCCCTATTACAAAAATTACAACTTAATAACAGTTTTCCAAAATCATTGACTTTAAAAATCTGTTGTATTATAATAAAAATAAGAAAAATGCCGAGCAAATCGCCTTAAAAATTTGACTGCTTTTAAAGACGATCTGCCCGGCAAAAATTGTATCCGCACCGCAGAAAATAAAATCAAAAGGAGCTGTTCATCATGAAAAAACGCAATTTCCGCAGTTCAAAACTCACCGCATTTTTAGCCGCAGTCACGGCTTTGTCAGTGCTTTCCGGCTGCAACTCCGCTCCCGACAGCGTGCCCGAAGAGAACGGGACCGAGTCGGTTTCCGCTTCGGAAAATATGTCCGAAGCAATTCCGGATAATTTGGAGCAGGAAGAAGATGTTTCGGATATTTTCGCATACAAGATAAAGGACGGCTATGTGAGAATAAACAGATACAAGGGCAGCGATCCCGTTGTGGTCATTCCCGATACGATCGAGGGACTGCCCGTAAAAACCATTAACGAAAATGCCTTTTACGATTTGAATATTACCGAGCTTACTTTGCCTGCGGGAATTGAAAATGTTTCCGCAAAGATCATAAATCACTCAAAGGAACTACGGAATATTTACATAAGCGAGGGCAGCGAGAATTACATTTCCGTTGACGGCGTTATCTACACGGCGGACGGCAAGACCCTTGCCATGTACCCCGGGGGCAGAATGGGAGAAGCGGAGATTGCCGAGGGTGTAACAAGGATAGGGGACAGGGCATTTTTCGGCTGCTGTATCTCTGAAGTGACCTTGCCCGATACGGTTGAGGAAATAGGCATAAGCGCATTTGAACGGTGTTCGGAGCTTAAAGAAATTGCCATTCCCGACAGCGTTAAGGCGATAGAGCCGTATGCCTTTTGCAGCAGCGGGGTTGAAAGCGTTACTCTGAATGAGGGTGTGGAAAGCATAGGCACGGGAGCTTTTGAAAGCACGAAAATCACGGAAATATATCTTCCCGACAGCCTCAAAGAGGCGGGCAGCTATATTTTAGGCAGCAGAATGGGAGTAAAAATAAGTGCCTCAGAACCGAGCGAGGGACTGAAAGAGCTTGACAGATACAGAAAACTTTCCTACCGCAGTGAAACTGTTCTGAATGCGGCAATAAGGAAGGCAGAGCGTATGGCGGTAACAGAGGACAGTCATTATCGTCACAGGGCATATTTTACGGATATTAACGGGGATAATTTCCCGGAAATGCTTCTGAGCGTGGTTTCAGATTTCGGGAATGTAAAAGAAAATCCCGAATGTCTTTATTATTACAACAGCGAAGAAATGGAGTGGAGAAGGCTTTATTCAACGGGCGATGTTTATTTTCAGGGATATGACTACAGCGTAAAATGCTGCCGTGACAGGGAAAGCAGCGGATATATATACCTTGGCATAGGCAGCTTTAAAGAGGACACATACTATCTTGACGCATGGATATACGATGAAAACGGTATGCACAGAGCAGGCGGGTCGGGTATGTTCTATTCCATAGGCGATTATTGGGAAAATGAGGGATACATCTCTTGCTTTGAGGGCATGGGAAAATACGAAATATATGTACAGACCGACAAAACAAATATTTTTTATCCTTCATATTCCGAGCAGACGGATTTTATGAGCTTTGCGGAAAACTTTATAGATAATGAGCGGTATGAATTTACATCTGAATTTGATTTTGCGGAGATAATAAGTGAGATCATGGAGCAATATTCCGATTCGGAGGAAGATGTGATAATGTGCGGGGATTTTGCCTGTGCCCCCGGGCAGACAGGACCGGATTTTGAATTTACGGCAGGGTTTGCCGATAAGGAGCATTATGATATCCCCTCATATAACGCAGTACCGAACGCTTCCGTAATAACTTCCATAGGCGACAGGGAGTATGACAAATATTCCTATTCTGCATATCTTGACGGAGATGAAATAACTTCGGAAAATTTTGAAAAGCTTTCCGCTTTGCCCTGCCTTACGAGCCTTTATCTATCGTGTGATGAGGATAACAACGTTATCGACCTTGCGGGGATAGACAAGCTTTCCGGTCTGCGGGAGCTTCATATAAGCATGAACACTTTGTACGAAGCGGATAAAAGAGCAAGCATTACCAATGCCGAATGCCTTAAAAATATGGAGCTGCTTTGGCTTAGCGTTAACGGTAATATTGAGGATATCGGTTTTGTTGCGGAATGCGGCAAGGTGAGGGTGCTTGACATAGGCCGATCGGTGGACATAGATGAGAATTTTTATTCGGCTGTATCGGATATGGACAGTCCGGAATTTATATTGGTGTCGGACTCGGATAATAATATTACTCAGGGGCAGAATGAAAATATCCGAAAGCTGCGCCCCGATATACGGTTCTGTTATTATAAGTAATGAGGTTTCAAAAAATTTATCGAAAGGGAAGTGCATTAAAATGAACATAAGAAAAATAGCGGCGGTCTGGGCAGTGACGGGGATTATGGCAATGGCTGTTTCCTGCACGGAGGCGGACAGTTCGGGGGAGGTTCCCGAGAATGTTTCCACGGAAAGCTTGTCGGAGGAAATTTCCGAACAGCCCGAAGAAATGCCCGATAATTCGGAAGATTTTTCGGATATCTTCGCATATAGGATAAAGGACGGTTATGTAAGAATAAACAGATACAAGGGCAGCGATCCCGTTGTGGTCATTCCCGATCTTATAGAGGGACTGCCCGTAAAAACCATTAACGAAAACGCCTTTTACGATTTAAACATTACCGGGCTTACTCTGCCTGCGGGAATCGAGAATGTTTCCGCAAGGATCATAAATCACTCGAAGGAGCTGCAGAATATTTACATAAGCGAGGGCAGCGAGAACTACATTTCCGTTGACGGCGTTATCTACACTGCGGACGGCAAGACCCTTGCCATGTACCCCGGGGGCAGAACGGGAGAGGCGGAGATTGTCGAGGGAGTGACCCGCATAGGTGACAGGGCATTTTTCGGCTGCCGAATTTCGGGAGTGAACCTGCCCGATACGGTGGCGGAAATAGGCATAAGTGCATTTGAAAAGTGTTCGGAGCTTAAAGAGATAACCGTTCCCGGCAGCGTTAAGGCGATAGAGTCGTATGCTTTTTGCAGCAGCGGGCTTGAAAGCGTTACCCTGAATGAGGGTGTGGAAAGCATAGGCACGGGAGCTTTTGAAAGCACGGAAATTACGGAAATATATCTTCCTGACAGCCTCAAAGAGGCGGGCAGTTATATTTTAGGCAGAGAAAGGGGAGTGAGCATAAGCGCTTTGAAGCCTGCCCCGGGCTTGCAGCAGCTTGACAGCTATTCGGGGCTGCGCTATCGCAGCGAAACGGTACTGGAAAGGGCAATAAGGTATGCAAGGCGCACTGCCGACAGGGAAAACGAATACTACCGTTACAGGGGTTATCTTATGGATATTGACGGGGACGATTTCCCGGAAATGCTTGCCTCTTACAGATATAAAAACAGTGATAACGAAAAGGAATATCCCCAATATCTCTATCGTTACGACAGCGAAACGGAAAACTGGGAAAGGGTATATTCGGCAGGATATGACGACGAGATAGGTTTTTACCGTGACAGGGAAAGCGGCGGATATATGCAGCTCAGCTGGGGGTGCTACAACGAGGTGGCATATTGCTTTGACGCATGGATAAGCAATGAGAACGGGGAATACAGTATAGGCGATTCAAGCATTTTTTACCCCATAGGATATTACTCGGACAACGAGGGATATATAGCAAGCTTTAAGGGCGGCGGGAAGTATGAAATATATGATGAATCATCAGAGCTTTATTATCCGCTGTATCCGGAGCAGGCAGCCTTTGCGGAATTTATAGACGGCATTATCGATAAGGAAAGGTATGAGCTTTTGGGTAAATTCAGCTTTTCCGAGACTATGCGGGAGCTTTCGGAGAAATATTCAGATTCGGAGGACGGCATTATAATATGCGGTGATTTACGGGATTTTTCCGATTCGCCCGACCCGGCCAAAACCGATTTTGCGCTTGTGAGCCGTTTTGACAGCTACGGTAATTATATTTATTCAAGCTACGATCAACCCTTTACATCTTCTTTATCGGTTACAATAGGCGGCAGGGAGTATAATGAGTATTCATATTTTGCATACCTTGAGGGCGAGGAAATAAACGCCGAAAATTTTGAAAAGCTTGCCGCTCTGCCGTCTATAACGTCGCTGTATTTATATGGGACCGGAAGCAGCAGTGTAATTGACCTGACGGGGATAGACAAGCTTCCGAAGCTTCGGGAGATAGGGCTCGGTTATAATATTGCATATGATTCACAGGAGAGAGTAACGGTAAAAAATGCCGAGTGCCTTAAAAATTCGGAAATCTTATGGCTGAGTGTGGGCGGCGATATCGAGGAGCTTGATTTTATGGCATACTTTGACAAGGTGAGAGTGCTTCACATAGGGCAGTCCATGGACAGGGAGGACGATTATTACTCTGCCGTGGCGGATATGGACAGCCTGGAATATATAGTGGAATCGGTATGGGATATTAATGTTACCGAGGGGCAGCATGAAAATATTCGGAAGCTGCGCCCCGATGTGCGGTTATGTCATTATAAGGTTTAAATTTGATCGAAAGGGAAGTGCATTAAAATGAACATAAGGAAAATAGCGGCGGTCTTGGCAGTGCTGGGAGTTATGGCAGTGGCTGTTTCCTGCACTGAGGCGGACAGTTCGGGTGATGTTTCCGAGAGTGTTTCCACGGAAAGTTTGTCGGAGGAAACTTCCGAAGCGAATGAAGAAATGCCCGATGATCCGGAGGATATTTCCGAAATTTTCACCTACAGGATAATTGACGGCTATGTACATATAGTCAAATACAAGGGGAATGATAAGTTTGCGGTAATTCCCGATACCATAGAGGGACTGACTGTAAAAACAATTAACGCAAGCGCCTTTTCGGACAGAATAGTCACCGAGCTGACGCTGCCTGCGGGGATAGAGAATGTTTCGGCAAAAATGATAAATAATACCAAAGAATTGCAGTACATTTACATAAGCGGGGACAGCGAAAATTACATTTCCGTAAATGGAGTAATTTACACGGCGGACGGAAAGACGCTTGTCATGTACCCCGGCGGCAGAACCGGAGAAGCGGAATTTGCAGTGGGTGTTACAAGAATTGGGGACAGGGCTTTTTACGGCTGTAGAATTTCGGGTGCGGCCTTGCCCGATACAGTGGAGGAAATAGGCGAGAGTGCCTTTGAAAGCTGCTTGCAGCTGCAGAAGATAGACATTCCCGGTAATGTTAAGGCAATAAAGCCTTATGCCTTTTGCGGCAGCGGTCTTGAAAGTGCGAAACTGAACCCGGGCACTGAAAGCATAGGCACTGGCGCATTTGAAAGCACGAAAATAATGGAGATGTATCTTCCCGACAGCGTTACAGAGACCGGCAGCTACATTCTCGGCAGCGAAAGGGGGGCGAGGATAAGCGCCTGTGAACCGGGAGAGGGACTGCAAAGCCTTGAAAAATACGAGAAGCTTTCCTATCGGAATGAAACCGCTCTGAATGGGGCAATAAGGTCTGCAAGAAGGATCGCAGAGGGGAAAACGGATTATTATTACCGCCGCAGAGTGTATCTTACCGACATTGACGGAGACGATTTTCCCGAAATGCTCATATCTCATATTTATAAAAATGATGAGAGTGAATGGGAAAGTCCTCAAGGGGCCTACAGATACAATACCGTGACTATGGAGTGGGAGCAGATCATAGGTGTGAGGGACACTAATGTGAGCGTTTACCGTGACAGGGAAAGCGGCGGGTATATGCAGATAGGCGTGGGCGACTACAGTGAAACGTCGGATTATCTTCTCATGGCTGTAATGAGAGTGGGAAATGAGGCTTTCGATATAGGAATGTCAGCATGGATTTACCCGATAAACGGCTATTATTCCAACAATGAGGGTTATGTTACGGGCTTTGAGGGAGGCGGAAAATTTGAGATATATGAAACAGACGAAACCCATGACTTTGACTTTGGAGTGGAAAAGGCCTTTGCGGAGCTTATAAACAGTACAGTGGACAGTGACAGATATGAGCTTGCGGCAAGCTTTAATTTTCCCGATATGGCAAAGTCTCTCGGAGAACAGTTCGGTGATAATGACGAAAGCCTTGTGATATGCGGGGATTTTGCCGATTCTCCCGATTCCGAAAGGGCAGACTTTTCCTTGGCGGACGCCTTTGATGAAGAGGGACGGTTTATATATCCTCATAGCAGAGAGCCTCAGACGGGCAGCGTGTCGATCGTCATAGGGGAGCGGGTATTTGATGAATACACCTACAATGTGTTTCTGCACGGCGATGAGATAAACACGGAAAATTTTGAAAAGCTCTCACATCTGCCCTGCCTTACAGGTCTCTATTTATCCTGTGACGAGACAGAGGGCGTTATTGACATTACGGGAATAGAAAAGCTGAAAAATCTGCATATGTTATGTATCAGTACGTATGGCGGGGGATTTTGCGGGCTAACAAAGGTCATAAATACTCATTGCCTTAAGAATATGGATATTGAATGGCTGGAAGTCGGGGGATTGGAGGACGTGGGATTTATAGCCGACCTTGACAAGGTACGTGTGCTGGAGATAGGCAATTCTATGGACAGACCCGATGATTTTTATTCCGCTGTGGCAGATATGGACAGCCTTGAATATATAACGGTTTCGGTATTTGAGGAAAATGTTACAGACGAACAGGAGGAAAATATCCGCAGCCTGCGCCCGGATGTGGCAATATGCTATTTTAAGGTAGGCTGACAGAGGCAGAAGAAGCATTATACGGAGGCGGTAGAAAATGCCAAAGAAAAAGGTACGCAAGCAGTGCGGCAGCGTAACGCTTTCGCCCTTGGTTGCAATAATAGGTGCGATAGGGCTTATATTCTTTTTGACACTATTTATAGTTGCCGTTATTACAAAGGCGGGAGCGGTGCTTACGGTCATTGCGGGGCTTTTCTGCCTGCCCTGCCTTTTAATGGTGCTTACCGTTAATCAGCGTATCGACTACACCCCCGAGGGCTTTGTTTATCGGGATATATTCGGGATAAGCCGCAGCTACAGCTACTCACAGATCAAAAAAATAAGGTACAGCAAGGACGTGTACATATTTGTGGGGCGGCGGATAATTTTAATAGACTCCATGGCGGAAAACGGCAGGAAATTCGCAAGGACAGCGGCTCAGTATGCTCCGAAGGCTAAGTTTATCACAGATGAACAGTCAAAGCTTTTCGGCGGCAATGTGGCAAACCCCGGAGAATTTATATTTATATATGTGTTTATGGGGCTGCTTATTTTGGGGCTTTGCGGGATTGTGCTGTATGAACTGCGTGAGATCGGCAGGGGAGAGCTTGAAGCTGTGACGGGGCATATAAGCGAATATTATTTTGATGAAGCGGACGAAGGCAACCGCTGCATAAAAATAAAGCTGTCGGGCTGTGAATACGGATTTTATTTGTGGGTGACAGAACCCGATACGTCCGCATATGAGGCTTTCCTGCAGAATGTGAGGGAGGAAAAGGAATTTGAGGCTCTCTATCTGCCCTCGGATAAAACATCGGAGGGGGAGTATAGGATATATGAGCTTTCCTGCGGCGGCACGTTGTATATTTCCCTTGATGAATACAACAGCAATATGAGAGAGGACAGGGACACGGGACTTTTGCTTTGCGGCGGTATATTGCTGCTCTGGCTTTTGTATGTTGCCGTTTCCTCATATGTTATGTGCAACGGGGAAAAATATCCTCGGCTTCTTCGTTTGTTCGTAAAGCCTGAATATATTGTTAATAAAAAATTCAGGAAATAATGGATTTTATCCATTAAATTGCATGAAATTTAGATAAATTATTTCCAAAAACATCTATTTGTGAAAATTGCCAAAATTTCACTTGTAATTTTGTAAGTTTGTTGTTTAAAAAGTATTGATTTTCGGAGAAAAGTGTGTTATAATATATAACAGTGAACTGTTATAGCATTTTTATGGGCATTTCCCGAAACCGCAGAAATGTGATAATTTTGTGTAAATTGCATTGTATGTGTAGAGGGTTTAGGGGCGTGTTGTACTAATTTCACAAAAAATAGTCTGTAAGTTTATGCAAATTTTTTTGCGAAAATTGGTTGCCGTATTTTGAACATTGTGTTATAATAGTAATATATGAGGCGGACGGTTGCGCGGCAGGGTATTCTGTTCGTTGTAATTAAGAAATTTGGAGGTATTAATCATGGACGGAATAGGTTATCTTAAAACGGTGAGTTTCGGCGGATTTGATAAAAAGGATGTACTTACATATGTAGATAAGCTCAACACCCAGATATACACTCTCGAAAACGAGCTTAACGAAAAGAAGGCTCTTTTGGAGACCAGCGGTACCGGTGATAAGGAGGTCAGGGAGAAGTATGAGCAGCTGCTCGAAGCTGACAAGGCAAAGCTGACCGAGCTTCAGACCAACAATGAATCCCTTAAAATGCAGCTCAAATCCTGCGAGGATGAATCCGCTGCAAAGGATAAGGAGATCGAAGAGCTTAAAAAGCATATTTCCGATCTGGAGAACGAGCTTGTAGACGCCAAGAACAAGGCTGCTGCGGCTTCCTCTGTGGATAATAGCGCTATGGACCTTACCAACGTATTCGTTGAGGCTCAGAGAACTGCAAGCACTATCGTTACCCAGGCTAAGGAAAATGCCCGTAAAATGGATGAGGACGCCAAGAAACTGGCTAATCAGGTTGTCGATGACGCCAACAGCAAGGCTTCCACTATCGTTAAATCCGCAGATGAAAAGGCTTCCAAGGTACTTGCAGAGGCTGAGGACAAGTCCACAAAGATGGTCAGCGACGCAGAGGGCAAGGCTGCCGAAATGCGCACTGCCGCCAACAATATGAAGGCTGTTGTTCTGGAAGAGATCGCAGAGATAGACGAGCAGGTAAAATCTATCAAGTCTATGCTTGAGCAGATCTCCAAGCAGAATATCACAGACAGCATTTCCAGAATTTCCGAAACTGCGACGCTGCTTGCAAATACGCAGGATACTCTCAAGAAGGACGGAATTCCTACCTTTACGCCTCCTAAGAGCGTTGCTCCGGCAGCTCCTGCGCCCGCACCTGCTCCTGCAGCTCCCAAGTCTGCACCCAGGGCGGCTATTCCCACGCCTGCACCCGCACCTGCAAGAGCGGCTGTTCCCACGCCTGCGCCCGCACCTGCAAGAGCGGCAACTCCTGCTCCGGCTCCTGCTCCCAAGCCTGCGGCAACTCCCACACCTGCGCCTACTCCTGCTCCCGCAGCTCATGCGGCAGCAACACAGGCAAAGCCCAAGCCTGCGCCTAAGCTGGGTGGTAACTTCGGCTTTGATCTGAGCGAGATCGAGAAAATGGCAAAGGCTATCGAGGCTGACGCTTCCAAGGGCGGCAAGGACTATGACGGAAATGTTGACGCCAAGGGTATCAAGCTTTCCGATATGGGTTAAGTGTTTACTTGAATTGATGATGTGTTCGGGAAATTGTTTCCGTTCACCGATATGCGGTATTTGATTGATCAAAAGGCTTTCCGATTTTTTTCGGGAAGCCTTTTTTGTGTTTGCATGTTTTGGAATGTGAGCTGCAAATTAAAGCTTGATAGGCAGTCTGGTACATTAATATTTGATAAATTTAAGCAGAAGTTCAGTATAATATGTTTGAATTGATAATGTGCGTAAATCTGAGTTGACAATGTTCATAAAATAATTGATAAGTCGTTTAAAAGTATTTGAATTATGAACTTTTATAACTTTTTACCAAAAACTCTTGTAATTTGCAAAACATTATGTTATAATTATATAAAGCGATTCATTTGCATTTAAGGAAATACCGATAAAGCGATTTAGCATAGTAATGCGTTACATATTGCTTTTGATTTATTTTGCAGTAGGGTCGGAATGTTCGGTATATGCCTTTTTTGAGGACATGAAAAAACATTGAGAAAAGCGGACGGAAAGGGCGGTAACGTTTTCGGGTTTCTTTTACGGCAGACCGGAGGTCGATAGATTATGGGAAAGAGTGTTTTTAGTGCGATAAGCGAAATAATAAATCAGGCTGAGGATATGTGTGCATTCTCGGTGGATTTCAGCGACGACAGCTATGATGTTAGGTCTACGGGGAGAATGGCTGCCCTTGTTGATGAAAAATCCAATCCGCTGGAGCAGTTTTGTTACAACAGGCGTATACATGAATCTGACGGAGCAGTGATCACGGCGTTTTGCAGAGACCTGCTGGGTTCAAAAAACAACCCCATTTACGAAAGCAGGTATGGGATAAGCTTCCGTGCAAATTTATCGGAAAATACGGAAGATAACACGACAGAATACAGCTGGCTCATATTAACGATAGCGGTCGACAGGGACGAGGAGCTGCGTGCCCGCTGCATTGTGGGACATCTGCGCATTATGAATCATGCGGAAATGCTGAATAAAACCATTATAGACAGCTTTACCAACGACAAGCACCCAAGGGTGTTTGCAAGCCGTGCGCAGGCGATAGTTGCGGATGAAAGCCGCAAATCGGCCATTGTGCAGTTTGACATTGAAAAATTCAAGCTCATCAACACCGATTACGGTGAGGAAAAGGGCACGGAAATACTGAACTTTATTGTGAACGGTATGGCGACCATATGCAATGAGAGGCAGGTCTGCTTACGGCTTTCGGCAGATGTGTTCATGATAGCTGTATCCTATGACGATATATCCGAGATTGAGGAGCTTGTTGAAAAGATAAACGACAGGCTGGGGCATTATCAGAACATTAACTACAAGCTTGTATTCGGAATAAATATTATAACCGACAGAACCTTGTCCTTGCGCAAACAGGGTGACAGGGCGGCTATGGCAAGGCAGAGTATCAAGGGCAACGCTCTGACCAACGTTTGCTATTACAATGACGCTCAGGAAAACAAGCTCATCAGCCGTAAATTTATTGAGGACAGAATGTATTATGCTTTGGAAAATGAGGAATTTACCATGTTCCTTCAGCCCAAGTACAGCATAAGCACTGCGGGGATAGTGGGGGCTGAAGCGCTGGTGCGGTGGATTCACCCGGAAAGGGGTATGCTTTCCCCTGCGGAGTTTATCCCCGTTTTTGAGGCGGACGGCTTTATTACAATGCTGGATGAATACATTTGGGAGCAGGCGTGCAAGGCGCTGCGCAGGTGGATAGACCTGGGATACACGCCCATTCCCATTTCGGTAAATATTTCACGGGTTCATCTGGTGGACGATAAATTCATTGACGTTCTGGACGGACTTATTGAAAAATATGATATTCCTAAGAATCTGCTGGAAACGGAGATAACCGAATCACTGGAAAATGCGGGAGATGCGGCTGCAATAAAGAAGCTTAAAGAGCGGGGCTATATGCTGCTGATGGACGATTTCGGTTCGGGGTATTCTTCCCTTAATATGCTCAAAAACACCCCCTTTGACGTTATCAAGATAGACCGTGATTTCTTCAGCGAGTTTATGCTTTCAGACAGGGGGAAGAAGATAATTTCCCACACCATTTCCATGTCCAAGGACATAGGGCTTGACATGGTTGCGGAGGGCGTTGAGACTCGTGAACAGGCGGAATTTCTGGAGATGTGCGGCTGCGATGTGGCGCAGGGGTTCTTCTACTCGAAGCCTGTTTGCTTGGAGGAGTTTGAGAAGCTGGCGTTTTCCGATGCGGATTATGAAAAGGATATGAGGGCCTGAGGCCTGATTTATACAGCTTTGCTTCGGTTTTCGGGGCAAAGCTGTTGGTGTAAATAATGAAAAGGAGTTTTAAAGCTATGGAATTGGATGATAATATCTATTCTGAATTTATTCCAACAATATCCGATGAGGATATGTATGCGCTGCACTAAGCAGGATCAGCAAAATATTTTTATGTTTGAGGTGAATATTTATGCGTTGGAGAGATATAGATACAAGTAAGAAAAAAGATTTTTTATTAACAGGACTTGTCCTTGCAGGTTTTTTGCTGATTAATGTTTACATTATCCATAACATGTTGGACTATTGTTCCATGAAAACCAAAAGTGAACTTTCACAGGAAGAGTTAGCAAATATACGTGAAGAATATCATTTATCTGATGATGCACAGATTGAATATGTATGTTCACAGGGAAGGGATGTAAGCGGCATAAGGATAAGGCTGACAGGGGTCAATGACAGCACTGACATTTATAGTATTGCCAACAGCATATTTGACTGTAACATTATTTATGACAGCGAGAACGGTGCGGATAAAACGTTCCGATATTATTCCGAGCATGGCAAAGTATTGCAATGGAAATCATCTGCCGGGATTGTAAATTATAGTATTTCAATGCAGGATTACTTGGCCCAATTTAATGAGTTGACAGATAAATATTTTCGTGCATTGCTTTTTTTTGAAGAAGGCGGGAATTGGTATATTGAGATATATGCTCGGTATGGATAAATCCGCAAAGTTTCGGACGAGATTTCAAAGTATGCGTAAATATCAAATTATGAATAAACTTAATGAGTTAATAGGCGAAAGGTGTTATCAATTGGCTTTTTTGAAGAAAAAAGAAATTGATATATTGAGATATGTAAACAGTATACTGATGACTTTAAAGTGTATCAATAAGCCAATAACATTATTGCCTGCTTCAGTGGACACAGAATAGCTGCTGCTTTCTGAGGCTGCCTTGAACAAAATGTTTTATCTACGGCAGAATATATTCGATTGCAGCAAGTTAAAAGGAATTATACTTATAAAATTAAAAATAGTTATACTTTTAATTACAGCTGTTCTCATTTTTTCGGGGTGTGAACCTGCGGCAGATATAGGCGGGAAAAGCTCATTGCAGATTGAAACCGAAAAGAGCGTAGCTATGGTAGTAAAGCAAGTTTCGGAAACGGGGATCGAGCTGGAAATTACAAACCTCGGTGATACAACGGCGTATTACGGTACGTGGTACAGTCTGGAAAAAAATATTGACGGCGAGTGGTTTGAACTCAAATTTATAGAAGGAAATGCCGATATAACCTTTCCTGCGGTAGGATATTATCTTGATGAAGGTTCTTCCGCCAAAAAACAAATTGATTGGGAATATGCATACGGAAAATTACCCAAGGGTCATTACAGATTAATAAAGGACTTTGAGATATTACGGAATGAATTTTACGCTGCCTGTGAGTTCAATATACAGTAGCTTTTTATGTATCGTACCTTGTAATGTTTTTCAGGGCACGGTTGCGGTAGACAATATCCGTCCGCTTTTCAAAGCCCATACTTTCCCAGAAATCATTACCCGTCTTGTTCCTCTCAAAGACGACCAGGGCGGTTTTGCTTATGCCCAGACCCCCAAACGCCGCCATAACACTGTCAACAAGCTTTGCGGCAATGCCCTGCCTGCGGCAGTCCTCCCTTACGGCGGTGTGGTAGATATAGCCCCGCCTGCCGTCACTTCCTGCCATGATAACGCCGATAATTTCCGATAATTCGTTTTCACAGACAAAGCAGGTGGCGGGGTTGCGGTCAAGAAAACGGCTTATGCCCTCACGGGAATCGTCAACGTCGTTAAGCCCCATTCCTTTGCAGGAAAGCCACAGGGCATAGACCTTATCATAATCGGTTATTGTCATTTTGCGGATATTCATATTGCACACTCCTTTTAATTTTACCTTTATTTCACGTTCATAAGAACATTTTTTTCAAGCCACAAGGCAACTCCGTCCTCGTCATTTGACAATGTTATTTCGTCCGCTTCTCTTTTTACATAGATAATTATACCATAATGTACCGAAAATGTCAATTAAGGTTTTCACGGAGTATGCTTTAAAAAGTTTTGTTTTTAGATTAATAAAATGTTTACAAAAAATTCACTGTAAGTTGATAAAAAATACCCCGTGGGGGTATATAATATAAATGTAATAACTAATCGGGAGACATGAAAATCTACCGGCAGTTTATCAAAAGCCATTAATTAAAAGGATAAAAAATTATTACCCAAAAGGAGAAAAACAGAAAAATGGAAAAATGTGAACACTGTAAAAAAACAAAGGAACGCTCGGAAAAGGAGCAGAAGCAGCTTATCAACAGGCTCAAGCGTATTGAAGGACAGGTGAGGGGTATTCGGGGCATGGTGGAAAATAACGCCTATTGCACGGATATCCTTATTCAGGCGGCGGCGGTAAGTGCGGCGTTAAATGCATTCAACAAGCAGCTGCTTTCCGAGCATATCCGCACTTGTGTTGCGGATAATATAAAGGCGGGCAATGAAGATGTCGTTGACGAGCTTGTGGACACACTGGGCAGGCTTATGCGCTAACAGAGGCAGGAGGCAAGAGGCAGGATTCGATAGTGTTGTCGAATCAGTAATGAGGTAATGTTGAACCAATTAAGGAAGTGATCTTTTGAGACAGTTTAATGTAACGGGCATGAGCTGTGCGGCGTGCAGCGCAAGGGTGGAAAAGGCGGTTTCGGGTGTAAAGGGGGTAAGCTCCTGTTCGGTGAGCCTTTTGACAAACTCTATGGGCGTTGAGGGGGACGCTGCGGAGGGAGATATTATTGCGGCGGTGGTGGCTGCGGGCTACGGGGCTTCGGTCAAGGGGGCGGCTGCGAAAAGCGAGAGTGCAGAAGAACTTACGGACAGGGAAACTCCTGTGCTGAAAAGGCGGCTTATATGGTCGCTTGGGTTTCTGGCTGTTCTGATGTATTTTTCCATGGGGGCGATGATGTGGGACTTTCCCATACCGTCCGCTTTGGGTGAAAATCACGTTGCCATGGGACTTTTGCAGCTGCTGTTAACTGTTGTTATAATGGTTATAAATCAGAAATTTTTTATAAGCGGATTCAAGGGGCTTGTTCACAAGTCTCCGAATATGGACACTTTGGTGGCTCTGGGCGCTTCCGCTGCATTTGTGTACAGCACCTATGCGCTTTTTATGATGACGGGAGCGCAGGCGGCAGGAGATCATGAGCGTGTAATGACGCTTATGGACGAGTTTTACTTTGAATCGGCAGGAACTATCCTGACCCTTATCACCGTTGGCAAGACCCTTGAGGCAAGAAGCAAGGGAAAGACCACGGACGCACTTAAAGGACTGATGAAGCTTGCTCCGAAAACCGCCTGTGTTATACGTGAGGGCAAGGAAGTGACCATTCCTGCGGCTGAGGTCATGGCGGGGGATATTTTCCTGGTGCGCCCGGGGGAGAGCATTCCTGCGGACGGAGTCGTTACCGAGGGCAGCAGCGCTGTGAACGAGGCTGCGATAACCGGCGAGAGCATTCCTGCGGATAAAGAGCCGGGGGACAGCGTTACGGCGGCTACGATAAATCAATCGGGCTTTTTGAAATGCAAGGCTGTGAATGTGGGTGAGGACACGGCGCTGTCAAAGATCATACGCATGGTAAGCGACGCTGCCGCTACAAAAGCTCCTGTGGCAAAGGCGGCGGATAAGGTCTCGGGGATATTCGTGCCCACGGTCATTGCCATTGCATTGGTTACCATTGCTGTGTGGCTGCTTTGCGGCCAGACTGCGGGGTTTGCGCTGGCAAGGGGAATTTCCGTGCTTGTTATCAGCTGCCCCTGCGCTCTGGGTCTGGCAACTCCCGTGGCGATTATGGTTGGCAACGGCATTGGAGCGAAAAACGGTATTCTCTTTAAAACCGCCGCTTCACTGGAGCAGACGGGGAAAACCGAGATTGTTCTGCTGGACAAAACAGGTACGATAACCTTGGGTGAACCGAAAGTTACCGACATTATCCCTTTGAACGGGGAGAGTGAAGAAAGTCTGCTGAGAACCGCCTGCGGTCTTGAAAGGCAGAGCGAACATCCTCTTGCGAGGGCTATAATCGCAAGGGCGGAGGAGATGAAAATTTCCTGCCCCGAGGCGAAAAATTTCACGGCGCTGCCCGGTAACGGGCTTACGGCAGAAATTGACGGGGAAAGCTATTCGGGTGGCAGCGTTCGGTTTATTGAATCGAAAACATCTCTTGATGAAAAGGTCAGGGGTGTGACCGACAGTTTGTCGGGAGAGGGAAAAACCCCCCTGCTTTTTGCAAAGGGCGGTAAGCTTTTAGGGATAATTGCGGTTGCCGACGTTATTAAGGAGGACAGCCCCAAGGCGGTAGAGGAGCTTAAAAATATGGGGCTGAAGGTGATAATGCTCACGGGGGACAATGAGCGGACTGCGGCGGCTATCGGGAAAAAAGCGGGGGTCGACGAGGTAATAGCGGGGGTGCTGCCCGACGGCAAGGAAAGCGTGGTAAGGCGTTTTAAGGAACAGGGCTGTGTTGCAATGGTGGGTGACGGCATAAACGACGCTCCTGCGCTAACGAGGGCGGACACGGGAATCGCCATAGGCGCAGGCACGGATATTGCCATAGACGCTGCGGACGTGGTGCTGATGAAAAGCAGGCTGTCCGATGTTCCTGCGGCGATACGCCTGAGCCGTGCGGCGCTGCGGAATATTCATCAGAATTTATTCTGGGCGTTTTTCTACAATGCGGTGGGCATTCCGCTGGCGGCAGGGGTATGGATACCGATTTTCGGCATTCAGCTGAACCCTATGTTTGCGGCGGCTGCCATGAGCCTTTCCAGCTTCTGCGTGGTCACAAATGCGCTGCGGCTCAATTTAATTGATATCCATAACCCCAAAAGGGATAGGAAAATAAAATCTAAAAACAAAAAGGAGAAAAAGACTATGACTAAGACTATGAAAATCGAAGGCATGATGTGCGGACACTGCGAGGCTACCGTTAAAAAGGCTCTGGAGGCGCTGGATTTTGTGGAGAGCGCCGAGGTCAGCCACGAGGCGGGAACAGCAATTGTTACGCTGACAAAGGCCGATGACGCTGCTCTTAAAAAGGCTGTGGAGGATAAGGAATATACCGTTCTTACCATTGAATAAGAGGCTTTGTTTTATGAGAATGCTGCCGCTCTTTTTGTGAAAAGGGGGCGGCAGATTTGCTTGTCATAAGGTATTTTTGGATATAATATTATAATATTGACGACGAACAGATTTATCTCATAAAGATTTTATACCAAAGGGCTGATCGGCAAAAATGCAGCCAGATAAACAGAAACCCCACAAACCGTTAAGTTTGTGGGGTAATCTGGAGCTGCTTGCCGGATTTGAACCGGCGACCTCATCCTTACCAAGGATGTGCTCTACCAACTGAGCTAAAGCAGCAGATATTTAACATGACCTTTGTGTTTCACAGTGCTTTTTTATTATACAACATTTTTCCCGAAATGTCAATAGGTTTTGGCAAAATTTTTATGTTAAATTTCTGTGAACAAGATTCCAACGCCTGCGGCGTGAATGGAAAGGACAATATCCATAAAACAGATAAAAAAATGCCGCTGAAAAAAGTTAAAATATACAAAACGAAACGGTATAAAACGGTATTTTAACACTAAATGGTTACAAATTATTACAGATTGGATTTACCTATAGATTTTTTCGGAAAAGTGTGTTATAATGTTAATGCATAAAAAGGAACTTCGTGATGACGGCTTATTTCCCGACATATTCGGTTTCGGGAGGGCATGTAAATAAAATATTATCGGTGTTCCGTTAATAGAATAAGAAAGGACGGTTTTAAAAATGAGAATCAAGCGCAAAAAAAGATCCCGTGCGGCTTGTATGCTTACCGCTGGGCTGATGATCTTTTCCGTAAGCGGCGCTCTGACAGGCTGCGGAGGACCTAAGGAGGGCGACACGAAAAACGCTGTGGTTAACCAGGCGGAGGCCATGAAAACTCTTGCCTATAAGGTGACGGATGTGCCCATTGACAATATTGGCAGCGTTGTTTGCAAAAACGGCAAGTATTACGGCACCAAGTTTACCTCGGAAACCAAGGGCGAGGGGGACGATATGGTCTACCTGTATTCCACGGACATTGTGGAGTTCGATGAAACGGGTACTATTAAAATGACTATTCCCATTTTTCACCCCACAGACCCGAATCAGTACGGCGGGGTATCCAGCGGTATAATGGTGGATGATGAGGGCAATATCGTTGTGCTGACTTATGAATCCGCCTATCATGAGGACACGGGGGAGTATGACGAAAAGTCATTTATCTGCAAATTCGCTCCGGACGGCAGCGAGATTTCACGGGTTGACGCCCAGACCCTTGTTACCGAGGAAGAACAGCAGAATGAAATGTGGCTTCAGAATGTGCTGATAGATAAGGACGGCAATTTTATCCTTAATCTGTACAGCGTTGTAAGAGTTTGCGACAGCCTGGGGAACAAGATCTTTGATACGGAAAGGATCAACACCGACAATTCATGGTCGAACGGTATGTTTATGACCAATTCGGGTGTTCCCGCAGTAGCGATATATGATTATTCGGGTGAAACTTCAAAATATATCATAAAGGAAATTGATATAGAAGCCAAGGGCTTCGGCAAGGAATACGAGATGAGCGCCAACAATATGGGCGGACAGACCTACGGCGGCAGCGGCGATTATCTTTGCTACTATTCGGGAGACACAGGCATAAGCGGCGTAAGGGCGGACACGCTGGAGACCGAGCAGGTGATAAATCTGCTGAACATCGGCGTTGACAACAGCAATATAAATGAATTTGCGGTAAATGATGACGGTTCGTTTATCCTCACAGGATATTCGAGAGTCGACGGCGTATATACACAGGTCATGAGCCTTGTGCAGCCGATTGATCCGACTGAGGTAAAGGAAAAGAAGGTACTTTCTTTGGGCTGCTTCTACATGGACTGGAACGTTCGCTCAAAGGTGGCAAAATTCAACAAGGAAAATGAGGAGTATGTTATTTCCGTTACAAGCTATCAGGAAAATAATGACACCAGCGACTGGGAAGCTGCCCTGACCAAATTCAACAATGAGATACTGGCGGGTAAGGTTCCCGATATTTTGCAGATAAATTCCCAGATGCCCTATGACAGCTATGCGGCTAAGGGCTTGTTTACGGATATGTACGAGCTTATGGAAAAGGATGACAGCGTTTCCAAGGAAAGCTTCCTCCCAAATGTGCTGACGGCGCTTGAAACCAACGGCAAGCTCTATTCCATTTGCGACAGCTTTAATGTTAGCACATATGTGGGCAAAAAGTCGGTCATCGGAGACAAGACTTCTATGACTATGGAGGAGGCAAAAGGCTATCTTGCGCAGCTTGAACCCGAGGCTGTTCTGACAAGCGATACCATGACAGCTCTGGATTTCCTGACAACGGCGGTTTCCTACAATAATTTAGTGGATTACAAGAATGCTTCCTGCTCCTTTGATTCTCCCGAATTCAAAGCCATACTGGAGGAGGCAAAGGAATATCCCACGGAGATAGATTACGACAAGCTTTACAATGATAATCCCAACTACTGGGAGGAAATGCAGACCGCCTGCGTTGACGGCAGAGCGCTGCTGGAGAGCGAATATATTTACGATTTTGACAGCTTCAACAGAACAAAACAAGCCTACTTCAAGGGAGAGGATATTACCTTCACCAATTTCCCCGGAGCTGCCGACGACGGCTCGGGAGCGGGTATGCTGAGGCTGGGCACACAGTTTGCCATATCCAATAAGTCCACGTTCAAAGAGGGCGCATGGGAATTTATCATGGACATTGTAAAGGGCACTGTCACCGAGGGGGGCATACCCAACTGGGGCGACGCAGAGCCTAAGGAGGATATTTCGGGAGAGATAGTTTACTCCTCCGACGGAAACGGATTCCCTGTTTACTCGGAAAATCTTGACAAGCTTGCCATTCAGGCAACAAAGCCCCGCAAATATATTGACAACGAGGGCAATGTACAGCTGGAGGATTATACCTGGTGGATAAACGGTACAGAAGTAAAGGTCACTGTCATGACCGAGGAAGATGTGAACTTCATGAAGGACTATTTAAAGAGCATTACAAAGGTGAACAAATATGATGAAAACATTAACAAAATTATCAAGGAAGAATCCGATCTGTATTTCTCGGGATCTAAGTCTGCGGACGAAACAGCCTCGGTAATACAGTCGAGAGTGTCCATTTATCTTAACGAGCAGTACAGATAAGCTGCACAGTCAATATTGTAAATTCTCCCCGTCTTTGGCGGGGAGAATAATATAAAAATATTTTACAAGGAGAATTTATTATGTCATTTAAAGAAATAAATATAAGTGAATTATCATTTAACCCCTTTGACAAGATCGGCAGGGAGTGGTTTCTGGTGACGGCGGGGGACAGTGACGGTTACAACACCATGACCGCTTCATGGGGATTTATGGGGGTAATGTGGGGTAAAAACGTTATGGAAACGGTGATACGCCCCACAAGGCATACATTCGGATATATGGAGAAAAACGAACTGTTCACAGTGAGCTTTTTTGATGAAAAATACAGAGAAGCGCTTAAATTCTGCGGTTCTCATTCGGGCAGGGACTGCGACAAGGCAAAGGAGGCGGGAATAACGCCCCTGTTTACCGAGGGTATGGCAGCTTTTGAAGAGGCGGATATGATATTCATCTGCAAGAAGCTTTACTCTCAAACTCTTGATCTGTCGGCGTTGACGGAGAGCGAGCAGCACTGGTATAACGGCGACCCTCACAAGGCTTTCATAGGGGAAATTGTAAAGGTGCTGGTGAGGGAATAATGGATTTTTTAACGGAGGATAGCCTGAAATTTATTCCCTTTATTGTATGCGGGGCGGTGCTGATCATAGGGGGGATAGTGTATCTGATAGTTAAGGCCTTCAAGGAAAAGTAAGAGGCTTTGAATGATGTCGGGAGAGTGTACGGTATGAGGAAGTTTGCATTAGTTTGCGTGATGATTTTGGCGGCTGCTTTAATGCTTACGGGATGCGCAGGGGGCGGCGAAAATATGACGGAGAGTGCGGCAATTACAGAAAATCCCGCAAGTGAAGAAACTGCTTCGGAGGATATAACGGCAGAAGAAAGCGTGTCAAAGACGGAGATTACCGAAAGCACAGCCACGGCCGATACTAAATATATGGAGTGTGTAACGGCGTTTAAAACCTCAAATTCATACCGTGATAGGGATATGTACGGAGTGAAGATAATAAGAAGTCCCGAGGAACTGGAAAGCTTTACGGAAATATACGAAATTCCCGATTGGAAAGAGCATCTGACAGAGTTCGGGAAAGAGATAGATTTTGACAAAAACGTTATTGCGGCGGATATCGTGTTCCTTTCTTCCGGGGGATATGATTTCGATTTCTATTATACTACGGTGGAAAACGGAGAGGTTATTTTTGAGTATGAGCTTATAGATAATAAGCACGGTATGACCGATGATGAGGCGGCGCTGTTTATGTTTGCAAGGATACCTGCGAGTCTGGTGGAAATTTCCGATTCGATGGTTGTTGAAAAAAAGCTTCAATACCCCGAGCAGACAATGGCGTTTACCGCTTTGGATACATATGAGCAGGATATGTATGGGGTGAAGATAATAAGAAGCTTTAAGGAACTGGAAAGCTTTGCGGAAATTTACAGGATTTCCGAGGAAAAAGAGCAGCTGAAAGAGTTCGGAGAAAAGGTGGATTTTGACAGGTATGCTGTTGCGGCGGACATAGTATTCCTTTATATCAACGAATTTGAATCCTTTCACGGCGGCAAGGCGGAAAACGGAGAGGTAGTTTTTAATTATACGATCTTAAATCGGGGGCATTCCGTGTCCGATGATGAGTATGATAAAACGTCGCTGTTTATGTTTTCGATGATACCGAAGGAGCTTGTGAAGAATTTCGGTACGGTAAAAGACGGAGAAAACGCCCAATATCCCGAGCAGATAATGGCTTTTAAAACAAGTCTGTGCCCCGACTATGATAAGTACGGAACAGTAAAATACATTTGCAGCCTTGATGAGCTTGCGGCATTCGGGGAGTCATGCGGCAATGCGGATGAGGCTGCGGAATATGGGGAGAATATTGATTTTGAGAAAAATGTTGTGGCTGTAAAAACGATTTTTCTTTCTTCGGGCAGCTATGGTTTTGATTTTTACGGAACGTCTGTTTATAAGGGCGAGATATGGTTTGTCTATGGGCTTACGGGAGAAGATGTGATGACCTGTGATGTTGCAACTCTGTATTTATTTGCAGCTATACCTGCGGAGCTTGCAGAAAATGCCGATACGGTGCAAACCGAAAAAGTGCCTCAATTTACCGAGCATAGAATGGCTGTTAAAGCAAGCCAATATCCTAATGATGATATGTATGGGACAGTGAAGATCATTCGCAGCGTTGATGAGTTTACAGAGTTTGTGGAGTCCTGCGGCGGGGCAGATGAGATTTTTTCGGAGGACGGGAAAAAATATAATGTCTACGAAAATGATGGTATTGAAGAGATGATCTCGGAATATGGGGAGAATGTTGATTTTGAGAAAAACGTTGTTGCGGTAAAAACGGTTTTTCTTAATTCGGGCAGCAGTGATTGTGTATTTTATGGAGCTTCTGTGTCTGAGGGGGAGATATTGTTTGCTTATGATATTATAGGGGGATATACCGATGATGTTAAAACGCTGTATTTATTTGCGGTGATACCTGCGGAGCTTGCAGATAATGTGCAGGACATAAATGCCCTCTGAAGCGCAAAAGCCGAATAATAAATTATTCCAAGCTGTATACCAATATTTCGGCTTCCGTTTCCTCAAATACTGTTTCTAAGATCTCTTCCACTTTTTCCCAGCTTAGCTTGTCCAATCCGCAGCCTATCCTGGGCATGGCAAGCTTTGTAATTCCGTTTTCCTCCATTATCCGCCGCATATCCTCCAGACAGCTTTGCAGAGAGCTGTATGCGGGCTTGTTGAAATATCTTTCCTTGCTCACCAGATTGAAAACTCTGCCTATCATAAGCGCCCTGCCAACAAGCTTTTCCCGCTCCATGCCGCCGTAAGCCTGCCGCAGCCTTGCACGCATATCAAATTTTTCATTAAACGCCTTTGCAATCCCTGCGCCCAGAGCAAAGTCCGCCGAAATACAGTGGGCAAGAAAATAATCCTCATCCGCTCCGAACAGGTCGCCTTTTATAAATTTTATCATCATTTTTATAAACCGCCTTTCTGCGAAAGGCACCAACGGGGCTATGAAAAGGT